>JAFVTO010000046.1 GCA_017503165.1 Clostridia bacterium | reverse complement strand
CACCGGATGCGGGAGCGCCGATAGAAACCGCCTTGCCCTCAAGGTCAGCAACGCTCTTGATTTCGGGATCCATAGTAATAAGCTGAACTGCTTCAGCATACAGACCGCCGATTACACGGAAGGAATCAACCTTACCGCTGTCTGCAAAGGTGTTAGTACCGTTCCATGCATACGCCATAACGTCAGACTGAACGGTTCCGAGCTGATAGTCACCGGAAGCGATTCCCTGAATGTTTGCCTTGGAGCCGTCAGTGGATACCGCAACGCAACCCACACCTGCATTCTTCTCAACATACTGGCTCAGAATAGCGCCAAACGCAAAGTATGTACCGCCGGTACCGCCGGTTCCCATCGTCATCTTGGTTCCGCCTCCGCAGGAAACAAGACCGAATATCATCACAAGCAGAAGCGCAAGTGATACGATAGCTCTTTTTTTCATGATAAACCTCCAAAATTTGTTTAATAATAATTCGAAAACAATTATAACACAAAAATTTGAATTTTTCAAGACTTTTTTGAATTTTTTTGATTTTTTTACAAAACAAACCGAATAACCGTCGTTACGCGCCTGAGACGTCGAGGCTCAATTGACCTGAATTATTACTTTTTCTTTACTCCTCCAACAAAAACATCCCTAACGTTTATTCCGCTGTCGAAAATACATATATCCGCATCTGCACCGGGCCTTATCTCCCCCTTATTTTCGCCAACACCAGCCATGCGAAGCGGGTTCACCGTGACCATGCGAACCGCATCGCATAATGAAACTCCTATACCTACCATGGTGCGTATAAGCCTGTCTGAGGTAGCTATGCTTCCCGCAAACGCCTGTCTATCCGGCATTTTTGCCACTCCGTCCTCTATAATCACAGGTTGCGGAGAGTCAAGTGCGCCTATACAGCTATCGGTAACATTAAGCCCCGCCGCCCGTATCGAATCTGTAACGAGAGATATATTCTCTGTTCTCTTCAAATGTGTTATGAGCTTCAGTAAGGACTCCGGCAGATGGCAACCGTCTGCGATAAGCTCAACATTCATATCATCGAGATAGTATGCTGCCTCCACCACTCCGGCAATACGGAATCCTTGTTCACGGCGAACTGTACTGATACAGGAATAAAAATGCGTAATGTGACGGAAGCCCAAACCGTATGCCTTCAAAACCTGCTCAAATGTAGCATTTGAGTGGGCAATGCTCAGCATAATACCGTTTTTCACTGCATAATCCGCAAATGCCTCAACACCGCTCATCTCCGGCGCTACGCTCCAACGCTTTATTCTCCCCTCGGAAAGCTCATACAGATATTCATACTCCCGAGCATCAAAATTCCTGCAATGCTCCGGCTTTTGCGCCCCCGCCTGCAAAGACGAAATATATGGACCCTCCAGGTGCAACCCCAGTAGATTACACGGTATTCGTGTATCACTTTCCGCCTCCCGGTATAACTGTATAGCACGTTTTATGCTCTCTGTGTCCGCCGATACAGACGTAGGCATTACAGAGGTTGTTCCGTGGCACAAATGCATTGAAGTGGCATTCAGAAAAGTATCCGTCATTCCATCCATATAGTCACTGCCGCCTCCACCGTGCTGATGCACGTCAACAAACCCGGGAGAAACGTAAAGTCCGGATGCTGAGATCAGCTCCGTCCCCTCCGGCATCGGAGCATCCGGAGAAAGAAGCGCAGCTATTTTTCCCTCCGCCAGCAAAACGTCGGTTCGTTCGTCTATTCCGCTCGGAAGTATCACTCTTCCTCCTCGAATCAAGTATTTATCCACAGTATCCCATCCTCATCCCATTCTTTATAAGCTTTCAGCATTTTTCAGCCTGAGCTTGTAGCCACAGTGTCTGACGCGCAGACTCCAGAACCTCACGGGTAAAGCACCCGTATTCTCCATCGATTTCTGAAAGCAGATCGGAGAGCCAGCTACCGGTTGGCTTCTCCCCAAATACAGTAACTCCTTTACTCTCGCCCTCACGGTACACTCTCACTCCCGGTGTTGCATAATTAAATTCCAACATTCCGTCGGCGCACCAGAATCTGAATTCCCAATAGCTCGGTAATGTAAAAGCGGATTTCGGAGCTGAATATGAGATATCCGCCATCACTCCTGCGCCGTTTTCAAGTCGAGCCATAAGCATAGCGCAATCCTTGAAATCCGGTGTCTTTACTGCATAGGAATTCCATGTCCTGACTGCATCCGCATGAATAAAATCCATACCGGTCAACATACGTACCAGATCAACGCCGTGTATCGCCAGATCGTTTACCGTTCCTCCGTGCATTCCCTCTTCAAAATACCATTCAGGACGTTTTCCGTAGTCAAGACAGTGCTGCCCGTTGAATGAAACGTTGCGTATCTCCCCGAGTTCCCCGCTTTCAAGCAGCTTTTTTGCCACTACAGCATTCGGCGTATAACGAAGGTCCAGCATACACATCACAGAAAGCTGCTTTTCCTCGGAAAGACGTTTTATTTCTGAAAGCTGATAAAGCGATGTGCAAATTGGCTTGTCTGCAATAACGTGCTTGCCTGCCTTCAATGCTTGTATCACAGCTTCTCCCCGCTCTCCGTACCTACCGCCGATGGCTACTATATCCGCAACATTCAGCATCTGCTCAAAGCCGCCAGAGCTTATCTCTGCTCCCAAACGTGTGGCGGCACTCTCCCTTGCCATTTTGTCCGGCTCGTAGCAACCGACAGTCTGAATGCCGGGGCAGGAACACACCGCCTTATAAAGCCCGTCAATATGAACGTGCCGAAATCCGTTGAAAACAATTCTTTTCATTTTCATAAGCATGCCTTTCATTCCGGGCAATGCCGCCCCAATCTGTCAAATAATTTTCGCACCGGAATCCTGATCCAGGAACATTACAGCATCAGAATGCCTTCTCATGGCGGTAGCCGGACAAGCTTCACCGATCTCTCCGGTAAGAGTTCTGAAGACCGCCTCAGCCTTTGTAGGGGCGGGAACGGTGCAAACCAAATATCTTGCGCTCATAAGCGCGGGAACTGTAAGAGTAAGAGCATATTTCGGCACACTGTCAAAATCCGGGAAGCACCCGTCGTGCACCTGTTGCATACGGCAAACGTCATCAAGCTCAACCTTCTTTATGAGCGCCTTATCGCAGAAGTCCGCTACCGGCGGATCGTTAAAGGCAATATGACCGTTTTCACCAATACCCATGCATACAACGTCAACCGGATATTCCCTGAGAAGCGCGGAATAATCCTCGCAAGCCTCTTCGATATCCTTCATCGCATCAATAATATTAACGCTTTTGAAGGGGGCTTTACCGAAAATGTGCTGCGTAAGATATGTTCAGAATGATCGGGGATGTGTTTTGGGCAACCCGGCATATTCATCCATGTGAAAGGCATTGATCTTTGAAAAATCAAGATCGCTTTCCAAAAGCGCCTCAAGCATCTCGTTCTGTGAAGGAGCGGCGGCAAAAATAACGTTTGCGCTCCCCTTCTCTGCTATCACCT
>JAFVTO010000045.1 GCA_017503165.1 Clostridia bacterium | reverse complement strand
TTGAATTTCAATTTAAATTTAGCGCCGATATCAAACGGCAAACGGGCAAAAGAGAAAGCCCAAAGCAAGTAAAAAGTGAATAAAAAGAAAGGCAGAAAAATGAACATAGTATTTGATAAAAGCGTACTCTGCGAGGCTGTAGCTCCCTTGATGGGCGCGGTCTCATCAAAAAACACACTTGCCGCAGTTGAGGGGATTCTGATAACCACAGAGGGCTCCGGAAAATGCAGCCTCACCTCCTTTGACCTGGATAAGGGATTTTATGCAGAGATCGACGCGAAAGTAGAGGAGGAGGGCAGCTTTATAATAAACGGAACAAAGTTCAACCAGATTATAAGGATGCTTCCCGAGGGTGACATCAGAATTTCGGTAGACAACCGATTTAGTGCAAAAATAACCGGCGGAAAAAGTGAATTTGAGCTGAATGCTCTGGGCGGAGAGGAGTTCCCTTCGATTCCGGAGTTCAAGGGGGATTATAAATTTACACTTCACCAGGGTGTGCTTCGTTCCATGATCGCGGACACGGTGTTTGCAGTGGCTCAGAATGAGAGCAAGGCGGTACTGAACGGTTGCTTTTTTGATATAAATGAAAATACCTTGAAGGTGGTCGCCTGCGACGGTAACAGATTAGCGGTCAGAGCCCAGGTCTGCGAGTTTGTAAACGAGTCCGAGGGAGGCAAAGCTCTTAATATAAGATTTATCTTGCCCGGAAAGGCGATAACCGAGCTTCAGAAAAACCTCAAGGATA
This sequence comes from Clostridia bacterium, assembly GCA_017503165.1. Classification (GTDB taxonomy): domain Bacteria; phylum Bacillota; class Clostridia; order Oscillospirales; family CAG-272; genus SIG673. The sequence continues at coordinate 27,313 of JAFVTO010000045.1, read as the reverse complement.
ATGAGGATGATGTTACGGTTTCGGTTTCGAGAAAGAACGCTGTGTTCGAATTTGAGGATTATACCTTCTTTACCCGTCTTATCGAGGGAGAATATCTGGAATATGAGCGCTTTATCCCGAAGGAGAGCAAAATATTTGTAAAGATAGATACAGAGCAGTATATCCGCAGTCTGGAGAGAGCATCTCTGGTCTCTGAGGATAAATCCATGGGACAGGCAAGAAGCTATGTTAAGTGCAGCTTTTGTGATGATGCATTGAAGATAACCTCCACTTCCGCCAACGGTCGATCATACGACGAGATCGCGGTTCAGAAGGAGGGGGCTGATATAGAAATAGGCTTCAACTGCAGATTCCTTCTTGACGCGCTGCGCGCCTGCGGCACCGAGGAGGTAATGTGCGCACTTAATACCCCATTGTCATGCATGGTAATAACACCTTCCGAAAAGCAGGATGACGGAGATTATCTGTATCTTGTACTTCCTATAAGAATGAAGGAATGAGCGGCAGGCAGAATTTAAGGGTAAGCGGTACGGAAGATGTATTGTGAAAGTATCAGATACGTAAATTATCGCAATATTGAGAGAGCTGAGATAAAGCTCAGTGAGGGCGTGAACGTTTTTATCGGCAGTAATGCTCAGGGAAAGACCAACGCCATCGAGGGAGTTTATTATTTCGCGAGAGGTAAAAGCTTTCGCGGGGCAAAGGACAAAGAGCTGATAAGAATTGGGTGTGAGAGCGCGGAGCTGGGAATAGTTTTCCGTGATAACGCCCGACTGCGTCATCACGAGGTGCGTCTGAGTGCCACAGATAGGCGTATATGCACAAAAGAGGGCGTGAATATACGGCGCATGAGTGAGTTTATAGGCTCGTTCAGAGCAGTGCTGTTCAGTCCGGAGCATCTTTCGATGGTAAAGGAAGGCCCTTCTGAGAGAAGGAGCTTCGCGGATGTGGCAATATCTCAGCTATATCCCGCGTATATGTCGGCTCTCTCTCGGTATCAGAAGATACTCCTTCAGCGCAACAGCGTACTAAAGGATTCCTCCGCGCCTATGTTTAATGATACTCTGGAGGTGCTGTCATGTCAGCTTGCCCGCGAGGCGGCGGTGATAGCGGAATACAGAGCACGGTACGTAGAGAGGCTGGCGCTGAAGGTAGAGGCGCTTATAGACGATATGACCTGCGGAAGAGAACGAGCAACGCTCAGATACGGTGACGGTAAGAGTGAGGAGGAATATCTCCGTCTGCTTACCGGAAATACCGAAAAGGAGCTCCGTGCGGGGAGCACTCTTTATGGGCCGCATAAGGACGATATTGCGGTGACGCTGAACGGCAATGATGCCCGTGTCTACGCATCACAGGGACAGCAGAGAAGCATCGCTCTGGCAATGAAGCTGGGCGAGGGCGAGCTTTCCAGGGATGAGACGGGGGAGTATCCTGTATTTTTACTGGACGATATACTGAGTGAGCTTGACGAGCGGCGAAAGGAATACGTTCTCGGTGGACTGGAAGGCAGGCAGGTGATGATCACGACCTGCGAAAGGATCCCGGAGGGCTCGAGGGTGTTCAGAGTTGCCGATGGCGTATACTGTTCCGATGAGAGCTGAAGGGCGGTGTTGAATATGTACCTTAACGTAGGAGCGGATACTCTTATAAGGGGAGAGGATATCGTGGGGATATTCGATCTCGACAGCTCGTCTGTAGGTTCTGATACCAAGAGCATGCTGAAGAAGAAGGAAAAGCTTGGCTGTGTGGTAAGGGCGGGATATGAGCTGCCGAAAAGCTTTGTGCTTACAGTGGACGGTAAAATATACCTATCCCAGTTTGCCTCCGGCGTATTGAGCGATATGGTGAAGAAAGCAAGATGGCTACCGTAGATCGAGGCGAATATACGTACCGGGGACGTTTTGGGAACGTTTGATGCGGTGGAGAGTCAAAAGATAAAAAAATCACGCCGTGCGCGAGCTTTGAGGCGCGCGCCGTGTGTTGGGATATATTCGAGCTGATAAAGAAAGGATCGAGTGGAAAAATGGCAGAGAATATTATTGAAAACGGTTCAGAGATGCCGGAGGATGCTGCATCTGAGAACAGAGTGAAGAAAACTGAGGGCTACGACGAGTCGCAAATACAGGTTCTTGAAGGACTTGAGGCGGTGCGAAAGAGACCGGGTATGTATATCGGCTCCACCTCCGAAAGAGGACTGCATCATCTGGTTTACGAAATAGTGGACAACTCAATAGACGAGGCGGTAGCCGGTGCCTGTGATACCATAAAGGTGATTCTGCACAAGGACGGAAGCATCTCGGTAAAGGATAACGGACGCGGAATCCCCGCTCATATCCATAAAACCGGAAAGCCTACTCCTGAGGTGGTTTTTACGGTGCTTCACGCCGGCGGTAAATTCGGCGGATCGGGATATGTTATCTCCGGTGGACTCCACGGAGTGGGAGCCTCGGTCGTAAACGCCCTTTCAGAGTGGCTGGAGTACGAGGACTGCAGAGACGGGATGAAGTACACCCAGCGCTTTGAGAGAGGAAGGGTGGCAAGAGAATATAAATGCGAGGGAGCAACAGAGGAGCACGGTCTGTACGTTCGCTTTTATCCCGACAGCAAGATATTCGAAACTCTTGAATTTGATTATCAGACACTGCTGAACCGTTTCAGAGAGCAGGCGTTTCTGAATGCGGGAGTTCGTATAATCCTTACCGACGAGCGAGGCGAGGAGCCGGTCACTGACGATCTTTGCTATGAGGGCGGTATAACCAGCTTTGTTTCTTATCTGAACACCATAAAGCATTGCGAGGTGATACATCCCTCGGTAATATACATGAAGGCGCAGAACGGCGTGAATACCGCCGAGGTCGCGATACAGTACAACGATACCTACGTTGATACGGTAATGACCTTCGCGAATAATATAAACACCATCGAGGGCGGTACCCATGAGACGGGATTCAAGACCGCGCTTACCAAGGTGGTGAACGATTACGGAAGAAAATACGGTATCTTAAAGGACAGCGATAAGAATCTTACCGGTGACGATACCCGCGAGGGAATTTGCGCTATAGTATCGGTAAAGCTTCAGGATGCCCAGTTTGAGGGACAGACTAAGGGTAAGTTAGGAAACTCCGAAATGCGCGCCATGGTAAACAACCTGGTGGAGACAAAGCTTGCGGAGTATTTCGAGGAAAACCCCTCGGTGGCAAGAGCTATTCTGGACAAGACACTGGCTGCGGCGAGAGCGAGAGAGGCTGCGCGTAAGGCGAGGGATCTCACAAGAAGAAAAGGGGTTCTGGACGGCGCATCTCTTCCAGGCAAGCTTTGGGACTGCCAGGAGCGCAGGGCGGAGCTTACCGAGCTTTACCTGGTTGAGGGTAACTCCGCAGGCGGAAGCGCAAAGGACGGAAGAAACTCACGGTTCCAGGCTATACTTCCTTTGAGAGGTAAGGTGCTTAACGTAGAAAAGAGCCGTCTTGATAAGGTTTATTCCAATCAGCAGCTTATCCCTATAATACAGGCGATCGGATGCGGTATAGGCGAGGAATTTGATCTTGCAAAGCTGCGTTACGGAAAGATAATCATAATGGCGGATGCTGACGTTGACGGATCGCACATTCAGATACTGCTTCTCACTTTCTTCTTCAGACACATGAAGAAGCTGATAGAGGAGGGGCACATATATCTTGCAATGCCTCCGCTTTATAAGGTTTTCAAGGGAAAGCAGGAGCGTTATGCCTTCAGTGATGAGGAACGCGACGAATATATCCGAGAGCTGGGTGGAGAACGAGTTGAAGCCTCAAGATATAAGGGACTTGGTGAGATGAACCCCGAGCAGCTTTGGGAGACCACCATGGATCCGGCAAGGCGCACGCTTAAGCTTGTTACCATTGAGGATGCGATAAGATGCGACGAGATATTCTCGCTTCTGATGGGAGATAAGGTTGAGCCGAGACGTGAGTTTATCGAGCAGAACGCTCAGTTTGTCTCGAATCTTGATATCTGATAAGCTTTTTTAAGAATTTTGGGCGAAAAAAAAGAAAATCCACAGTGGAAAATGAGTTTTCCACCTGATGTGGAAAACCGTGTGGAAAACTCGGCGGTGAGTGCGGTTTTTAGGATGCGGTTAAAACGTATTTTGTGTAGCAACATCATAAAAACCGAACTAAGAAAAAACCAATCACCGTAAAAAGTAAACCGTGATCAAACGTGAATAACGTTGAAATCTGAGTTTGGGTTTTGTGATGTGGAAATCCGCTCCGTTGAGACGGGTGGAAAACACGAAAAAAAAGACAGTTTCCACCTATGTGGATGATATACTGATGTGGATTTCTCTGAATTTCAACGGCGCGGCGCTGTAAGCTGCGATCAGAAAGGAAAATAAATACAATGGATAAAAAAGAAAGAGATACTACGGATATCGAGTTCGCGGAACAGAAGATAATACCGATAAGAATGGAGCGAGAGGTAAAGAGCTCGTTTATAAATTACGCAATGAGCGTTATAATGTCGAGAGCGATACCTGACGTAAGAGATGGACTCAAGCCGGTACACAGACGTATTCTGTACGCCATGTACGAGGATCATCTGACCTATGACAAACCGTACCGTAAATCAGCAACAACGGTCGGTAATGTTCTCGGACGCTACCATCCTCACGGCGACGCGGCGGTTTACGATTCCATGGTCCGTATGGCGCAGAGCTTTTCACTGCGCTATCCGCTTATCGACGGTCAGGGTAACTTCGGTAATATAGACGGTGACCAGGCGGCTGCTTACCGTTACACCGAGGCGAGGATGTCAAAGCTGGCTGACGAAATGCTGATGGATATAGAGAAGAAGGTGGTGGATTTCACCCCTAACTTCGACAACAAACTTGAGGAGCCGGTGGTTCTCCCGGCGGGCTTCCCTAACCTTCTTGTAAATGGATGCGTGGGTATCGCTGTCGGTATGGCGACAAATATTCCCACCCATAATCTGGGAGAGGTAATAGACGGAACCGTATATCTTATGGATAATCCGGATGCCACCGTATCCGAGCTTATGAATTACGTAAAGGGCCCGGACTTCCCCACCGCCGCAACCATTTGCGGAACTGCCGGAATATACGAGGCGTATACCACGGGTAAGGGCAGGATAACGGTACGCTCCAAGGCTGAGGTTGACGATAAAAACCACCGTATAATAGTGACCGAGATACCGTATATGGTGAATAAGGTGACTATGGTAGAGCAGATGGCTGACTGTCACAAGGATAAGAAGATAGAGGGAATAACCGCTATCCGTGACGAGTCCGGTAAGGATGGACTGAGAGTGGTTATTGAGTATCGCAGAGATGCAAACGGTGAGGTAATACTGAATCAGCTCTATAAATACACTCAGCTCCAGGATACCTGCGCGGTAAATATGCTGGCTCTGGTAAATAACGTACCAAAGGTGTTGGGACTTAAGGAAATACTTGGAAACTATATCAGACACCGCGAGGAGGTAACGGTAAAAGTACTTAAATTCGAGCTTGATAAAGCTATAAGGGAGGCTCATATATTCGAGGGCTACAAGATAGCTATTGATAATATCGACGCGGTGATTGATATAATACGCTCCTCGGAGTCAATTCCCGATGCGAAATTAAAGCTTTGTGATACCTTCTCTTTAAGTGAAGCGCAGGCGCAGGCAATAGTTGAAATGACTCTCGGTCGCCTTTCCGGAATGGAAAGACAGAAGGTCGAGGACAGACTTGCAAGGCTTTATGCTACCATAGCTGAGCTGCGCGAGAAGCTTGGGGATGAAAATAAGATCAAGGAGATAATAAAGAACGAGCTTCTTGAGATAAAGCGAAAGTTCGCTGACGAGAGACGCACTGAGATAGTGGAGATGGAAAATGAGATACTGATAGAGGATCTCATAGAGCGCCACACCTGCGTTATCACTATGACCAACAGCGGTTATATCAAGCGTATGGCTGCAAATGAGTACAGTGTTCAGGGACGCGGCGGTAAGGGTGTTAAGGGAATAACCACTAAGGAAGAGGATTTCGCCACCCATGTTATGGCTGTAAACAGCCACTCGCATCTTATGATGTTTACAAATAAGGGTAAGGTCCAGATCCAGAAGGCGTACAGAATTCCGGAGGCGAGCAGGACCGCTAAGGGAACCAACGTAGTAAACGTGTTGGAAATGAGCGACGGAGAGAAGATAACCGCTATGTTAGCTGTCCAGGGCTTCAAGGATGGCGAGTACCTTCTTATGGTTACCAAAAACGGCGTGGTTAAACGTACTGAGCTGAAGGAATTTGAGTACCGCAGAAAGGGCGGAAAGATCGCCTTGAAGCTGGATGAAGGTGACGAATTGGTGTATGTTTGCCATACTGACGGAAACAAGCATATCATAATCGCTACCCATAACGGAAACGCGGTGAGATTTGAAGAAAACGACGCGAGAGTTATGGGAAGGACCGCGAGAGGAGTCCGCGGTATACGACTTTCCGAGGATGATTACGTGGTGGGAGTTACCATGGTGGAGGATGGCAAGAGCCTTCTCACTGTTACCGAGAACGGTTACGGTAAGCGTAGCCCGTTCAGTGATTTCAACGCTCATTCCAGGGGCGGTAAGGGTGTAACAGTTCAGAATATCAACGAAAAGACCGGTAAGCTGGCGGCGGTTTCAACCGTAAACGAAAAGGACGATATCGTGGTTATAACCGACGACGGAATCACCATCCGCGTTCACGTAAGCGATATATCAGAATATTCCAGAACAGCATCCGGAGTCCGCATAATGAAGCTTTCCGAGGGCGCAAGGATAGTTAATTTTGCAAACGTCGGAAACGAGGATGAGGAGCCGAAGGCTCCCGAGGATGACGGCGAGGATATTGACGACGATGTTGAGGGAGGCGTTGATGTTGATAACGCCGAAAACACCGAGGATGCGGTGAATGACCGAGAAGAATCCGTGGCGGAGGATGAAGAAAACAGCGAGTCTGATACCGAAACGGAAGAAACGGATACCGATACAGAGTAAAAAAGGAGTGAAATTCCTTTTAGGTCGGTTAAAGGTCTGATCTTAAGCGAAAGGAAAAGCTATACTTATGAATAAACACAGGATAACGGCACTGATGCTTGCCTTGATATTTTTGGTTATTCCGGTGCTTTCCGGGTGCTCGAATTCCATGTCTGATGAGGAGATGGTGGCGATATTCAAGGAGAGATACGGGGCTGCCTATTCGCTGAATGAATATATATGGGGAAAAGGAATAGAGCCGGGAGAGTATGACAGCTCTACTCCACTGAACCCGTATTACGTTAAGGTGAAGGATGAAGTTCCTTACAGGACTAAGGCAGAGCTTAAGGCGGCAATAGCGGATGTGTATGTTTCCGACCTGGTCGAGGGAGAGATAAGAGAGCTGCTTTTTACCGGATACGGAGATAACGGTCCCGAGCCGAGATACAGTGAAGCGGACGGAGTATTAACAGTTGATGTAAAACACAAAGGGTTTGACCTGGTGGGAAAATTCCTTCCCGAGACCGCAAAGGTTAAAAGATCTACTGCAACAACCATAGTGTTTGACGTTATCTATGAAAGAGACGGAAAACAATGGGAAGAAAGTGTAATGATGAAGCTGGAGGACGGTGTATGGAGATTTGAGGCTCCTATGTACTGATACCCGAGGTTCAGTAAGCACAATGCTTTTAAACGGAGTTTATTCTTATTTTCCTGTATAGCGATATATAGGGAGTGAGTGGGAAAAACGCATTTCCGACTCAAAATGTGGTTGAAAAAGAGATAAAATCAGTGTGAAAGCCATTGTTTGGTGGGAAAAACTACAGTTGCTTTCATGTTGTTCTTTGCGCCCTTCGGCGCGCAGAGTCTAAGAAAGAGAGGAAAAATAGCGTGAAAGATGTTGCGCGGCTGAAAGCTAAGCAGCAGATACTTTCACGTCGCTCTTTGCGCCTTTCGGCGCGCAGAGCCGAAGAAAGGAATGGTGATTAATATGGCAAAAGCTACAAAGAAGCCTGCCACTGCAGCAAACGGAGCGGTGGATAAAAAGAAGGCGCTGGATACCGCTATAGCGCAGATAACCAAGGCTTACGGCGCGGGTACCATCATGCGTCTGGGCGAAAACGCCAATATGCAGGTCAGCGCAGTATCCACCGGATCCCTTATGCTGGATATGGCTTTGGGAATAGGAGGAGTACCGAGAGGAAGGATAATCGAGGTTTACGGCCCGGAATCATCTGGTAAGACCACTCTCGCCCTTCACGTTGTTGCAGAGGTACAGAAGCAGGGCGGAAACGCCGCGTTTATTGATGCCGAGCATGCTCTGGACCCGGTATATTCCGAAAATCTCGGCGTGAATATTGACGAATTGCTGATCTCTCAGCCGGATAGCGGAGAACAGGCGTTGGAGATAACCGAGGCGTTGGTACGTTCCGGCGCTATCGACGTTATAGTTATCGACTCAGTTGCGGCGTTGGTTCCGCAGCAGGAGATAGACGGAGATATGGGCTCATCACATGTCGGCGCCCAGGCAAGACTTATGAGCCAGGCTATGAGAAAGCTTTCGGGTGCTGTATCTAAATCAAACTGCGTCTGCATATTTATAAATCAGCTCCGAGAAAAGGTTGGAGTTATGTACGGAAATCCCGAGGTGACTCCCGGTGGCCGCGCACTGAAATTCTATGCTTCGGTCAGAATTGAGGTCAGAAAGGCAGAGATACTTAAAAACGGAACGGATACCTATGGAAACCGCGTAAAGTGTAAGGTTGTAAAGAACAAGGTCGCTCCCCCCTTCAAGACTGCCGAGTTCGATATTCTCTACGGTAAGGGCATATCTAAGTCCGGAGAGATACTTGACGTGGCAATTGAGCTGGGGATAATCGAAAAGAGCGGCTCGTTCTTCTATTATAACGGCACCAAGATCGCTCAGGGTAAGGATAACGTAAAGGCTAAGATAGAGGCTGATCCCGATTTTGCCCAAGAGCTTGAGGCTAAGGTGAAGGCGAATATGCACAGTATAAATCTTGATATGGATGAGTCCGAGGCGCGGGACGATGATGATGATGATGATACCGCGTTTGATATTCAGCTGGCGGAAGAGGAAGAAGAGTGAGCCCGGAGCGCAAATATTTCAGAGCTCGGGAAAGATACGGTGATTGGGCGGAGAATGCCACGGATGAAGAAGAGCTTCCAAAGCAAAGGAAAAAAGCAATAAGGCTTTTTGAGGATACTGAACCGGCGGAGGATGCCGATTTCCGTGGTAAAAAGCGTGAAAACACCGAAGGAAACCCCAAAAACGGAAAAATCTCCAAAAGCCCAAATACCGAAAAAAGCGAGGCAGTGGCGTATGCCATGCGCCTTGCCGCTACCGACGCACTTACCGAAAAACGGCTTAAGGATAAATTGGAGAGCAGAGGCTACAGCACGGATGAGATCTCCGAGGCTGCGGAATATCTGCGGCGCTTTGGGTATTTAAACGATGCAAGGCTTGCTCAGAATTCACTGGAAAAGCTGGCGTCAAGATGCTGGGGAAAATACAAGATATGCCGTTATCTCGCGGCAAAGGGCATAGATTCTGAGATTATCGAGGGACTGGATTTTTCCGAGATAGACTTTCCTTACCATTGTGCAAGGCTTATGAGAAAATATACTCCCGAGCGCCGTGATGCTATGCTCCGCGCGGTAAAAAACGCGGGTTATACCTCGTCCGATCTACGGATGGCAAGGCAGATCATAGAGGAAGAGGATTGAAAAATAAATTTAAAAGACGCGGTAAATCCCCGGAATTAAGTTTATTAACGTTTGAAAGGTATATTTGAAAAATGTCAAAGAAAGCAAAGGTTGGCTTTATTTCTCTCGGTTGTCCGAAGAATCTTACGGATACAGAGGTCATGCTCAGACGTCTGCTTGAAGCGGGTTACGAGATAACCGGAGAGGAGATAGAGGCTGACGTAATAATCATCAATACCTGCGCCTTTATTGAGAGCGCAAAGCATGAGTCTATTGAAAATATTCTGGATATTGCATGGCTTAAGAAAAACCGTAAGCTAAAGGGAATAGTTGTCACCGGGTGTCTTGCCGAGCGTTACCGCGAGGAGGTAATGGAGGAGATGCCTGAGGTTGACGCCATGCTGGGAGTCGGAAGTATAGATAAGATAACCGAGGCGGTGGAGAGTGTTCTCAAGGGGAAGCGATATTCCTCATTTGAGGACAAAAATACCTGCCCCTTAGGTGGAGCGAGGTTCGTTACCACTCCAAAGCATACCGCTTATCTGAAGATAGCAGAGGGATGTGATAACAGATGCACCTACTGCTCTATCCCGGACATACGCGGAAAATTCCGTTCAAGAACCATCGAGGACGTGGTAAACGAGGCGAAAACTCTGGAAGCATTGGGGGCAAAGGAAATAATTCTGGTAGCTCAGGATACTACCCGCTACGGCGAGGATCTTTACGGTAAGTATTCTCTTACAGAGCTTATAAGACGTTTGAGTGCTGAGACGAAAAGCGCGTATTTCAGATTGCTTTATTGCTATCCCGATAAGATAACCGACGAGCTTTGCAGTGAGCTTAAGGAAAACGACCGCTTGCTCAAATATATTGATATGCCTATACAGCATATAAATGAGGATATACTCCGAAGGATGAACCGACGCGGCGGTAAAAAGGCAATAACAGACGCTATAGCAAGGCTGAGAGCGGCAGTTCCGGATATCGTTCTTCGCACCACCGTTATCTGCGGCTTCCCGGGAGAAACCGAGGAGCAATTCGAGGAGCTCTGCAGATTTATACGCGAGGCGAAATTTGATAAGCTTGGCGCATTTCCCTACTCCCGTGAGGAAGAAACTCCGGCGGCAGATTTTGACGGTCAGATAGACGAGCAGGTGAAGCAGGACCGTGCGGATATAGTTATGGCGACTCAGGCAGAGGTCAGCGCGGAGATCAATCAGAGGAAGCTTGGAATGGTGCTTGACGTAATAATAGAGGGCTATGACGTGGTAGCGGAAACTTATTACGGAAGAAGCAAGGGGGATGCTCCGGATATTGACGGAATGGTGTACTTCTCAGCACCCAAGGGACTCAGCGCGGGAAAGATAGTTAAGGTGAAAATAACCGAAACGGTAGACTATGACCTTTTCGGAGAAAAAGTATAAAAAAGAAAGAGTCTGAAAGGAATGGTGATTAAAATGAATTTACCGAATAAGCTTACGGTGCTCAGAGTGATAATGATACCGTTTTTCTTATTCTTCCTTGTATTCCCCGGACTGGTTTCAGATGCGGAGGGAAATTATCTGTTGGCGAGAATTCTTGCGGCGGCAATTTTCGGACTGGCTTCGTTTACCGATATGCTGGACGGAAAGATCGCGCGAAAATACGGGCTTGTGACCGATTTTGGAAAATTCATGGATCCTCTTGCGGATAAGCTTTTGGTTTTCGGTGCTATGCTGGGGCTTTTGGTCATGAACCGTGAGGATGAGCTTTTCTGCAGTGTATTTGTATGGGCTGCTTTTGTGATAATACTCCGTGAGCTTGCGGTAACCTCTATGAGAATGGTTGTATCCTCTGCTGAGGGGATCGTTATCGCGGCAAATATCTGGGGAAAAATGAAAACCGTAAGCCAGATAGTGGGAATTATCATTATAATACTTGAGCCTATCGTATGGGACGGATATATCGGCAGCTTTGTTATGATGGGACTAATGGTTGTCACAACTCTTTTCTCGGGATTCAGTTATTTCAAGGCGTATTGGCCTTACATCAACTCTAATAAGTGATCCCCAAACCTGACGTAAAGCAGGGGGATTGGGATCATACTGTGATTATAAAGTATAAGGAGGGACCGAGATGGCAATGAATTACTGTAAGGACTGCGGCGCATTGATCGGAGAAAACGAGGATTATTGCCCGGATTGCGAAAAAGCAAGGGCTAAAAAGCCAAACGAAGGTGAAAATCCTCCTACGGTCTCGCACTCCAAAAGGGAGATAAACAGCGGTATGCTGACATTGGCAATAGTGACTCTTGTGTTTAATACACTGTTTGGTATTGTTGCTACGGTTTGTGTTGTACGCGCCGCTGATGCATACACAGACAGTGAAGAGGAAAGAAATCTAAAGACGGCTAAGCTGGTGAGCATGGTCGGACTTGCTATAAGTGTTGGAGTCGTTTTGATTCGCATAATGTCAATACTCGCACTTTTTTAACCCCCGCTTCCAATCCATTCGAGAAGAACGGATATTATGTACGGAATGATTTATTTCACGCCACTGCTTGCGTATCTTATTGAAAACGCATCGAGTGCTGTCATTCAACTGAAAGGAATTTTTTAAAATGGCATTTACCTATTGTACCAATTGCGGTGCTAAAATGGATGACCGTGATAAGGTCTGTCTTGCTTGCGGACACGCCAGAAACGGAGATTCGGTTAATTCGGATACGAATTATTCCCCTAACAACAGCAAGTACGGCAACCAAAACCAGTACGGCAACCAAAACCAGTACGGCAACCAAAACCAGTACGGCAACCAAAACCAGTACGGCAACCAAAACCAGTACGGCAACCAAAACCAGTATGGCAACCAAAACCAGTACGGCAACCAAAACCAGTACGGCAACCAAAACCAGTATGGCAACCAAAACCAGTATGGCAACCAAAACCAGTATGGCAACCAAAACCAGTACGGCAACCAAAACCAGTACGGCAACCAAAACCAGTACGGCAACCAAAACCAGTATGGTAACCCAAACCAGTATGGCAACCAAAACCAGTATGGATACGGTAACAACGGTCAACCGTGGAGACAGCCGCCACCTTACGGATATAATATGGGTACGCCAAGACGCTTGAATAAGGGGATCTTAGTGCTTGCTATAATTGCTTTTATGCAAAGCCCCATATTTGGTTTTTTAGCGTTGTATAACGTACTGACAGCTCCGCAGCAGCCTACCGAGGAGCTGGAAAAGGCGAAAAAGAGATATGCAGTGATATTCAGTATAATCGGAATCGTGATAGGAATAGTGGGCACTGTTCTGATAAGCATGGGATTTATGGATTGGTATTTTGAAGCGCTCAATAATATGTAAAGAAAAAATAGCCTTGATTTACAAAAGAATGCTCCAAGAGCTTGTGATCTTCGAGTCAAACGGCGACCCGGATTCCTTTAGGAAGTGCACAAGCCCTCGTTAGCCGAGAATGAAAGGAAAGAAAATGGCAATAGTAACTTGCGGAAAGTGCGGAAGATGGTTTAGTGACGGCGATAAAAAATGCCCTTACTGCGGAGAAGAAATAAAAACGAATACTGAAGGATTTGATGGTACCGGAGCAGTCAATGAACCAACTGACGCGGTGAATGTAGCGGTGGAAAATACCGAGATCGGTAAATCCCCTGCAGAGGTGACCGAAAACAGCGAAGCTGTCACGGAAGCAACCGAGGAAATAAAACGTGTTGATAATCCTTACGGCGCCGATAACGGAGATTTGAAAAGGATTTCTTACGGCGCAGGGGACTTTGGAAACCCTTACGGCTCGGAGAGTAACAGATACGGAAATCCTTATGCAGCCCCTAACAGTAACGGTACCCCCGCCGGCAATGGATACAATCCTAATCCTGGCAATGGATACAATCCCAATCCCGGTAACGGATACAATCCTAATCCCGGTAATGGATACAATCCTAATCCCGGTAATGGATACAATCCTAATCCCGGTAATGGATACAATCCTAATCCCGGTAATGGATACAATCCTAATCCCGGCAATGGATACAATCCTAATCCCGGTAATGGATACAATCCTAATCCCGGTAATGGATACAATCCTAATCCCGGTAACGGATACAATCCCAATCCCGGCAATGGATATAATCCTAATCCCGGTAACGGATATAATCCCAATCCCGGTAACGGATATAATCCCTATCAGAACAACGGCTTTAACCGTCCACAGGTACAGAAATCTCTGAATACCGGCTCTCTCATTTTCTCTATAATCAACATCGTGGTGTTCGGCTGCTGCTGCACAGGACTTATCTTCGGTATTCCCGGCATAATATTCACCGTTATGGCGAAGAATGCTCAAAGCGAAGAGGATGAAGCCAGATACCTGAAGATTGCGAAGATACTTAATATTGTCGGAGTAGTGCTGGGCATCATTACATTCGTTGCTTCTCTGATAACAGGCTCCATGGAATTAGGGCAGACAGAGGACGATATAGAGTTTTTGACCAGATTACTTAAATAAAGCGTAGATCAATTATCCGAAGTGTAATCCACTTGAATCAAAGTAACGGTCCTATGCCGCAGTGAAGCTCCTTGAGTGCAGATAAATCAGGAAGAACACCCTGTCTCGGGAGCTGAGGCGGCGAGGGACCGTTTTGTTTTCAAATTATATCTTGTTTACTGTGTGATATGAAAGGAAGTAATGAAATGCGTAAGTATCTTCTTCCCGAGCGAGGAAATTTTTATAAGACCAATCTCCATACTCATTCGAATTTATCCGACGGCGGGTTAAGCCCCGAGGAGATAAAGGAGTATTATATTTCCCACGGTTATTCTGTTATCTGCTATACCGACCATGACGTTTTTATTCCCCACAACGATCTTACTGACGAGCATTTTCTTGTATTGAACGGATATGAATTGGAGGTCAATCAGCCTGCTGCGGCAATATCTCATATCACGGGAAACGGAAAGACCTGCCACATGTGCCTGGTTGCCACCGAGCCTGATATGGAGACTCCGGTTTGCTGGCACAGAGAAAAATATATTCCTCTGAAATCCCAGCCACATAAGGATAAGGTGAAAAACGATCCCAACGAGCCGGATTATATCCGTACCTATTCTCACGAGGGAGTTTCGGATATGATGAGGCTGGGAAGAGAGAACGGATTTTTCGTTACCTACAATCATCCCACCTGGTCGTGCGAGGATTATTCCGATTATGTGGGCTACGAGAATATGCACGCAATTGAGATAATGAACTATACCTGTATATGCGCAGGCTATCCTGAGTACAACGAGCGGGTATATGACGATATGCTGAGGGCGGGAAAGCGCATATTCTGTACCGGTACCGATGACGGTCACGGTAAGGGCGGTATGTGCGGCTGCTATATAATGGTCAAGGCTGAAGCGCTTGAGTACAGAGCTGTGGCAGGGGCGATAATGAGGGGGGATTTCTATTCTTCCGAGGGTCCGGAGATAAAGGCTCTGTATATCGAGGACGGAAAAGTCACTGTTGAGACCTCTGAGGCAAAAGAGATAAGATTCACCACGGGTATCAGAAAATGTAAGAGGTTTGCGGGTAAGGACGGAGAGTCTGTTACGACTGCTACCTATGAGCTTTCCACGGATAAGGACCCCTACTACTTCCGTGTGACCGTTACCGATGAAAACGGAAAGCACGCATATACCAACGCGTATTTCACCGATGAATTGAAATAGCTCTGCGTAAGTGAGCTGAGCTGAGAATGCGGATCGGCTTCAGAGAAATTCTGTTTTGCCGAGGGCTTTAAGCCATCTTCTCGGCTTTCAGGTAAGAAAGGACTGGCTGCAATTATGCTTTCACTTGGAAAAGAAATAATGATTTTTGACGGCGGTATGGGAAGTGAGCTGGTGAAATCCGGTGTAGGATATACCGTGCCCGAGGATCTTAACGTGACGCATCCCGAGGTCATAAGCGGAATACACAAAAGCTACTCGGATGCCGATTTCATAACCACCAATACCTTTGGACTTAATAAGTTTAAATATAAGGGTGAATACAGTATCCCGTTTGTCGCTGAAAAAGCAATAGAAAATGCCCGACAGGCGGGCAAAAAGGTGTTTTTTGATATAGGCCCCACCGGCAGACTTTTAAAGCCTATGGGAAATCTTAGCTTTGACGACGCCTATGAGGGCTTTAAGGAGGTGGTGGTCTGCTCAAGGGATAATGTGGACGGATATATAGTCGAGACATTTTCGGATCTTTACGAGCTTAAGGCCGCAGTGCTTGCGGTTAAGGAGAATTCCGATAAGCCCCTGTTTGCGACCATGACCTTTGATAAAACCGGGCGCACACTTACCGGAACTACTCCTGAAATAATGGTGGCGTTTCTTGAAGAAATAGGGGTGGATGCGTTGGGTGTGAACTGCTCTCTTGGTCCCAACGACCTATACGGCGTTATAGACCGTATACTTCGCTCCGCTCATACACCGGTTATTATTCAGCCGAACAGAGGCTTGCCGAAGCTTGTAAACGGTGTGTCGGTTTATGATATGACAGTGGATGAATTTACTCAAAGCATGGAAAAATACGCGGAAATGGGCGTAAGTGTTATCGGAGGCTGCTGCGGAACATCGCCAAGCTTTATCTCCTCTATTGCAAAATTCAGAGGAATGAAGGTAACAAAGAAAGGTGTTCCTGCTTTCAACGCCGCCGCTTCATATTCCAAATATGTGGAGATAAACGGTGATACCGAAATTGCACAGCTTAACGTTGGAGAAGATGTAACAGTAGAGGATTGCGAGGATCTCGCCTACGATGCCGTGGATACTGTGGACGGCGGCGCGGAGATCATACGGATAAATGCCAATGGCACAGACGCGGCGGTAGTCAGAGCGCTGACCGAGAAGATCCAGGAGATATGTAATGTTCCGCTCATATTGGTGTCAGATAATGACGAGGCGGTTAAATGCTTCAAGAGGTATTATAACGGCATAGTGCTATAATGTGCACCGGCTTGGGTAAGAAACGGTGGAATGATGGAACGGTGGAATGATGGAATGATGAGTTCCGCGAGGCTGTCGTTATTTGTAAATAAAAAAATCCGTCACAGGCGAGCTTATTTTGATTTATGTAATGTCGCCCGTGTCGGATTTTTATTTATTTTTTGTTATTTGCGGTATTCGTGCGCAACTGAAAGCATGGCCATATAGTTTTCAAGAGGAATATAATCCGCAACACTGTTTCCGCTTCCCAAAGCATATCCACCACGTTCCCAGGAGCGATCAAGCATACCGTAACAGCGCTTTTTTATCTCCTCCGGCGTTTTGGTGCAAAGGAAATTGATGTCTATTCCACCTAAAACTGCAATTCTTCCGTTCAGGCTTTCGTATGCTTCCTCTATGGGTACTATATTGTCCTCATAAGAATGGCGCGCATCGTAATGTATATCGTCAATTATATCGTCAATAACCTCAGTGTATTTGCCGCACGAATGCAAAAGGACCGGCTTGCCGTACTTATGCACCGTTTCAACTATCTTTTTGTGCCAGGGAAAGAGATACTCGCGCATCATGGACGGGCTCAGGAATGTCTGAGTATTAAAACCCCAGTCGTCATTTGAGGAGATCATTCCAACCGTATCAGCGCTTGCCGCATTGTCGTAATACTCCACCAGACGCGATCCTACGTTATCGAATATTTCCTTTACTAATTCCGGCTCCTCATATAGCATATAGCACAGAGTGTCATACCCCACGATGCTGATAACGTTTTCAAGCACACCGCCCGGTCCCATGACCATTATCTTCATTCCCTCTGGAAGATAAGGCGCTATCTTTTCAAGTCGGGAATAGTCCTGCGCCTTCATATCCGGCCATTTGAACTTTTCAAAGGATTCCCAATCGCTTATAAAGGATACCTCGTTCAGCGACTTGGTTTGCTTACCGGAATGAGCGTTACTTGGACAAAACGCCAGATTGCTGGCGTGGCAGGTGGCATAATCGTAGCCCGCGTATTCCATGGCGCTGACCACCATGCGCAAGCGGTCGGTGTCTGAATTGCCCGGACAGGGGATCTGAGATAATCTGTTGACCTGATTTGGGGAAAGAAACAGCTCAAAGAGCGTTGCGCGCTCCGGTCTTTCGCCCTTCATGACCTTTAAAATATTGTTTTCAAAATCCGGCTTTCTGTTGAACATATCAATCACTCTCCCGAAAATTTTTTTATTTGCTTCAAGGTGTATTCTGCTTTATCTGAAAATATAATACCATATATAGTATTGACTTTCAATGACAGAATGTGATATAATATATACAAAACTTGATATACAGAGGGGTTTTATGCAAGCATATTATGAAAAAGAAGCATTGCTGTTTTCAAAAAATAAGATAAAATGCTTCAAAAACACCGTAAACTTCCCCAAAACCATGGTAAGTCCTCACTGGCACGATGCCTATGAGATACTCTACGTCCGCAGTGGGTTCGGTGATCAGCAGATAAACAGGCAAAGCTTTCATTTTCAGCCGGGAACTGTAGTTGTTATCTGTCCCGGGGAGATACACTCGACTGTTGCAACATCACCCGAGGGCTGTGATATAGACGTCTTACAGTTTGTCGCAGAATCCTTTGATTCCAAAAGAAATCTTCTTAACGATCTTGTTTCATCTGTTATCCCAAGACCTCCGGAACAAGCACGCCAGCTTTTCGATAGCCTTAACGGACACATTGGCGGTGAAAAAACAAGCGGCGAGCTTATACTGTTGGGAAATGTTTTTATCCTATGCGGACTGCTTTCTGAATATTGCGGAAATCCGGAGGCTATGAAAAAAAACACGGAATTCTTCGATAACGTCTACCGCTATATTCGCAACACCGATGACCTGCGACTGAAAAGTGTGGCAGGTCACTTCGGTTATTCCCATGAGCATTTCAGTAAAAAATTTCACGCAGAGTTTGGTATTTCCTATAAGTATTACTGCGAGAGAGTGAAGATGCAGAGAATACTGGAATACTTTGACGTTGAGTCCGTTAGCCTGACTGAGATCGCGTATATGCTTGGGTACAGCGATACCAGTAGCTTTATAAGAGCTTTCAAGCGCATCTACGGGATCACCCCCAATACATACCGAAAGCTAAAACGCCTCTGAGGTACGCGCTTTCTTGAAAGAAAGCTGCGCAAAGAACTTTTGAAAAAGCTCACTCTACACCGTTTTGGGTACGCGCTTTCTTGAAAGAAAGCTGCGCAAAGAACTTTTGAAAAAGCTCACTCTACACCGTTTGAGGTGCAGACCGAGCTTTTTTAACGGTTTTGGAAGATTCCTTAAAAAGCGGTACGTTGTTTATACATCTCCGCGCCGTATTCTCTTATGGTTCTGTTCATAGCATCCAGCTTTTCAGGGTTGTATGGAACCGAGTGGCTGGGACCGATGATATATCCTCCGTTCGGTAGTGCCATTTCGTCTATCCTCTTTTTGACCTCGGCTACAACCTCATCAGCCGTTGCAAAATCGTTATCCGGCACGCTTTGTGTGGTGGTTTACGGCGAGGTTGCAAAGGGATTTGGATTCGAAAACCTGCAGTGCTTTTCAAAATGCTTCAAAAAGTATTTTTCGGTCAGCCCGATCAAGTACAGAAAAACGTAGCTAAGCGGATGTTGGGAAAATAAGGTTTATTCAGGCTTGTTGGTACAAGACAGTGCTCTGAGTGCATCGGTGAGATTAAAGAAACCAAAGCCACATTACCCCTTTTTCTTTATTATTTCTCCCACCTGTCTGAATATTTGCTCTGCGGGAGCGGGGATTCTTCCCAAATGGTCGGGACCTATATTGATAAGCATATTGGCTCCCTTCTCGTTGCATTTGCGAAGAATATCTATCACTTGCTCGGCGCTTTTCCATTCATTGTCAAAGGACTTGTATCCCCATGTCTTATTGAGAGTTATCGGGGATTCTATCAGTCCCTCGGTGTAGCTCTTAGGTAGCATGTTATCGCCACAGGAAACGTAATCTCCCAATCCGTTACCTATTCTGGTATTCACCAGGCAGGCTGGCTGATATTTACGAACCATCTCATAAAGCTCGCGGGACTGCTCCGCGGTCTGATCCGACATGGGTGTATCAAACCAGATAAGGCACAGCTCTCCGTATTTTGTCAGTATCTCCTTGAGCTGCGGCTTGATCTTATTTTCAAAGCAAATGCTGTAATCCTTCCTCCCGTTATCCGGAAAATCCCAGGTGTTACCCCAATAGCATGGACAATTTCGGTCTAAGTGGAGTACCTTATCCTTGCAGCCGCCGCCGTGAGGCTCGTGCCAATCCAGGCATTGGGAATAATAAAGCCCTAATTTCAGACCGTGCTTACGGCAAGCCTCCGCCAGCTCCGCAATAATATCTCTTTTAAAGGGTGTAGCGTCAACTGAATTGTAGTCGTCAACCTCGGATTTGAACAGACAAAAGCCCTCGTGGTGCTTACTTGTGACTACTATGTATTTCATTCCGGCGGCTTTAGCCAGCTTTACCCATTCCTCCGCATCAAAATATATAGGGTTGAAGATATCGGCAAGCTTGGTATACTCACTGAGCGGTATCTGATACTGGTGCATTACCCACTCACCTATATATTCCATCCGTTGCGACCTCCATTCGCCGCCGAGAATGCTATACAGTCCCCAGTGGACCATCATTCCCATCTTGGCTTCCTTAAACCATTTTTTGTTTTCTTCAAGTGTAAGCATGGATGTTTCCCTCCGTTATCTTGGTTTTACGCTCAGTATTATAGCATAACATCGAAAAATTGTAAAGTATTTTTCGCAAGTTGTTATTGAAGTTTGCGGAAAAGTTTTATATCGAAAGGCTCTGTCATACTCGGGGACAGTCCCTATAAAAAAACTCGGAAAGTAATGCACCCACTAAAGCGATTTTCCCTCATTACGGCTATTGACATTTTTGGGGGGAAATGCTACAATATCTATTGTATTCGAGTTACATAAACAGTCACAATAAAACGGTAATGTGCTACCCAATGAACCGATAAAAGCATCTTAAAAAGAGGTTAACGGCTATGAGATACATAATAGACCATGATTACCATATTCATTCCAAGCTTTCCACCTGCTCCCGTCACCCTGAGCAGACGCCGGAGCGCATTCTGCAGTATGCCAAGGATTTCGGGCTGAAAAGGATAGTACTTACCGACCACTATTGGGACAGAACCGTCCCCGGGGCAAACAAGTGGTACGCGCCACAGGATTTTGGCTGGATATATCAGTCAAATCCCTTACCTCAGGCAGAGGGGATAGAATTTCTCTTCGGCTGCGAGGGAGAGCTGGACATGAATCTGACTCTCAGTATACCTAAGGAAAATTTCGATGAATTTGATTTTATAGTTATTCCCACCACGCATATGCACGACGTAGGCTTCGGTATATCCCCGGAGGATGCCGCTTCTCCCGAGGGCAGAGCGAGAGCCTGGGTTCGCCGCATAGATGCGGTGCTGGATATGGATCTGCCATTCCACAAGGTCGGGCTTGCCCATCCCGTCTGCTATCTTCTTGCAAATTGCAAGGAACAGGAATACGTCGCTACCCTTGCCGCTATTTCCGACAGCGACCTTGTTCGGGTGTTTACCCGCGCCGCCCAAGCGGGGATCGGTATCGAGCTTAATTCCGATGATTTTAAGCGGGATCTTATCGAGATACCGCATATCCTCCGTATATTCAGGATCGCGAAGGCGTGCTCCTGCAAATTCTATCTCGCCTCCGATGCCCATACCCCGGAGCAGCTGGATATAGCGACTCAGCGCTTTAACCGCGCAATTGATCTTCTGGGGCTTACCGAAGAGGATAAATTCAGATTCTGATACCCGAAAAGCTATCTTCTGTCCCGACTTTGGGCGCAGGGCAGAAATATACGAGGTTAATGCAGTGTTCAACACAAAAGAAAAATACCCGTTCTGGGTAACCGGTATTGAGGATATTGAGAAAATACTTGCCTGCGTAAAGAAGGGTGAGGTAAAGGAGCTTTGCACCTCTGCAGGAGGTAGGTCGGTAAAATACGTTACCTACGGAAAAAAGGAAAATTACAACCGTCGCGCCAATTACAGCTCCGCCTGCGGAGCTCACGATCTCTCCTGTTATGCCGATAAAAAGGGAAAACGCCACACGCTTATGCTGATCGGCGCTACCCACGGTCAGGAGACCGAGGGGGTTGCGGGAATAGCGAACCTTATTTCTCTTATCGAAACGGGAAGGGATCTGCGGGGTATCGCCGTTCCATCGGTTACCGAGAGCCTTAAGACATCGGACTGTAGGCTTGTTATCGTTCCTATCTACAATATAGACGGCAGGGCGCGCTGCGCTCCGGATTCCATGATCGGTGAGCCGATGGAAAGTCTGCGACATTACGGTCAGGGCAACTGGAGAGACGGAACGCTTTGCGGCTGGCCGGGGTGTAAAAAAGTGCATCCTATCAAGGAATCCGCCGGATTTCTCGGCGCGTATTTCAACGACAGCGGCGTGAATCTTATGCACGATAATTTCTTTGCGCCGATGGCAAGGGAAACCGTTGCGCTTATGAAGCTATGTGACCAAGAGGCGCCAAGCTGTGTTATCGGGCTTCACGGCGGTGGAAATACCACAAACGAGCTGCTTCAGCCCGACTATGTTCCCGCGTATATAAACAGGGAGCTTCTTGCTCTGGCAGAGGAGATCGCGGAAAAGCAGACCGCTCTCGGGCTTAAGAGCCGTGTCCGTCCGCTGCCGACGGGTGAGTGTGTCACGCCTCCGTCCTTTAATCTTACCTCGGCGATTCACCACGTCTGCGGCGCGGTAAGCTGTACTTATGAGTCAAACGAAGGGCTTGCGGAGAACAACGCCTTTACCCCGGAAGAGATACTTCTTCATCACTATTGTCTGTTTTCCGGAATGTTCAGCCATGACTGGAATAATATTACTGAGAATTTTTATTAATAATACATAGAGGCCGATACTGTTATCTGTAATTGCAGATACTATGTTTCGGAAAAATAGGCGGTGCTCTCCTCAAAATACCTGCGATTCCCGGACCGAACGAAATTATGATCCGTTGAGCTCTGTAAACTATAGGGCTATAAAAACCGCGCCGAATGCCCGCCTGTCGATGTTTTTAGGATCAATTTATTTATCGGCGTATATCAATATTTTGCGCAAAACGCGGCAATTCATCTGAATTTGCCGCGTTTTTGTCGTGTTCAACCCTATCTGCGAGCAAATCTATCTGCGATCAAATCTATCTGCGATCAAATCTATCTGCGATCAAATCTATCTGCGATCAACCCTATCCCCGTTTCTCACGTAAAAATTCCCCCGGCGCTCTTCCGGTTTCGGCAAGGAATACGCGGTTGAAGTTACGCACACTCTGGAAGCCGCTCTCAGCCGCAACAGTGGTCATATCCATATCCGTCTCGCAAAGAAGCTGTGTCGCGTAGCTGACACGGTACTGATTTACCAGCTTTTTGAGATTAAGATTAACCGTTTTGTGAAAGAATCTGGAAAGATAATGTGGCTCGTATCCCAGCTCCGTCGCCATTCCGGTGAGGGTAATATCCTCGCGGTAATGCTCGGATATATAGGTCATTATTCTGTGCAGAAGCGCTCCTCCGTTGCTTCCCCCGCTGACTATGGGGATCTGCTTCATATATTCCGAGCATAGCATATAAATAAATGCCTTTCGGGCGCATGCGTCCGTCTCGGACATACAGTATCCCGAATAAAAGAAATACGATATAACCTCCTGAGGGCAGTGGAATACCGACCGCACCCCTTGCTTGCCCAGTATTCCCTTAAAAAAGCTTCCCGCATGGTCCTCGGAGAACACGCATACCCAAACCTTTGATGACCGTTCGGTGGAAAAGGAATGCAACTGGTTGCCAAGAATTATCGCGCCGTCGCCTTTTTTTGCCACCTCGGTCCTGCTTCCGACCGTGATGCTGACCTCTCCCTCAAGGACCAAAACAGCCTCGCAATGGCGGTGAAGATGGGGGAAAAAGAAAAAGTCCTCGTAGATGATCGGATTAAAATAGTCCGATCCTATCGAATTGTGTGACTGGTAGAACATAAGTGTTCTCATTCCTTTCGAGTTTTTGCGCTGAATAAAAGATAATATCTGTCTATTATAATACAATATAATTCTTGATTTGTCAACACCGGTCTGTTATAATAAAAGCAGAAAATTTGTTTTAATTGAAGCGGTAGAACACCGGAAAGGGAGAAATGCCATGACGGAAAGAATAAAAACCCTGAAGAATTTTATAACCGAAAAAAAGCATCATGCCCTCCGCACCGACAAGCTTCCACTCGAAGGTCTTGATTCCGACGCCCCGTGGAATGCTTCCGAAAAGGGCATGGGGATCTATCTGAAGAGCATGCTTGCCACTCAGGATCCGATATTTCTGCCGGGAGAACGGATAGCCGTTACCCGCAGTACCCGTTTTACCCGGCCCGACGTAAAGGTAAATACCGACGCCCACCGTCCGGAGAAAGGCTGGGTATGCAATATCTGCCCGGACTACTCCTACCCGATAGACAGAGGGCTGCTCGGAGTGAAGGCTGATATTGAGGCGGCAAAAAAGCGACTTCCCCATCGCGCGGAATATGCTGATGTTCTGCTTGATGTTTGCGACAGTATTCTTGATTTCGCGGAGAGATACCGCGCCGAAGCTGAAAAGCTGGGACTTAACGAGATAGCGGAGCGTTTATCGAGAGTCCCTGCCTACGCGCCAAAAAGCTACGCGGATGCACTTCAAAGCTTGAGGATAATTCATTTTTGTCTTTGGATAGGCGGAAATCACCACGTTGTTCTGGGCCGCTTTGACCAATATATGTATAAATATCTGATCTCCGATCTGAGCTCCGGAAGGCTGGACCGCGAGGAAGCCCTGGAGCTGACTGAGGAATTCTTCCTTTCCTGCAACAAGGACTCGGACCTTTATGCCGGGTTACAGCAGGGAGATAACGGTCAGAGTCTTGTCATCGGAGGCTGCGACGAAAACGGAAACGATGTCTATAACCTTCTGTCCGAGCTTGTTCTTGAGGCATCTGAGGAGCTGTGCGTTATTGATCCGAAGATAAATCTGAGAGTCAACGGCAACACCCCCGCCGAGCGCTATGAGCGTGCATCAAGGCTTACTTTAAAAGGGCTGGGATTTCCGCAGTATTCCAATGACGACGTGGTGATTCCCGGGCTTGTGAGGCTTGGCTATGACTTGAAGGACGCGAGAAACTACGTTGTTGCCGCCTGCTGGGAGTTCATTATCCCCAGGGTAGGTATGGATGTTCCGAATATCGGCAATGTTTCCCTTCTGGGTTGCGTAAACACCGTAATAAAGGAAAAGCTTTCCAACTGCCCCGATCTTGACTCATTTCTCAGCGAGGTCTCCGTTGAGATCAAAAGGCGTTGCGCCGCGCTTGAGGATATTTTCAGGCACATCTATTTCCGCCCCGCTCCCCTTATGAGTATTCTTATGGACGGCGGCGTAGATCAGCTCACTGACGTATCAAGGCTGCAGACCTGCAAGTATCACAATTACGGTGTTCACGGAACCGGAGTTGCGCCTGCGGCAGACAGCATCGCCGCGGTAGATGCCCTGGTTTTCAGCGGCTTGATGACCGCGGAGCAGCTGAATGCGGCGCTCTCCGCCAATTTTGAGGGATACAGTCAGCTGAGAGCGAATATGCTCACCAAGCTGCCTCACGTCGGAAACAACGACGACACGGCAGACAAATATATGCGCTTTCTGTTTGAACGCTTTGCCGAGTCTCTGGACGGGATGACAAATGCTTATGGCGGTATTTACCGCGGGGGAACCGGTTCTGCCAATCTATACGTCGGTCACGCAGTAGAAGAAACCGCTACCCCGGACGGGCGACGGGCGGGAGATTATCTGCCCGCCAACTACTCTCCGTCACTTGGAATAAAGCTGAACGGTCCCATGTCCGTTATCCGCTCATTTACCAAGCCGGATCTGAAAAAGACAATTAACGGCGGGCCCCTTACACTTGAATTTGCCGCCGGAACCGTAAGAGATGACGAGGGGCTTGTCAAGCTTGCTTCACTTGTCCGCTCCTTTGTGATGCTGGGCGGTCATCAGCTGCAATTGAACGTCGTCAACCGTGATGCCCTGCTCGATGCTCGGATTCATCCGGAAAAATACCGCAATCTTATCGTTCGCGTATGGGGCTGGAGCGGATACTTCGTGGAGCTGGCACCAGAGTTTCAGGAGCATATAATCAAGCGCACAGAGCTGACGGTATGATATGATCATCCTTGTCGTCATAATGTCCGGATCGCAGGGCAAGTCTTGTGTCGGCGCGGTAAAGCAGGGGATTTTTCTGGGGAGCCTGAAAAACTTATATCGGTATCGAAAACGGCTGTTGATATAAGTTGATATAATCTTCAGTATCCGGAACTGAGCAAAACTCGTAGAATTTCGCAGTATTTTTCCGCCCGGAATCAGTCAGATGAGGTGACAGAGCCTATAAAAAATGTCGGTATAAAAAGCGAGCGGTTCTCTCGAAGTACAGGAGGTGTTCCGGGTGCAAGGAACGGTTTTTGATATAAAGGAATTTTCCGTATATGACGGTCCGGGTGTTCGGGTGACCGTGTTTTTAAAGGGGTGTCCCCTGCGTTGCCAATGGTGCCATAATCCGGAGGGCTTGACCGCTTCTCCGGGGATAATGGTCTCGGCAGCCTGCCGTGGATGCGGAAAATGCCGTATCCCTGACTGCGCTCTGAAGCTGAAGGGGAGCTGCGACGGATGCGGAAGATGCGTTGAGCTTTGCGGAGACGGCTACCGCTCGGTCAGCGGTAAGTACTTTACTCCGGAGGCTCTGGCGGAGCGAATAATGTCCTATTCTCCTTTCTTTGGTGAGGACGGAGGAGTCACCTTTTCCGGCGGAGAGCCTACGCTTCAATCGGAATTTCTGATCTCCACCCTCAGACTGCTCCCTATCCATCGCACTATCCAGACCTGCGGGCACTGCCGGGAGGAGGTATTCAAAAGCATCCTCTCTCATGTGGAGCTGGTATTCTTCGATATAAAACACACTGATCCCGCTATGCATAAGAGATACACCGGCGTTGACAACTCTCTTATTCTTGCCAACCTTCGCGCGCTTAAAGCCTCACGAAAGCCGTTTATAGCAAGAATCCCCCTTATAAATGGCGTAAACGACAGCGATGAAAATCTTGAAAAAGCCGCCGCTCTGCTGGAGGATGCGCCAAGCCTTATCCGTGTCGAGCTGCTGCCGTACAACTCAGCCGCCGGCGCAAAATATCCGATGGTGGGTTATTCGTATCCCTATAGCTTTTCCGCTCCCGAGCGCATAAACACCGATATTTTCGCCAATCGCGGAATAAAAACAAGAGTTCTTTAGTAAAAGCGTGATGTTCTTATCGGAGAAATAAGATAGGAGTATGGGCATAGCCCGAAGCATTTGTTATACAAAAGCGAAACTGGCGATAAATGCAGATGACGCTCTATAGCCTCCCTCCGAGAGGGAGGGGGACCACGAAGTGGTGGAAGGAGCCTGCGTAACTTTGGGTTCAGCATAGCTTCATTGTCACGCGCTCTCCCTCAGTCGCCTTCGG
>JAFVTO010000044.1 GCA_017503165.1 Clostridia bacterium | reverse complement strand
TTCACCGTTCTTTGTATAATATGGCATGAAAGGATTGACCAATGCTTCTGCCGCTGCTCCACCCAGACAGTTGGTAGCATCAACAAGAAGCACCCTCGCTCCACGCCTTCCCGCCGCTATAGCCGCCGATGCACCGGCAAATCCACCGCCACAAACAACAACATCGTATTCTATCATAAACGTGCTCCTTTACAAAAAAGCTTGTTTTACAGGAAGCAAAAT
This sequence comes from Clostridia bacterium, assembly GCA_017503165.1. Classification (GTDB taxonomy): domain Bacteria; phylum Bacillota; class Clostridia; order Oscillospirales; family CAG-272; genus SIG673. Next base: position 5,762 of record JAFVTO010000044.1, on the reverse strand, counting down.
TCTACCATTATATTATAATCTTTTTATTTGTATTTGTCAATAGCATTCTCATTTTAATGTAATAATTGTAGACTTTTCACAATTTATCGCAGCAGATATTAATTAATATACCGAACTCTTTGGTCCATGTCCTCACATTGTAGAACACGTCTCTTATATGTAAAACACCAGTATGCCGCAAAGAATGATCACGGTCCCGAGCACTTTTCTGCGTGTTATAGGCTCTCCAAGAAAAAAGAAGCTCAACACTAACACGATTGCATACCCCAGTGACTCTATTACGGGCGCATTTTTGTACTCCATACCGCTATATGCCAATACAGTCAGGACCGTTGCTAGAAACATCATGCCATATCCGCATATTACACGCACATTCAAATACTCACGTATAAAAGAAGTGTATTCTCTGTCCGCGCCCTTTTTAAGTATTATCTGAGAAAAAGACGACACTGTGATGGAGAGAAGTAAAAATATCAGATTAACAGCTTTCATTTTTTCACACTCTTACCGAAGCCGCTATCTGTTTCATAGTGTTCTGCTTTCCTCTCCGTATTAATCACTATCGTACCAACTAAAACTATTAAAACGCCTATTACATTCTGAACACTTATATTTTCTCTGAAAAACACCGCTGCCCACAGCATAGACCACAAGATAGCCATGGCTCTGTTCGCATAGGCTACAGAAAGATCAAACCTCTTTATTATCTGCTGCCACAATATCGCATATACGCCAAGAATCGCTATCTGTATTCCAAAAAAAAGAATAAATCCGGACGAAAAAAATGGGTGACCTGATGCAAATTTAGCTGCAACGCCGGAAAAAGTAAAAACGATAACTATAAGCTGAAGAAATAATACATTTTTCCACGTGATCCTCTTCTCCGCTTTTTTTAATTTCTCAGCTTTTTCGGTTTGCAACTCAGTCCTGCTATCCTTCATGCCGATCTCCTATAACATTCTTAAAAAGATAGAATATTGTTACTTAACCGAAAAACCGAACTGTCGCTCTCAAAAGTGACAGTTCGGTTGGTCAACATGTTATAACAAAATCCTTGGTGAATCATCCCCAAGTGTGCTCCGGAAGGAACATACCGGAATTACTCGGCGTCAACTACCTCGGAATTTTCCTCAACAACCTCTTCATCTGCACCCAGCTCACTCAATTGGCGGATAGAAAGAGATATCTTGTGAGTCTCGTTGTTTATCTCAATAAGCTTAGCATCAACCACATCACCTATATGAAGAACCTCTGCAGGGTTTCCAAGCTTTTTATTGGCAATCTCCGAAATATGGATAAGACCGTCAACACCCTCTATGACCTCAGCAAAAGCACCGTAAGTCTTAATGCTGACTATCTTGACAGATACAACGTCACCAACATTGTAGTTAGCCTCGAATACGTGCCAGGGGTTGTTTTCCTCGGTCTTGCAACCAAGAGAAATTCTCTTTGCAGCCGCATCATACTCCTTGACGTAGACCGTAAGAACATCTCCCACGCTTACTACGTCCGAAGGTGTCTTAAAGCGCTTCCAAGTAAGCTCGGTTCTGTGAACCATTCCGTCAACGGGACCGAGATTCACAAACACACCGTAGTCAGTGATAGACTTTACACTTCCCTCAAAAACCTTGCCAACTTCAAGGCTTGCCCAGAAATCATTAAGCTCAGCGGCTCTCTTAGCCTTCTTTACAACACTTATGGATGCAACGGCTCTACGTCCGCGACCTGCGGGAAGCTCGGTGATCTTCGCTTCCTGTACGGTACCAACAAGAGCGTTGAGATCTCCGTCCTTGGGAACACCGGTCTGAGACGCGGGAATAAACAGCTTAGTGGAAAATGCGTTCATGATAACTCCGCCCTTAACCGCACTAACTATCTTGCCCTCGAAAACCTCTCCGTTCTCGTAAGCCTCTGCAAGCTTACCTGCGCTCGCACGGGCATCCGCCTGTCTCTTGGAAAGATTCGCGATACCAAGCTCATCGTTTGTCTTGGTAACTATAGCAACCACCATGTCGCCAACGTGAAACTGCTCCGCAAGCTTTACAGAGCTATCATCGGTAGCTTCTTCTGCCACGATAACACCGGTATAGTTTGACTGCAGATCCACCTTGATCTCACGGTCATCAACAGATACGATAATTCCCTCTACGCTATCTCCCGTCTTTATATTTCTGCTTTCGCTTTCCTTAAGAAGCTCAGCGAAGTCCTCCGTTACAATGTTGTCCTTGATTTCCATGTTTTCCATAATTTTTATGGCCTCCTCAATTAAACTGTCAGGCGTCGATGCACCTGCAGTAATACCCAAATTTGTCTCCGGGCTAATACAGCGAAGCGGTAGTTCGGACGTATTCTCGACAAAGTAGGTCTGAGGCTGATGCTCCATGGCTATCTTGTAAAGCTTATTCGTGTTTGAACTGCTACGACCGCCCAACACCAGCATAATGTCAACGCGTTCCGCAAGCTCTGCCGTTTCTTTCTGTCTTTCTTCCGTGACTTTGCATATTGTATCATAAATAGTTAAATTTGTAAAGTGTTTACAAAGATAGTTCTTGGATAATTTACATTCCGTTAGCAATTGCGTAGTTTGCTGAACCAAAACAGGTCTCTTACCACGGAGATCAAGTTTTTCAAGCTCTGCTGCGGTCTTGAAAACTATGCATTCACAGCGGCAATAGCTCATTATTGCTTGCACCTCGGGATGCAATTCATCGCCCAGTATAAGCAACACTGTTTTTTCCGGCTCAACAAGTGTTTCCCTTTCCACTATCTCGTGTATTCTCAGCACGCATGGGCAGGTACAGTCCACTGCTCTGAAGCACGTGTTTTTTTCGCAATATTCCGACAGCTTGTCGCGTATATCCCGCGAAATACCGTGAGTTCTCATAAGCACCGTGACCTCAGCCCCGGGATTTGCCTCATCAAACAGCTTTGAAAGCTCCTGCTCGTCGATACTCCTTACTCCGCGCTCAGCAAGCTCTTCAACTATGATCGGATTGTGCACAAAGCTTCCAAGTGTGAATATCCGCTCTCCGGGAAGACGGTTTCTTATAATCTCCTCAAGAATACCGTACGCGCGTCTTACACCGAAGCAAAATCCTGCTCCCTTCGCAACCGTTATTTTCATTGTTATGCTATTATTCCTCTTCTTTCACCATAGCGCACACACTGTCAAATATCTGATGCGCCACTCTGTCGTACTCGCTTTTGTTATTCTCAGTCATGTTGAACTCACCGAATTCTATCGGACGTCCAATGGTAACGTAAGTCTTTCTGAACGGCTTGGCTTTAAAGCCCTTTGGCTGTATGCACACCGGAAGAACGGTACATTTCGCCCTTGATACAACTAAACCCACGCCACCCTGCGGTTGTGTCTCAGAAGGATTTTTTCCCGGATACCTATGGCCTTGGGGATACAGTCCAAGTACCTCGCCCTCATTCAAAACCGCAATACTTTTTTTGATAGCGCCAACGTCGCCCTTCCCTCTTTCTATCGGAATTGCTCCGCAAGCTTTTATTATGCCGCGCAATATCGGCACCTTGAAAAGCTCCGCCTTTGCCAAAAACCTGAGCGGATGCTTAAGACAAGCGGCTAATATCAAAACGTCTTGCACTGAGATATGGTTTGCACAAACGATAAAAGGGGGATTTTCCGGCTCGTTTTCCGCTCCGATTATACGCACTCTGTATACCTTTTTTATCAGACCTGACAAAAGCTTATACAGCTTAGAATACATCGACATACCGCACTTCCTTCCGGAGATATACACTCCACTTAAATATCAATTTTCCCAGAGATTATTTCAAGGGCTCTTGCAAGTGTCTCCTCTGGCTCAAGCTCGGAATTGTCCAGAAAATAGGCATCCTCCGCAGGGATTGCCGGCGCTTCCTTGCGTCCGGAATCGTTACTGTCCCTGAGTAGCATATCTCTCTCAACGCTTTCCAACGTAACATTCTGCCCCTTATCTCTCAGCTCCTCGTAACGTCGCATCGCTCTTTCCTTATTACCGGCAGTAAGAAAGAGCTTAACCTGAGCATCCGGAAAAATAACAGTTCCTATATCGCGACCATCCATAACAACGTTCCCGGTATTGGCAATATCACGTTGAGTATCGAGTAAAAATGCCCTTACCTCTTTGATTGCCGATACAGCCGATGCAGCCATCGAAACTTCGGGGGTACGAATAAATGCATTAACATCCTCACCGTTAAGATAAACGTGCTGAGAGCCATCGGCATCGTGCCTAAAGCTTACTTTTACAAACGCAAGCTGATCCACAACGGAAGCGGTATTCGAGATATCTATACCCTCCCGAAGCATATGCAATGCTACAGTTCTGTATAACGCGCCTGTATCGACGTATACAAAACCCAATTTTTTTGAAAGATTTTTCGCCAGGGTACTCTTTCCGGAGCCGGACGGTCCGTCTATTGCTATCTTGTACATAAAATAATCTCCTTTTTTTCTTTTTGTCAGCTGCTACCGCAAGGGCGCATCTCCGTTTATTATTCACTCAATTACACGCCACTGCTTCGGCAGCTGCCACAGCAGTAGAAAAAGCGATCTGCAGATTAAATCCTCCCGTATAAGCATCTACGTCTATTACCTCGCCCGCAAAATAAAGCCCTGAAACCAGCTTGGATTCCATCGTCCTTGGATTGATCTCCTTCACCGAGACACCGCCTGCGGTTATTATTGCTTCTTCTATCGGTCGAAAACCAATAGGGGTTATCTCCAGGTTTTTCAACAGATGTACCAGCCTCAACCGCTCTTCTCTGCCGATTTCATGAACCTTTTTCTTAGGTGATATCCCCGACAACCCGATCATAACGGGAATCATTTTTTGCGGAAGCAGTTCATCCAGAGCATTATCAAAATTCTTCAGCCTGAACTTTTCAAAATCAGAAAGCACTCGCTTATCCAGTGCCTTTTCGTCCAAAGCAGGCTTCAGATCTATCACCATGCGGCAACCCTTAAAACCCTTTCCGCTCATATACGCGGATGCACTGAGGATCATGGGACCGCTTACGCCGAAATGGGTAAAAAGCATCTCACCGAAATCCGAATACACCTTCTGAGAGTCTCGGTAAATTGAAACAGCTACGTTTTTCAATGAAAGCCCTTGAAGCTCCCGACACCAAACCTCTTCCGTTACTATCGGGATAAGTGACGGTCTCGGTGATACAACGGTATGTCCGACAGCTTTTGCAAAACGGTACCCGTCTCCGGTAGAACCGGTCAGAGGATACGATGCGCCCCCGGTACAAACGATAACACTGTCAAAAGGTTCGGTCTTTCCGGAAACACTCACCCCCGACACTCTTCCGTTTTCCGCAACTATACCCTCGACAGACTCCCTGACTATACGACATTTTGATGCATATGCCCCAAGCGCATCCACTATATCGTAAGATTTGTCAGAAACAGGAAACACCCTGTTTCCACGTTCGGTCTTCAGCTTTACTCCGCGAGATTCAAAAAATGCCATCGTATCCCCCGGAGTAAAATTATAGATTGCGCTGTACATAAACCGCGAATTGTTTAAAACGGAGCGCAAGAACTCCTCCGGAGTACAGTTGTTTGTAACGTTACACCGCCCTTTTCCGGTTATAGCAAGCTTACGCCCGAATTTTGAATTCTTCTCAAAAAGAGTAACATCGGCACCAAGCTCATGAGCTCTTCCCGCCGCCATAAGACCGGCGGCGCCGCCTCCGATAACAGCAACCGTAGCCATCTCTATATCCCTTCCAACCGTTCATCAACA
>JAFVTO010000043.1 GCA_017503165.1 Clostridia bacterium | reverse complement strand
GAAGGCTCCGTAAAGGAAGGCTTCCGCAAGGGTAGAGGCGCAGGTTCCGGCAACGGAAAAACGGCAGGCAAGGGCCACAAGGGTCAGAACGCTCGCTCCGGCGGCGGTGTAAGACCCGGATTTGAGGGCGGTCAGCTCCCTCTTTACAGAAAGCTTCCCAAAAGAGGATTTAACAATGCTCGTTTTGCTAAGCAGTACACAGAGGTAAACGTACAGTCGCTTAACAGATTTAACGACGGTGACGTGGTTGACAGCGCAGCTCTTCTCGCTATGGGTATCGTTAAGGTCGTTGTTGACGGCATCAAGGTTCTCGGTGAGGGCGAGCTCACAAAGAAACTCACTGTTAAAGCAGCAGTTTTCTCCGCATCTGCAAAGGAGAAGATAGAGGCAGTAGGTGGAAAGACTGAGGTGGTATAAATGCTTCAGACTCTTAAGAACGCGTGGAAAACCAAGGAAATCAAAAGTAAGATAATATTTACTCTCTTTATCCTTTTGCTTTACCGTCTTGGTACGGTAATACCCGTTCCTTTTGTAGAAGCTAACAACTTTGCCGGCTCTTTCAGCGGAACCATTCTTGACTATATGAACACCCTTTCGGGTGGCTCTCTCGGAACGGCTACTCTCTTTGCGCTTGGCGTATCACCCTACATTAACGCCTCAATTATTATTCAGCTTCTTGCTGTCGTCTTCCCGAAGCTCGGCGAGCTTGCAAAGGAAGATAAGGAGAAGATGAATTTCATCACTAGAATAGTGACGGTTGCACTCGCAATAGTTACTGCTATCGGCTACTACTTCCTGCTCAGAAACGCAGGAGCTCTTACCAAGGCGGCAACGCCCGGTGAGAACGCTCTTTGGTGGTTCTACGGAATAGTTATCGTAGCTTGCTACTGCGCCGGCGCATCGCTCATTATGTGGCTTGCTGAGAGAATCAACGAGCGCGGTATCGGTAACGGTATTTCGATAATCCTTTTCGCAAACATCGTCGCCGCAGTTCCTGCGTTCTGCTATCAGCTCGTCGATTTCGTAGTTATGACTTACAGCTATCACAACTACGATTATATCAAAAACTCCTGGCTCTATCCCGTACTCGCAACGCTCTTCGCGGTTGTGCTTGTTGCATTCCTTATCGCGCTTATCGTTGTGGTTATCTGGTTCACCGGCTCGGAGAGAAGAATTCCCGTTCAGTATGCTAAGAAGGTCGTCGGAAGAAAGATGTACGGCGGTCAGAGCTCGAACCTTCCTATCAAGCTCAATATGACCGGCGTTATGCCCATCATCTTCGCGTCGTCCATCGTATCGCTTCTTCCCACCATTCTCGCGCTCTGCGGTATCAACGGTACCAAGGACACCTTCTGGGACGGCGTTTACAATCTCTTCGGCTCTAACGGAATAATCTATCCCGTGCTTCTGTTCGTGCTTATTCTTGGATTTACCTATTTCTACACCGCGATCACCTTCGATCCCGTAGAGATTTCGAACAACCTCAAGAAGCAGGGCGGAGCAATCCCCGGTATCAGACAGGGAAGACCTACCTCCGATTACATCAAGAAGATTCTTGGCAAGGTCAACCTCGTTGGCGCACTCTTCCTCGGTGTTATCGCAATACTTCCTATCATTTTGTCGCCTCACGTGATACATCATTTCCTTCACTGGATTATGTCTGCATCGCTTGATCCGGCTATAATGGAGGAGGGCTCATATATGGCAACCTATTACGAGAGCATTATTGAGCAGAACGTTTCAGCACTTACCAGCACCTTCACATTCGGTGGAACTACGCTTCTTATCGTCGTCGGTGTTGCAATAGAAACCTTCAGAGAGCTTGAGGCTCAGCTCACAATGCGTAACTATAAGGGCTTCCTTGGATAAGAAAAAGCCTCAAAAGGTAAGAGTAATATGAAAATAATTTTTCTTGGCGCTCCCGGCGCAGGAAAAGGTACTAAGGCGGAAATAGTTGCAAAAAGACTTGGTATTCCAACCATCTCCACAGGCGCTATTATCCGTGAGGCTATCAGTTCCGGCACCGAGTTGGGCATAAAAGCCAAAAAATTTATTGAAGAGGGCAGGCTTGTTTCTGATGAGGTCGTCATCGGCATCATCAAGAGCCGCCTTGCAAAATCAGATTGCAGCAAGGGATTCATCCTTGATGGATTCCCCCGTACCGTTCCGCAGGCAGTGGCGCTTGACGACATGGGCGTGACGCTTGACAAGGTCGTTTCTATCGAAGTACCCGATGAGGTTATCGTAGAGCGAATGTCCGGCAGACGCGTGTGTAAAAAGTGCGGAGCGACCTATCACCTTACCGACAATCCGTCAAAGGCGGGCTCTCGGTGCGATAGGTGCGGCGAGGAGCTTACAATACGCTCCGACGACGCACCCGAGGTCGTTCTTTCAAGACTTGAGGTTTATCACTCAACGACTGAACCGCTTAAGGACTTCTATGAGGCAAAGGGCAACCTTGTCCTCGTAGATGGCGTTGGCACGGTGGAAGAAACCGCTAAACGCACCTTCTGTGCACTCGGGGTGGACTGATGTTTGTTATCAAAAATTCCGAGCAGCTGGCACTTATGAGAAGAGCGGGACGCATCACAGCCGAGGCGTTACTCGTCGCGCGCGATGCTATCCGACCCGGTATCTCGACGAAGGAGATAGACGCGAAAATCCACCGCTTCATTGAGAAGTGCGGAGCCGTCCCCTCCTTCCTCGGATACGGAGGCTTCCCCGCCAGCGCCTGTATTTCAGTAAATCAAGAGGTCATACACGGAATTCCCTCAGAAAGAGTAATTCTTAACGAGGGAGATATCGTAAAAATTGATGTCGGAGCTCGCTTCCGCGGCTATAATGGCGACAGCGCAAGAACATTTCCTGTCGGCAAGGTAAGCGATGAGGCTCTGAGGCTTATTTCGGTCACTGAGAGAAGCTTCTGGGAGGCGATGAAGTTTGCAAAAGCAGGCTTTCGCGTCGGAGACATCGGGTTTGCGGTTGAAAATTTCGTCATTTCAAATGGCTTCTCGGTTGTAAGAGATTACGTCGGACACGGCGTAGGCAAGGAGCTCCACGAAGAGCCCGAAATTCCCAACTTCGGTAGGGCGGGCAGAGGAGCGAGGCTCTACTCCGGAATGACGCTTGCCATAGAGCCTATGGTAAATGCAGGTACTCACGAGGTGAAGGTACGCGGCGACGGGTGGACGGTGGTTACTCTCGACGGTAAGCTTTCGGCTCACTACGAGAATTCGGTAGCCGTCACGGAATCCGATCCCATCGTGCTCACCGATGTAGAAAAATAACACTATTACCGGTTTTATAGGAGGGTCAGTTCTTGCCTAAGAACGATTTGATTGAATTTGAAGACTGCAAGGTTGTGGAAGCACTTCCCAACACCGTCTTCAAGGTTAAGCTTCCCAACGGCTACATTGTAACGGCTACGATTTCGGGCAAGCTTCGTATGAATTATATTAAGATTCTCGTTGGAGATACGGTTACCGTTGAGGTATCGCCCTATGATATTTCGAAGGGCCGCATCACCTGGAGAAAGAAGTAATATTTCTGAAAGGAAAGGTATTAAAAATGAAAGTTAAGCCTTCCGTCAAAAGAATTTGCGAAAAGTGCAAGATCATTAAAAGACACGGTAAAATAATGGTCATCTGCGAGAACCCCAAGCATAAGCAGCGTCAGGGCTGATAACTTGGATTTCGCAATTCGGACGACATTAAATTTAAAAAGGAGTATATATCGAAATGGCTCGTATAGCTGGTGTTGATATTCCCAACAATAAGCGCATTGAAATTGCGCTCACATACATTTACGGTATTGGTCTCAAGAGCTCTCAGGATATTCTTGCAAAAACCGGAATCAATCCTGACACTCGCGCAAAGGACCTTACCGAGAGTGAAGTAGCCGCGCTCCGTGATGAAATCGAAGCAAACTACAACGTAGAGGGTGACCTCCGTCGTGAAGTTGCTCTTAACATCAAGAGCTTGGTTGAAATTAATTGCTATCGCGGTATCAGACACAGAAAGGGACTTCCCGTAAGAGGT
>JAFVTO010000042.1 GCA_017503165.1 Clostridia bacterium | reverse complement strand
TTCGCCTCGCGGCGCTGTTCTTTTTTATTGTTTGGCTTCGCCTCTCCAACTGTATCGAAAGGGTTGTTTTATCTTCTGTGGCGCGCGAGTAAACTTAGTTTGTATCAACGCGAGTAAACTTAGTTTGTATCAATAAGAAGTGTTTATCTTCTGTAGCGCGAGGTTCGTGAGAAATTCGGCTCAATGAGGATTGCATTATCTGTCTTGAAGCGCGAGTGGACTTGCCAAAGCCTCGTCAGATTGTCAAGCCAAGTGCAACACTTTTTTCAAAAAATCATTGGGAGACAAAAAACCAAGACATTTACGAGGACGATTGTTGATCAGAGAAACAACAGCGTCCAACTGTTCCTGCGTCACCTTATTGAAATCAGTTCCTCTTGGGAAGAAAAAAACGAACTAATCCATTTATGTTCTCATTACTACCACGTTGCCAAGGCGCAAGCGAGTCGGAGGGATTGTAAGATCACAGAAGAAAGCAAAACAATCCCTCAGTCACCTTCGGTGACAGCTCCCGCCCCAAGGGTTCCCTGAAATGAGCAACGCTCGTTTTAGGGATTGGGTTAAACAAGGGACGAGCCTTACAATGCAACGTACCCGAAAGCATTTTCCGCTCTTATATCAGATCGGCGGCGCTTTCGTCATACTCCTGGATCCCGACTATTGCGATCAGCTCATCTCTGGCAGATACCGGATCGTAGGTTGAGTATCTTACGTGCAAAATATCTCCCACGCGCAAGGTTTTACCCCCATGCTCGTCAACCTCTGCCTTGCGAGTTTCGTCGTGCTTTACCGAGAGAACAAAGAGGTTTGCCGGCCAGAATATATCTCTTATCTGCTTATCCACCGCAAAAGAGCCCTCGCGGACGGTTACGAAGGTATCTATGACTGTCTGCTCCTTGTCATTGTTCATTTCCTCGACTCTGGCGGCGAGGACGTTCTCATCCACCGACTTAAGCTCAAATATCTCGGTTATCACAAATGACACGCCCGAGGCGATTATAACATACAGAATATTCTCGTAGCAGGATAGCGCCTCCACCGAAAAAATTATAGCTGTCAGCGGCATTTTCATAGCCCCTGAAATACAGGCGGCAATGCCAAGCATAAGGACTGTATCGTAGTAAACGTGGCTCAGTCCCAGAATTGTCACAAGCCCTTCTCCAAGCATCGCCGCGACCACTACGCCCACGGACAGCACCGGAAGAAACAGTCCGCCGGTCAATCTGTTGGTGCTTGCGGAAATAGTTACGGTGGAGCGCACCAGCAGCAGGGCAATCAGCATCCACCAAGCAGGTCTTTGGGCAATGAGAGATACTATCAGCTCACGCCCGGTTGATATAAAGGAAAAGGAAAGCGTTCCGAAGATAAGGGTGAGCATGAAAACGGAAAATATCTTGGCGCTGTGGGGAACGCGCCGTAGCGTATGATTGAAAAAATGCTTGATCCCGCGGTAATACATCAGGAAAAACACCGCAAAAACTCCCATTACAAGCCCTACCAGCAAGGGTATCCACACCTCTGAAAGAGTCAGCCTCTGCAATTGCATCTCCGGGAAAAGCCCGATGCTTAATTCCAGCGTGGGAGAAAGCATCTCCGTGGTCAGCCGCGCCATTATCACCGATATTGAGGATACCATAACTATCATCGGGGAGATACGCTGATGAGCCTCCTCCACCGCAAACAGTATTCCCGAGATAGGCGCTCCCGTCGCCAAGGTAAAGCTTGCGCATGCGCCGCCGGTCATGCAGTATCTTTGCCAAGCTGTGTGCTTTTTCGCCACTGATACGCTGCCCTTGCCCAGCGCTGTTCCGATCTGCACCGCTGCTCCCATGCTTCCCAGGGGCACTCCGCTGACCAATACCGTAAGAGACATTACAGACGTACAGATCAGCGTTTTCAGCCATTTGAAGGTGAGCACGCCTCTCAGTATGCCGATAGACGTTGGGATACCGCCGCCTCCGACTATGGGCATTGCCTTATATATGCGTGAAAACGCCACTGAAACACCAAAAAATACGGCGACTGCGGCAATAAGCCACAAAAAATTTCCTCGGATAACGCCGTACAAATATTCGGAAAGCCGCATTGCATGGGCGGCGCACCATCTGAAAAACGTAACCACCACTCCGACCAGCACGCCCGTAATCGAGCCGAACACCACCGCCGGAACGGTCAGGTTAATAAAATAGCTTTTGAATTTTCTTCGCAATTCCCGTTCGCTCCATTTTCTCGGATTTTTATTTATGGCTATGTCACCCGGATACGTTACAGAAAATGACTGATAAACGCTTTATGTGATTGGGCGAGGAAAAACAGGAAGGACAAGCCTTTTGTCAGGTTCTGAGTAAAGCTCGAAGTATTTCGCTGTGTTTTTCCGCCCCAAAATCAGTCAAAGACGGTGACAGAGCCTTATTTATCTGCCCGCTTACATTGTAGCTTAAATAATCGGATTTGTCAAGAATGAGCCGTCAAAAAACTCTCTCGCCCGCGTATATAATCAGCTCTGACGAAGAATACTGTTTTCGGTATGCGCAAAAAAAGCGGCACAAAACACGGCAATTGCCACGAAAACGGTAGAAACGGGAGCGAGAAATTGGTTTTTTACATCAGAAAATACGCATTACTCCTTCTTATCGGGGGATCGGGCTACGGTATGATCGAGCTTCTTTGGAGAGGTCGTACCCATTGGTCCATGCTGCTTGCGGGCGGGCTGGCGTTTATATTCTTTTCGGTGATCGCGGAAGGTCTGGATGGCGTTCCGCTTCTTTTCAAAGCCTATCTTGGCGCCACGGGAGTTATAATTATCGAATTTCTCTTTGGTGTGGTATTCAATATAATCTTAGGTATGAACGTCTGGGATTACAGCGATCTCCCTTTCAATCTGCTTGGGCAGATATGCCCTCTTTTTGCCGCGTTTTGGTTTGTTCTGAGCATGATATTCATTCCCATTGCTCAGCTTGTGAATTCTATTTTGCGGCGGCTTTCGAGGGCTAACCTGCCGGCTGTCAGAACCAAAAGCGGCAGTTGATATGGGGTGATGTCCTTATCGGAGAAATAAAATAAGGGTATGGGCTTAGCCCGAAGCATTTGTTATACAAATGCGAAACTGGCGATAAATGCAGATGACGCTCTATAGCCTCCCTCCGAGAGGGAGGGGGACCACGAAGTGGTGGAAGGAGCCTGCGTAACTTTGGGTTCAGCATAGCTTCATTG
>JAFVTO010000041.1 GCA_017503165.1 Clostridia bacterium | reverse complement strand
GGTTTCTTTTTATACACCGTTTGCGGTCAAAGGGCTTTTCAAAAAAACGATAAATGTTGAAAAGTCGATTTTGGCAGAAATTAAAGAAAATGTTTTTGATTGAGGCTTGTATCAAAATTTGGGTTATTAGCCAACAAAAAACGCACTTTTGTCTACCGACAAAGGTGCGTTTTTTGAACTAAGTGTTCCGCAAGCGGAACGTGAAGTATGCTTCGCAAGTGAAGCGAGGCTGCGCCTCGTGAAGTGCGCTTCGCGCGATAAGATGCGGAACACTTAACTTCACTTTGCGCCCTCGGCGCAATACTTCACTATGCCGCAAGGCATAACTTCACTGCGGCTTACCGCAACTTCACTTTTGATGATATACAAGGCTTACGCCTTGATTTATTTACAAAAGCGTGGTATAATAATGTCATCGATAAACCAAATATGAATTTGCAGTAGGTTAGTTATGCTTGAAAAAATGAGCGACTTCTTTGAAGCAAGACTTGATGGATACGATGAGCATATGATGACGTGCATCGAATCCGCAAACGAATTCTATCCCTTTACAGCAAGACAATTGCCAACCGCCGAAAACTGCCACGTGCTTGATTTGGGCTGTGGCACGGGATTGGAACTTCAAGAATACTATACGCAGAATCCGTTAGCAAGGGTTACAGGAATTGACCTCTCGCAAGGAATGTTAGACGAACTCAAACGTAAGTTCGCGGGCAAGGATATAAACTTGATACTCGGCTCGTATTTTGATGTACCTTTTGGCGAGAACTTATTCGATGCAGCAGTGTCGGTGGAGAGTCTACACCATTTCACAAAAGAAGAAAAGCTTGCGTTATACTCCAAACTACATGCGGCATTAAAGGATAATGGGTGTTTTATACTTACGGATTATTTTTCATTATCCGATGAAGAAGAGCAAATGCACAGACGAAATTTCTTAGCATTGAAAGCAGAACAAGGTATTTGTGATGATGAATTCTATCATTACGACACACTTCTTACTGTAAAACACGAAACAGAAGCATTACTTGAAGCAGGGTTTTCCACGGTTGAAGTTTTGAACCATTGGGGAGCAACTTATACGCTAAAGGCAGTTAAGTAAAACCGTTCTCTTTCCCGGAAATCCACGCAAGCCCAAGATCGTACACCGTATATCCTGTCTTACACCTTACCTTCGGAGCAGGTGTATTATCATAAAAAACAGTCATTCTTAAAGAAACCAACAGAAAAATACAAGCGCGGTTTCGTTTACAGATAAAAAAACAAAGGAGCTCAGAATATGATTTACGAAAAAGGAAAAACTCAATTACCGGCTGACATTGAAAAAAAGCTGCTTGCCGAATTGGAAAAATACAGTCTTGTGCGCCATAGGACGGTTTACTGGGAGCGACTGGATGAAGGCCGCGAGGGAGAAGATACTTATGAGGACTTATACTCTTTGGTAGATACCAAAAATTCTCCATTTGATATTTCAATTATTATCAGAGATAACGACTATAGCTTTGTTGGAATTCAGGTCGGACATAAAGCGACCGATAGCTGGAATGCAGGACTTAACAGGGAAGAAAAGCACTTGATTTGTACCCTTTTCGCTGACGGTCTGAAAACGGGCTCATATTCATCGCGCTCCACCTATGATAGCCCAAACAATTATGACGATGTCAAAATCTCCTATTCGCTTCGGAAGTTTTGATGCGCTCCCATCTCAATTTATTTGAAAACTGATATAATACAAACAACAAAATACGAAATGCGAGAAAAACGATGGATGAAATTGTTTTTTCCGATCTTGTGGATAAGATCATCTTGATCGGCATTACCTACTATACTGCCGACAATGAGCTTGTCGAGCAAAAACAGCTTTGGGGAAGAGTGGTTGAAGCAAACGAGGACGAGATTTTGGTTAAACTAAGTAACGGAGAGCTATTTGAGCTTCCTCCGGATCTGTCTTCAACCAAATTAGCGGTTCCCGGTGAATACCGTTTGCGCTCTACCGGGGAGCTTATTGTTGATCCGGATTATTTATCAACATGGAATGTAACGCTCAACGCAGAGGATTCATGAACGTGCTTTATATTAACCGTCATCGGTAAAAAGGCTTTGAATCGGTGTGAAGCCGTTGCTCGGCTAAAAATCAAACAGCTGTTGCTTTCACGCCGCTCTTGGCGCCTTCGGAGCGCATAGCCAAAGAAAAGCTTAACGCCACCTTGTATAAACAGAAAACAGCCTGCCTGCGAAGCTTATCCGCTTCGCCGACAGGCTATTTTGTTATCATTAAGGATCTCGCAAAGCTCCGTCACAGAGCTCTGCCGCATACTCTGCCGATGAGGACGGATAAACTCGGCAAAGCACATCACTTCGCGCTATTGTTACGTTCATATTTCATGAACATCCTCTCAGAGATTACTGTTTTGCACGATAACATCCTGCGCCCATCTCGCCCATTCCTCTTTGACGCCGATATCTCCGTATGAGGGATAGTCCTTGGCGATCCAACCTCCACCTGCGGCGCGGAACAGACGGCACATTTCCAGAGCACGGCTTTCAATGAATTCCCTGTCTCCGGTGGGAAGCACCTTCTGAACGTCTACCGGGGAATAAAATACCGCGCGGTGCGCAAACTCCTTCGCCAGGATCTCCGTCGGATATGCGTCCGGCTGATCAAATTGGAACACATCAATCCCGGCATCTATAAGATCTTCCATAAAACCGTAATTGTATCCGCATGAATGCATAATCATAGCCATACCCGCCTCATGTACCGCATCCGCAAGCTTTTTATATGCGGGCTTGAAAAGTGTTCGGAATGACTCGGGGGAAATGAAGGTGGTATACTGCATTCCCATATCATCCCATATCATCCAAGCATCCACACCGCACCCGGCAATGCTACGCACGACCGATGCCTCATATTCCGCAATACTGTCCACAAAGGCTGCAACCGTTTCCGGATATTCAACAGTGTCCGTTAAAGCATTTGTCAGCAGACGGGCATCACGAAGTGTAGAAAAAAGAGACATTCCGTTTGCAAGAACATATTTATCCTGCGCAGCAAGATTTTTTTGCAGGAGTGTCTGGCGGTAATTCGGGTCAATTTCAGGCATAGGGAAGGTATAATCCTCCCAATCCTGAATAACTCCCCGTATACATTCTCCCTTGGTCTTACCCTCAAAACGCCCGTATATATTGCCGTAAAAATCACGGCGCATCTCCCCGCTGAAGCCGGTGAGCTCCTTTAATTCGGGATAGTATCCCCAATTTTTGTACGGGTTGGCGGGTATATTGATATTACGCCTGGACTGCACTCCCACAAAATCCGACTGTGTGCGAAAGTCGTATCCGAATCTCCGCGGAGCATCGTGGGCTATAAGCCGTTTAATTATTTCTTTGGATGTCATAGTGCCTCCAACTATTTTTGTTTCATCTTAGCATATAATTTCCGTTTTGTCAACTCCCTCAGTAAACAAACATCAATCCAATATCAAAATATCAAAAAAGTAAAAACTCTGATTTTTCAATACAGAAAAGCGATATGATACACCGTGTGCTTCATCTCGCTTTTTGTTTTATTCACCTGGGTAATTGTAGGTTATTGTGTGTTTTCCTGCTAAAGAATTCCACTGCACATCCTTGTAAATTGCTCCCCACTGCGCCTCAGTGCCTCTGTATTTGATGCTCGCCAGCCCTTTACATTTTCCAAACGCAAAATCGCCCATGCTCGTAACGCTGGCAGGTATCGTTGCACTCGTAAGCCCGGAGCAATTTCTGAAAGTATATTCGCCCATACTCGCGACACTGTCAGGTATAGTTATACTCGTCAGCCCGGTACAATAGTAGAATGCAGAGTCTCCTATGCCGGTTACCGGTTTATCGTTGTATTCTCCGGAAATAATAATCTCGGTATCAACGCAATTACCAACTCCGGTTACGGTATAACAGTCTCCATCAGGGCTTAAGGTATATAAAAGTCCTTCGCCATCCTGTTCTGCATTAAATGCCGAACAACCTCCGTTCCCAAAATTATAACCGCACTATGCAAGAATGAAGATACCGCAAAGCAATATCAGGGACAACAGAAAACTAATGAACAACCGTGTTTTTGTTATATTAATTCTATTCCTTTCTCACACTTATTTTTGTTTTATATCGGTCTGCATTATAATGTTTTCGTAAAAAACGAAAACTTTGTTAGTCGCCGAATTATTTTATCTGATTATTTTGACATTCTTATTATAACCTCAAACTAACAAAATGACAATATGTTATATTCGATATCAAATTATTGTTGACCGAAAAACGCTGTGAAAATACGTTTTTTTCTACTACGCTCACTCAAAAGTAAGGATAATAATGAAAAATCGAGAAATCACTTGACGAAATCACGCAAATAAGTTATACTGTAAGTGTCAAATATTTTACCTCAAAGCACTCCTGAGAGGTTATATTCAAACGAAAGGAAAACTTCGGTATGAAGGTAACTCTGCAAAACGTAACAAAGAAATACCCCTCGCGCAATAAAAAGCAACCAAGCGAGGTAATAGCGGTAAAAGATTTTTCATTAGAAATTGAGGATGGAGCTCTTATCGGTCTGCTCGGTCCCTCCGGATGCGGTAAATCCACCACCTTAAACCTGCTTTCGGGGCTTCAGAAGCCCACAGAAGGCAGAATTTTCTTCGGAGAAGATGACGTGACTGATCTTCCTGCCGAAAACCGAGGAGTGGGGCTGGTATTTCAGAATTATGCCCTTTATCCTCATCTGACCGTAAAACAGAATATAACCTTCCCCTTGGAAAACAGAAGGGGAAAGGACAAGCTCACACGCAAGCAAATGGATGAAATGGCTCTGGAAACCGCGCGCCTGGTTCAGATAGATCAGCTCATGGACAGAAAGCCATCAGAGCTTTCGGGAGGACAGCAGCAGCGTGTTGCTATCGCCCGCGCATTGGTCAAGAAGCCGAGAATACTGCTGCTTGACGAGCCGCTCTCAAACCTGGATGCAAGACTCCGACTCCAAACCCGTGAGGAGATAAGACGGATCCAGCGGTCAACGGGGGTTACAACTGTTTTCGTGACTCATGATCAGGACGAGGCTATGTCAATTTCCGACCTTATCGTGGTAATGAAGGACGGCGTTGTCCATCAGATCGGAAAGCCACAGGAGGTCTACGATCAGCCCGCCGATCTGTTTGTCGCGAAATTCCTCGGAACTCCGCCTATCAATATGTTTGACGGCAACGTAAGGGACGGTGTACTGTATATCGGCGAGCAGGCGGTACAGA
This sequence comes from Clostridia bacterium, assembly GCA_017503165.1. Lineage (GTDB taxonomy): Bacteria > Bacillota > Clostridia > Oscillospirales > CAG-272 > SIG673. The sequence goes on along the minus strand of JAFVTO010000041.1, from coordinate 2,415 downwards.
GGCAGCTCAGTCTGCCCGACGGAAAGGTCGATGTGGCGATACGACCCGAAGGCTTCACCGTTAACAATAGCGGCGCATTCACCTGCGACCTTGACAGAATCGAGGTCATGGGAAGAGATATAAGTATTGTTTCCACCCATCCCGACTCACTTGGTGAGTGCATCCGTTCGATTGTCAGCGCAGACAGCATAAAGGAGCTTTCGGGAGCGAAGGTCAGCTTTGACCTCAAGCCAAGCAAGGTACATATCTTCGAAAAAGATAGCGGTAAGCGCCTTTACTAAGCCACGGCAAATCTGCAAGAAAGGTATGAATCTGACACATGAAAAACAATAATTTAAAGGGCTGGCTGTACCTTCTTCCCGCCATACTGTTTCTCGGCGCGTTTCTGGTATATCCCCTAATTGACGTATTGATATACTCATTTGAGGAAAGCTTCAATTTTGCCTCTCAGTCATCTACGGGAATCGGAGGCTTCAACTACTCCTACGTTTTGCACGATCCCTATTTTCTCAAGGCCCTGCGAAACACCTTTATTCTGGTTGCGGTGACAGTACCGCTTTCCACAATGATCGCCCTTTTTATCTCGGTGGCGCTCAGCTCAGTAAAAAAGCTCCGCGAGCTTTTCCAAACGGTTTACTTTCTGCCCTATGTCACCAACACACTGGCAGTCGGTCTGGTATTTATGATACTGTTCAAGCAAACGCCGTACAGCGACGGACTTATCAACGTGATACTGGGAGTATTCGGCATGAGTCCGGTTGACTTTATCGGCGGGCCCTACTGGGCCAAAATGCTGGTGCTTTGCGTTTATACCGTCTGGATAGTTATGCCCTTCAAAATACTTATTCTCACCGGCTCTCTCGCCTCGGTGGACAATACCTACTACAATGCCGCCAAGGTGGACGGCACATCCCGTTTCAGAGTATTCAGAAGGATAACCCTTCCCATGATCTCCCCCACCCTGTTTTATCTCATAATAACCGGCTTCATCGGCGCATTCAAGGCTTATTCCGATGCGGTAGCGCTTTTCGGCACTCAGCTTAATGCCGCCGAAATGAACACCATAGTGGGTTATATCTATGACATGCTGTACGGAAGCTCCGGAGGGTACCCCTCTTATGCATCTGCCGCGGCAATAATCCTGTTTTGCATCGTTCTTACCATTACGTGTATCAATCTGCTGGTCAGCAAAAAGCACGTTCATTATTCGTGAGGTGACAGTATGGATTTTGATAAAATTGAAAAAACTGCCCGATACAAAAGACGGGCGCTGAATACTTTGATATACGTATTTCTCGGAATATGGGCTCTGATAGTTCTGTTCCCCTTTTACTGGATGGTGCTTACCTCCCTCAAAAGCTACGGCTCGTATAATGCTGAATGGATCCCCAAGCTTTTTACCCTTGATCTGACACTCGAAAACTACTTTTCCGCCTTCACCGCGGTCCCTCTTGCAAAATATTTTCTGAACACGGTGATCTTCACCCTGGGCACCACGGCTCTGATGCTTGCGGTCACGGTGCTTGCGGCATTCGCATTTTCAAGGCTGGAATTCAGGGGCAAGAACCTGGCGTTCACTCTGTTTCTCTCGCTTATGATGATCCCGGGAGAGCTTGTGGTCATCACCAACTACGTCACGGCAACAAATTTAGAACTGCGAAATACCTTTACCGGCCTTATCCTGCCATCCGTTGCGTCAGTCTTTTACATATATCTGCTTAAAGAAAACTTTTCTCAGATACCGGACGAGCTGTATTACGCGGCAAAGGTAGACGGAACCGGTGATCTCAAATATCTGTTCAAGGTCATGATACCGATATGTAAGCCAACAATAATAACCGTCACTATTCTCAAGGTCATAGAATGCTGGAATTCCTACGTTTGGCCACGTCTTGTCACGGATGAGCAGGCATATTTCCTGGTTTCCAACGGAATACAGGAAATAAGAGAAAACGGATTCGGACGTGACAATATCCCCGCTATGATGGCGGCAGTCGTTGTTATTTCCGTGCCGCTTATTATTCTCTTTCTGATATTCCGGAGAAGAATAATGGCAGGAGTTGCGAGGGGAGGTATGAAGGGATGAAAAGGCTTATATCCGCATTACTGCTCATATTTCTCTCCTTTAATCTGGTTGCCTGCCACGGAGCAGGTCAACGCTCAGCATTCGATCTGCCCGACAGCTTTAACACAGACACAGAATACGAAATAAGCTTCTGGGCAAAGAACGACACCAATCAGACACAGATAGATATTTACAAAAAGGCGATTGCCGATTTCGAGAAGATATACCCAAATATTACGGTAAATCTCCGACTTTACAACGATTACGGCAAAATATATCAGGATGTTATCACCAATATTTCAACCAACACCACCCCCAATGTTTGCATTACCTATCCCGACCATATCGCC
>JAFVTO010000002.1 GCA_017503165.1 Clostridia bacterium | reverse complement strand
GGTTCGACTGCGGGCTTCGCCCTCCGCTCAGGATGACACGAGGGGGGATACGCTACCTCCCGTGAGGCAGAAAAAGCCTCCCCTAGGGGCACCTGCCGTAGAGCAGGTGCCACAGTTATATTCGCCTGCGGCGAGTTATATTGCTTCGCAGTGATATTCGTCTTACGACGAGTGATATTCGCTTCGCGAGTTTATAGGGCGAATAGAATATCCCTTCAAGACAATGTCTTGAAATATCACTTTTGCGATAGCAAAAATATCACGCTGTCGAAGACAGCATATCACTAAACACTATCAGAAAATGCGCACTTACTCACCACCGAATGCGGTGGTGTAATAGAAAAGGGGGCTGAGTCTTTCGCTTAATTAAAAGCTTTTGACTCAGCCCCTTTGCGTTACTTTCGCCATCCCTTTGAGAATGAGGGTAAACTTCGTATTTTTTTCTTTACTTCGTTGTCGGAGTTTATCTTAAAGCAGACTCGTCGGTTCTGTTCGCCTTTGGCAGTGATATGTGCTATGCGCGTGATGTTGCCTTTGGCGCATTTTCTCCGGATGGTATGATAACGGATATTCCGCTGTTATTGCTGCTTTTACAGTGTTTTTTACGCTTCAACGATATCCTTCAGGCTTCCGCCATTCATAATATCCGTATATGCCACGGTATTTTTCATTCTTGCAGGGTTCAATTCCTTTTTGACAATCTTTAACTGCTTCCCGTTGGCAAGCCTTACCGTGATCTTATCAAAAAGCGGTAGGCTCATTGTAAATTCAGGACGGGACGGACACATTTGATAGAAGCCAAGGCAGGACAGCACATACCACGCGCTCATGCTACCGTTGTCCTCGTCGCCCGGATACCCTTCAGCCGTTGCGTTGAACTTCTGTGAGAGTCGCTCGACAAGCGCAGCCGTTTTCTCGATATTACCAAGCTCGCTGTATATATAGGGAATATGAAAGGACGGTTGATTTGATATTGCGCATTGCCCGATGTCTGCGGCTGCCATTTCACTCATTTCGTGTATCTCTCTTTCATAGCCTGCGACTGAATAGTACGCGGGAGCTGAAACGAGCTCGTCTATTTTCCTCTCAAGCCCTCCGCCATATAGCTTGTCAAGTCCCTTTATGTCGTGATACACCGCGAAGGAGTTCTGCCATGCCGAGCCCTCGGTGTAATCCCTTCCCCATGCGAAGCTGTCAAAAGCCTCCTCGCGAAAAGCGCCGGTTTCGTCCTTGGCACGCATAAAGCCGACCTCGGGATCAAACAGGTTCTCGTAATTTTTTGCGTATCTGTAATAGCGCTCGGCTATTTCCATTTTTCCGAGCTTTCTTGCCGCTTGCGCGATACAGTAGTCACCGTAGCAGCTGTCAAGTGTTTCGTTTACGCTTTCTTTTGCCGCCGTGTACGGGATATATCCGTATTTTCTGTATTCAGCAAGAGCCCGTCGGCCGAATATTTTCGTATCGGCGACACACTCTCCGTCCTTCAGCATAGCCTCGAATATTTTTTCTGCAAGCTCTCCGTCTACGATATTCTTTACGATGGCGTCGGAAAGAGTTGCTTCGACAAGCATGCCGGGCATACAGCTTACGTTATGCGGGCCCAGTAGCTTAGGAAGCCATCCGCAGTCCTTATAGCAATTATAATAGCCCTCTGCTATTTCGGCGTATTTTTCGGTATTAAGCAGGGATAGCAGAGGATAAACGGTTCTGAACGTATCCCAAAATTCGTTGCCTACATAATAAACTCCGGCGGTTACGTCACCCGTGTGGGTGTTTGTATGTACCGCCTCGCCCGTTTCGTTTATCTCGTAAAAGCGGCGCGGCCACAGAAAAAAGCGATACAAGCAAGAATAAAATGTTTTCTTTTTCTCCTCGTCGTCATCCTCTATCTCAATACTTGAAAGATGTTTTTCCCATTCTTCCCGCGCTTCGCCATATACATCCTCAATGCTCTTACCGTTAAGCTCGCGTTTAAGGTTTAAAATTGCCTGCTCCGCTGATATAAAAGAGGTCGCCAAACGTATAACAGCGCTCTTGCCTTCGAGTTTAAGAGAAATTGCGTTTTCCTTTCTCTCGAGCTGGAAGGGCACATCTACAGACGCGGCAAAATACTCTTTCGTGTCTATATCCCCTCGCGTCGAAGAAATTGAACGGATGACTGTCGCGCCGATCAGCAGACCTGACGCTTTATCTATATCAAAATCTGTTCTCTTGTGCCAGATAAAATTAATACGGTTTCCGCTTTCCTGCAAAAACTCAAAGCTTATTACTGCTCCGCTGTTAGTGGGAGCTAAGGCGAAGGTATATCTGTCTCTGTTTATGTATGCGCGCATAAGAGCGGGCTCTAAAATGCATTTTCTGTTGTCAAAATAAGACCACCGTTTGTCTTCCTCTGTTTCAAGGCTTCCGTTTTGACCGCAAATTATAAGTTCTCCGTAGTCTTTTAACCAGGGAGATTGCTGATGAGTAAGTATTATTCCCTCAAAGCTCTTGGAGTAAGGCGAATAAAACCAAGCCCCGTTTTTCTTCGTTTGCAACGTGAAGCTTGCCATTCCGTATGGAACCGCGGTTATGGGCAATACGTTGCCGTTTGAGAAGCGCATATCATTCTCCGTTCCCATTCGCGTGTTTACATATTTATAATTGCTCATAAAATCACCTTCCCGTTCTATTTTTTGAAGATAAATCCTCTTCTCATATTATATCAAAGGTGTACATTTGTTTGCAATAACATATTCACTCAATATATTTCACTATTGCTCGATTTAAGAAATTAAATCAGAAATTATGTTGACTTTGTCGCCCAAACATAGTATAATGCAGGAAAAACATACATATTAATCCGTTATTTTGTTCGGCTCCGCGCGCCGAAAGGCGCAAAGAGCGACGTGAAAGCATCTACGGCTTAGCTTTCAGCCGCGTAATGTCTTTCACGCTACGGGGCTTTCCAAAAATAAGCTTTCATAAAATAAGCTTTCATAAAATAGGTTTTCATAATTTACAGATTTTCACAAGAGGACACAATGATACATCTTGAAACAACACTGGCGCAAAAACGGTATTGGGCGCACATAAACCATCCAAAATACATTCCCCTGCACTGGCATCAATACTACGAAATAGAGCTTGTAGTCAAAGGTAATGGAACGCAGATAATCAACAGTATTGAAATCCCCTTGTGCCCCGGAACCGTAACCGTGGTTTCTCCGGAGGATTTTCACCGTGTCGAGACAGAAGGCAACGACTCGTTTGAAATAGTCAATCTTTGCGTTGTGCCCGATGCCCTTTCGGAGGACATGATCAAGCTGTTGCGAAAAAATCCCCCTCCCTATTTTTTCACAATGGGCGAGGATGAAATGCGGGAATTTATCTCAGACCACGCAGAGCTTGCCGGGCTTGAAGGAGACTACGACGAGCTTACCGACGCCATTTGCATAAGGAAAATTGAGCTTGTTTTGCTCAGGCTTATTAAAAATGTGTTGGAGAACAACTCTTATCTGACAAAAAAGTCCTCTCATTCCTTGGTGTCAACAACGCTTCAACCGGTTATTACTTATATTAACGAGCATTACAACGAAACACTCAGACGCAAGGAGCTTGCGAATATAGTACACCTTTCTGCCAGCTATTTCGGTGATCTTTTTAAGAAAAACCTTGGTATATCAGTGATTGATTACATAACCGACGTCCGTATGCGAAAGGCTTACTCTATGCTCAGGCACACAAACAAGCCTATCCTGGAAATAATTCAAGCGGTCGGTTTTAATTCCCCCTCTTTGTTTTACCGTAAGTTTTACGAATACTACAAGATGAAGCCGTCAGATATAGCAAAAGGCTGAGCCATTCGCTTAATTATAAGCTTTGGCTCAGCCTTTGTTTCTGTCAGCAAAGCAGATTGCTCTATCACAGATACCTGTTTGTGATTTTTTTGAAGTGTTTGATAAGACGGGGTTAAAATGTTACTTATCTGCAACGCGCACGTGACGGTCTTATTTTATGTAGTAGGTGTAGTAAGCGATGACTGTACGGAATTCCCCGCCGTGCTCTATATCCGGGGCGTTTATGATAACTCCCTCGAGGCTGAGCAGCTCTGATGCCTGCAACTCATCTATATGGCATCTGAACACTACGTCGGCAGAAGAGAACACCAGAAATTCATCTCCCTTGACTATGAGCGCGCCGTCCCGTCCGATAACGGTGTCCTCATCGTCTTTGCGCTCGGTGACGTACTTTATATGCTTTCCGTTCAGCTTTTCTGCCATTTTTCTGCCGTCGAGATAGTCAGTTTTTTTCTTTTTTCCAAAGAACCACATAGGTATTTCTCCTTTTCAGTTTAGGTTTAACGGTGGCTTTTACGGGTTGTATGCTTTGATAGGTTAGTTCTGTGGCGATCGTTTCGGATGTGTGTTTTCCGAAAATTTTACACAATATGCAGAATCGTGTCGTATGATACACAATATATTGTGAATTTATAGGGGAGTATCAGTGAAAAATAAACCTTTTTGAAAAAACACGTCGGAATTAGGACTGACTGCGCGCTCAGGTAATGCGATGGCGGGAAGGTGTCCTGTGCGTTCAAAGCCTGTTTAATGTCGGTGCGGAGAACGGTCGCCGTTGTGCACTGAGATAAAGAAATCCTTAACATCGCGGCGGTGGATCTGCATTTACAGCTTGCTCCTTATTCAGTATAATCTTTCCTATGTGTAAGTCACATGTGTAAGTCACACGGATAAATCAAGGCGTCTTCCGGCAGAGAAGATATTTATCAATATTGTGAATGCTCTGCCTGATAGCCTTTTTGCCGTGATGCCGGTAAAATGACTGCTGAGTTTAACTTGAAGGGAATGAATTCGAAATGCAACCTACTGAACTGGTCTCCGTTAACCCGGAACGCGATGAAAGGCTGATCTATCAGATCGTTAAAACTGACGCGGTATGTCTGCGGGAGGAAGGAATGGAGGAGGTGTATTCCATTCTTGTGCTTCGGGCTGACGGTGAAGTGATAGTTGAAAGCGATATAGTCTACGACGTGTCGAGACGAATGGAGGCTTGCTACGATCTGATGAGAAAATTTTATGCAGAAAACGTCCTTCCGTCAAGGGCGAGGGACGAGGCTGAGCGTATGCTGTGATAAAAATAAACAAGATAATTTTTGTCTAACACCACGCGGGGTTAATTATTGTCCGAATCCGTCTGCTCCATCATCTTCGTAAGGCGTTTGTTGAACTCAACTGCGGTGTTGTATCCCATAAACTTCTGCTTTTGGTTCATTGCCGCGATCTCTATAATGACCGAAAGGTTTCGTCCGGGGCTTACCGGAATGGTGACTGTGGGGAGCTCGATGCCCATGATGTCCGTTACCTCTGTTTCAAGACCTATGCGGTCATAGGTCTTACCCTGCACCCATGGCTCAAGCTTGATGACCATATTGATCTTCTCCGTGTCCTTGACCGAGCCTACTCCGAACAGTCTGCGGACGTCAACTATACCGATACCGCGGAGCTCTACGTAATGCCGAATGATCTCCGGAGCGCTTGCGACTAAGGTTACTGCACTGACCTTTCGTATCTCGACGGCATCGTCAGCGATAAGACGGTGACCGCGCTTGACAAGCTCGATGGCGGTCTCGCTTTTACCGATACCGCTGTCCCCCAGTATCAGTATTCCCATGCCGTAGACCTCTACCATAACGCCGTGACGGGTAATGGCGGGAGCCAGCTTAACTCGCATGGAGGATATGAGCGAAGCCATAAATTCTGAGGTGCGTTCCGAGGTCCTGAGCAGCGGAACGTCGTATTTTTTCGCATACTTTAAAAATTCCGGGTGAGGCTCGAGGGAGCTGGAGAAGATAACGCAAACCGGCGAAGCTTTCATGAAAATATTTATGTTGTGATCTCTGGTCCCGTTGTCCAGCATATCGAGAAAGGAGCATTCCTCGCGGCCGATTATCTGGAAGCGCTGGGGCTGATAAAGCTCTGTGAAGCCTGCCAGCGGCAGACCGGGACGAGCCACCTCCTGGGTGGTTATCTCCCGATCTTCTTCTCCGAGATAGAGCGCTTCGAGCCGAAGCTCGCTTATTATATCTGAGAGCTTGATTGTACTGATAGCCATATCCTGACATATTCCTTTCCTTGCATTACGCATATTTGAAAGAGTCGCCGCGCCCGAATTGCGCCGTGCGACGCTTTTTTATTATACTACATACTTTTGAATATTTCAAGTAGGATTTTCGTTTTGAACCGCCTGTGAGCGTTATTTTGCATTACTTCGTGAATTTTTTATCCGTAAAGGGAGGCGGCTCGCGATGAGTACGGTAACTCTCGTGCTCTTCCTGCATAGAATGGTAACGTGATATTAAGCGGTCAGTTGATCGCGCGGAGAACGGAAGCTTTTGAATGAATATGTTGAAAAATGTGAAAAAGAAAATATGTGTTGTTGGCGGCGATCGCCGTCAGCTTTATCTTTCTCAGCTGCTGGCAGACAGGGGACATGTGGTCACCTGCTATGCTACGGTCAGCGGCAAGGAAACGACGCCGGAAGCCTTGCGGCATCGGGAGCAAGAAGCGCAGACCTCGGAGTCTGCAAATGAGCGCAAGGGCTACGGAGCAGAGTCCCCAAATCTTCAAAGCGAAGGCGCATACGCGGAGAGCGGAGCCTATGCCGACAGTCAGAATGAGTGTATGGAGCAGGCGATACGGGGTTGCGACACGGTGATTCTGCCGTTTCCTCTCTCTCCTGACGGTATAACCCTGAACTGTACGTCTGCCGACAAGCCAAGACTGGAGGATCTGTTTTGCGCTGTTCGGCGCTTGTGCCTGCCCTCGGTCAAGGTTTTTGGCGGAGCGGTGAAAAGAGTATCTGCGGAAATTGCGGAGAAGCACGGAATAGCGGTCACCGATTACGGAATGATCGAGGATATAGCCGTGCGGAACGCCGTTCCGACAGCCGAGGGCGCGCTGGAGGTGGCGATGAAGGAGCTGGACGTAACGGTTCGCGGCTCGTGCGCGGCGGTGATCGGATACGGACGGTGCGGCAGTGAGCTTGCAAGACTGCTTAAGGCACTTGGAGCGGAGGTGGTCGGGATCGCCCGATCCGGCAGAGACCGCGCGAAAATGAGCAATGACGGAGTGAGGGGCTACGGCTTTGAGCGGCTTTCTGAGGCACTTTGCGAAGCGGATATTATTTTTAATACCGTTCCATTTCACGTCATAGACTGTCAGACGCTTGCCGAGCTCCCCCGGGGAAGCGTGATCGTAGAGCTTGCGTCTGCTCCCGGAGGAGTGGACAGGGAATGCGCTGCAGAGTACGGTGTCAAGGTGATACATGCCCCATCCCTTCCCGGTAAGTATGCCCCGAAAACAGCGGCAGAGATCATCGGTGAGGCTCTTATACCCATAATCGAAAGGAACGACTGAGAGGAAGGTCTGAGAAACGGGTGGTTTTTCATATATCAGGTTTGTTGCTTTCGCGGGCGAAAAACGCAGGAGCTCCGGTATCCAATCAAAGAAAGGTACTAATGTAAATGATCGGTTATGCGCTTACAGGCTCGTTCTGCACCGTACAAAGATCTCTCGCGGTGCTCCAAGAGCTGATACTATATAACGATGTGCTTCCCATTGCCAGTGCAACGGTGGCGAGCACCGATACCAGGTTCGGAAAAGCCGCGGATACCTTAAAAAGACTTGAGGATATCTGCGGTAAGAAGCCGATAACCACAGTGAAGGAGGCAGAGCCTCTTGGTCCGGCGTTGCCGCTTGACACGTTGGTGATCTGCCCTTGTACGGGCAATACCCTTGCAAAGCTGGCAAACGGTATTACCGATACGGCTGTCACTATGGCGGCAAAGGCGCACCTGAGAAACGGGCGCCCGTTGATCATAGCGATTGCCACCAATGACGGACTCTCGCAAAGTCTTAAAAATCTGGCGGTCATGCTGAACAGAAAGAACGTTTATTTCGTTCCGTTCGGTCAGGATGATCCGGAAAGCAAGCCGAGCTCCCTTGTTGCGGATTTCTCTTTGGTTTCCAAAACCGTGGAGAAGGCAAGGGAGGGAATTCAGCTTCAGCCTGTGCTGCTGCGCTGAGGACGGTGACGGCTGTATCCTTGATGCCCTGTGCTTGCGGGAAAAGACGGCGCGTCGAAAAACAGACACTGTCGGAGCATGGGTATGCAGATCGGAGAGCGCGGTAAAGACCGGGTGGGAGCGGAAAAGCGCCCCCGGGAGAAGAGAGGAGAGGGAAAAACCGATTATGCTCACGGTTCTTCCGTTTATTGTGACAAAGCCATTGATAATACGCAAAAAAGCACTGCGGCTCACGGATAAATTCGGTATTTTCCATAATAAATTTTCTCTTGACAAAACATCGCGTTTATGATATAATAATAAAAAGTTTTTCGAAAGCCAGAGTCAGTATATGGCGAAGGCGTTCGGAGAGGTCTTTCAATAAAAAATTTTTGGATACTGACCGATGCGTTTTGCTTGCATCATCCAAAAGTAATTCTTTGAAATACTCGGGCAGTTCCTCATATCTATGGGGCTGCCCTCTTTTTGTAACCGAAGGGAGGGCGCGGCGAGCGATAGCCTTCCCAAGGTTTTTAAAGCATAAAATATAAGAAATAAAGAAAAGATACGGAGAAAGCTCCAAAAAGAAAGGAAAGGTCTTTAAAATGGCATACTACTATCCGGAACCCTCACACACCATCAGCGAGTATCTTCTTGTTCCCGGTTACACCTCACCCGAGTGTGTTCCCGCTAATGTTTCGCTTCGCACTCCACTTGTAAAGTACAAGCGCGGTGAGCAGCCCGCGATCAGTCTGAATATTCCGATGGTCTCCGCTATCATGCAGTCCGTTTCGGATTCCGGAATGGCTATCGCCCTGGCAAAAGAAGGCGGTCTTTCCTTTATATACGGTTCTCAGTCTGTTGAGGACGAGGCGGCTATGGTGGCTAAGGTCAAAAACTATAAGGCGGGCTTTGTTGTCAGCGACTCTAACCTGAAGGCTGACAGTACACTGGGCGACGTTGTGCGTCTGACCGAAAGGACAGGACACTCCACTATCGCTATTACCGATGACGGCACTTATAACGGAAAGCTTCTCGGTATAGTTACCGGACGTGACTACCGCGCCGAGGTCATGAGCGAGGATACCCCGGTGAGCGAGTTTATGACTCCCCGCGAAAAGCTGGTGGTCGCTCGTGAGAATACCACCCTTGCCGAGGCCCACAATATTATCTGGGGACACAAGATAAACCAGCTTCCCATCGTTGATGGCGAGGACAGGCTGATGTATCTTGTTTTCCGCAAGGACTATGCTCAGCACGTAGAGCTTCCGCTGGAGCTCGTTGATTCTCAGCACCGCTTCATGGTCGGCGCAGGTATCAATACCCTCGACTATGAGAAGAGAGTTCCCGCTTTGATAGAGGCAGGCGCAGATGTTCTTTGTATAGATTCCTCCGAGGGATATTCCTGCTGGCAGGAGAAAACCCTTAAGTTTATCCGCGATAAGTACGGCGATACCGTTAAGGTGGGCGCAGGTAACGTGGTGGACAGAGACGGATTTTTGTTCCTGGCAAAGGCGGGTGCCGATTTCGTAAAGGTCGGTATCGGCGGCGGTTCTATCTGTATTACCCGTGAGCAGAAGGGTATCGGTCGAGGACAGGCTACCGCGCTTATCGAGGTTGCGGCGGCGCGTGACGAATATTATAAGGAGACCGGTATTTACGTTCCGATCTGCTCGGACGGAGGTATCGTTCACGACTATCATATGACTCTCGCTTTGGCAATGGGAGCAGACTTCCTCATGCTGGGAAGATATTTCGCACGTTTTGACGAAAGCCCCACACCTAAGCTTAACGTTAACGGAACATACGTTAAGGAGTATTGGGGAGAGGGCTCTAACCGCGCCCGAAACTGGCAGCGTTACGATCTCGGCGGCAAGGCTAAGCTTTCCTTTGAGGAGGGTGTTGACTCTTACGTCGTTTACGCAGGTCCGCTGAAGGAGAACGTAAATAAGAGCCTTTATAAGGTGAAGAGCACTATGTGCAACTGCGGCGCTATAACTATTCCTCAGCTCCAGGAGAAGGCGAGAATTACTCTGGTGTCCGCTACCAGTATTGTTGAGGGCGGTTACCACGATGTTATGCTTAAGACTACCAATCAGAAGCTTTGATGAGAAGAATTTAATATGATAAAAGGGGCTGAGTCAAAAGCTTTTAATTAAGCGAAAGACTCAGCCCCCTTTTCTATTACACCACCGCATTCGGTGGTGAGTAAGTGCGCATTTCCTGATAGTGTTTAGTGATATGCTGTCCTCGACAGCGTGATATTTTTGCTATCGCAAAAGTGATATTTCAAGACATTGTCTTGAAGGGATATTCTATTCGCCCTATAAACTCGCGAAGCGAATATCACTCGTCGTAAGACGAATATCACTGCGAAGCAATATAACTCGCCGCAGGCGAATATAACTGTGGCACCTGCTCTACGGCAGGTGCCACTAGGGGAGG
>JAFVTO010000040.1 GCA_017503165.1 Clostridia bacterium | reverse complement strand
AAAGCATCAACGCCCAGTTCGATTGCCGCTTCAAATGATATCATCGTGTTTTCGGGATATTTGGCACAGTACCCACGATGACCTTCGACAATTATATTTTTCATTATTTTATTTCCCCTTATTTTATTCCCACTCGCTTAAATTAGCATTATACCCCGTGAATTTAGGTCTTTTCGTGCGGTTTATCGGGGGATTTGACCGCCTTTTTCTGCTTCGTCTATGGAGTCTGCGAAAAAACGGTATCAAAATGGTATCAACAAATTACTTATAGAACTTATCAAATAATTCGTTTGCTTTTTCTTGGGATATTTGAGATTGACTGATTGTAGCCTTGCCGCCTTTTACCTGAATATCAATTTGCATATCAAAATCCAAGTAATAAACAGTGCGGCTGTAATCTGCGGGAGCAAAAGCATTTACGTATTCTATGAGAGCAGATGCAGCCTTTTGCGCAAAATCATTCTGTTGTTCAGCACCTATATGAACAACCCCCATACCGTAAACGGTCAATATGACACTTTCTCCGTTGTCTGCGGTAGCACGAATAATATAATTAAAAGAGTTTTCATAATTTTCACTCGTGTATTCCGGCTGACCGAATGCGGAAAGCAGCTTTCCTTCTGCTATTGCGGCATCTTCTTGCGATTCCATTTCTCCGAAATCCATAAAATACGAGCTGCCACGCATTAAGTTTTCATCTTGCAAAGATTCAAATGTATATTTCATTGTATCTCCTTTGTTGCATGCCGATAATAGAAAAACAAAACAGAGAAGAAGCGCACTCGATATTATATGCTTTGCCATTATGATGACCGACAATCCAGTTGAATTTTATTCCCACTCGATCGTTCCGCTGGGCTTGGGGGTAAGATCAAGGAGAACACGGTTTACGTTTGGAACCTCGGATGTAATCCTCTTGGTAATGTGATGAAGAAGAGCATAAGGGATCTCCTCTATAGTAGCGGTCATCGCGTCGACCGAATTCACAGCGCGGATAATAACGGGATATGCGAAGGTACGGTTGCCGTCGGTAACGCCGACCGACTTGCAGTCAGGAACTACGGTAAAGTACTGCCAGACCTTCTTATCCAGACCGTTCTTGGCAAACTCCTCGCGAAGAATAGCATCAGACTCGCGAACCGCGTTAAGTCTTTCAAGAGAGATAGCGCCGGTGCAACGCACACCAAGACCGGGACCAGGGAAGGGCTGACGGTTGATCATCTCATCCGGAAGACCGAGAGCCGCGCCAACCATACGCACCTCATCCTTATAAAGGAGCTTTATAGGCTCGATCAACTGGAAATCTATCTCTTCGGGAAGACCTCCGACGTTGTGATGGAGTTTGATATCCGGCTTTCTGGAATCGGGATTGGGGTCACCGGATTCAAGAATATCGGGATAAATGGTTCCCTGAGCCAGAAATTCAAAGCCGCCAAGCCTGTTTGCCTCCTCCTCGAATATACGGATAAACTCCTCGCCAATGATCTTGCGCTTTGCGGCGCTGTCACTTACACCCGCCAGCTTGGCAAGAAATCTGTTTGCCGCATCAACGCATACGAATTCAATATCCATATTCTTGCGGAAGACCTCCTCGACCTGCTCGGACTCTCCCTTTCTCATAAGACCGTGATTTACGTGCACGCATGCCAACTGACTTCCGATAGCCTTATAAAGAAGTGCGGCTACTACGGATGAATCCACACCGCCGGACAGAGCGATAAGAACTCTTTTATCTCCAACGGTACGAACTATCTCCTCAACCTGCTCGTCGATATATTTATTTGCCAGCTCAACTGTAGTTATCCGCTGAAAATCATCGGGACGAACGGCGCTAGCCTCCTGCTTGGTCTTATTGCATTTTCCTTCTGCCATGATCGTAGACCTCCATTTATATTCTTTTTATTATTTGCTGCTTCTGTTCGCAAGACCGATACGATCCGCTAACGGTCTGTTTTCAGTCCAATGCTTCATCCTATACACATAGTATCACACTTTTCAAAAAATTTCAATAGAAATCCGCAAATTTATGACCGCCATAACACAATATTATAACTGATCCTAAAGCAAGAAATCACTATTGACAAGCAGATTTTTCTGTGATACAATATATTTGCCATTGTACGATAGAACTTCGTAATCGGTGTAACCGCATCCGTAATGCTTACATAAGATGTAAATGATCGCCGTAATAGCGGCGGTACTACAAAAAAACGGAGAAAATGCCAATGGAACACACCGAAAAACCGAGATATTATTTTGCAGCCATGAATACCGCAAACGGATTTTGCGGAAAATTCAAGGAGATCTTCGGAGAAGTACAAGAGCTATACATCATAAAGGGCGGTCCGGGTACAGGCAAGAGCCGTTTCATCTCCGAAATGGGAAAAAAAGCTGAGGAGCAGGGCAGAAGCGTCGAGTACTTTTTCTGTTCCTCGGATCCGCGCTCCCTTGACGGAGTTATATTCACAGACCACAGTGGCACCGGCAGGATAGGAATAATAGACGGGACCGCACCCCATTCATACGAGCCGGTCACACCCGGAGCAAAGGACAAAATACTGAATTTCGGAGAATTCTGGAACGAAAATGAGCTTAGCCCCGCAAGAGAGCTTATCTCTGCGTTAGGAGAGGCAAAAAGCGAGCTGTACTCCTCTGCCTACTCCTATCTTGGCGCTATCGGAAGGCTTGACTCAGTCACAGAAGGATATATGCTTCGGACCGTCAATCTGCCAAAAATGAACTCGGCAGTAGAGCGACTGCTGAGAGGGTTACCGACAGGTAGCGGATACCACGAGACACTGCGCATACGTTCCGCCATAAGCTGCGACGGTACAGTCACCTTAGAAACATATAGCCAGTTCTCCCCACACAATTATGCGATACTTGACCGTTTTTTTGCTGCCAACACATTTATGAAAGCGTTGAAGGCAAGGCTTACCGAGCTTCGCCAACCCGTAGTCATCAGCTATTCACCCTTCTTTCCAGACACACCCGACGCGATTTACGTACCCGGAGGGGATATGTCCTTCTACATTGGAAGCGAGGGAGGAGCGGAAGAAAAAACAGTGAATATGCGGAGATTTACCGCAGAGGAACACTTTGCGCCATATAAACCCAAGCTTCGTGCGATCAGTCGGGCGCGGCGCGAGCTACTCACTCTGCTTCACACCGATATGACCTGCATCCGCAACATTCACTCGGAGATCGAGGAGATCTACATTTCAGCTATGGACTTCGTAAAAAAAGAGGAATTCACCCGAGCAATGGCGCAAAAGATTTTTGGCTGAGCTCCACATAATTCCGGATCCCTATCGTGGATCCCAACTGAGTGCCCATCATCCGCGATAGGAATCCGTTTATCGCCGTATCCCTTAGTTTGCCGCGTTTTAAGCGCTCAACAACCATTGATCGAAGCAGAAAGGAAGTACACATGAATACTCAGAACGTAACCGATAGCCTCAACACCCCCATTCTCACTCTGAGCGGAGTCAGCAAGTCATACGGCAACGCAAAGGAGGTGCTGTCAAACCTTAACATGACCTTCCCGCGCGGAAAGGTCGTCGGACTTTTAGGTCCGAACGGGTGCGGAAAAACCACCTTGATCAAGCTGATCTGCGGATTACATCAGCCCACAAGCGGCACCATAATCTTAAACGGCATTCCGGTCGGACCGGAGAGCAAGGCATTCATTTCGTATCTTCCCGAGCGAACCTATCTTCCAAACGACATCTCCGTATCCGGACTGATGAGCCTATTCCTGGACTTCTTTGCTGATTTCGATGCGGTAAGAGCTGAAAATCTTCTGACCGCAATGGGAATTGATCTGAACGCAAGAATAAAAACGCTGTCCAAGGGGACCAAGGAAAAGATTCAACTGATAATGACCATGAGTCGCCGTTCCCCACTATATATTCTGGACGAGCCTATAGCAGGTGTTGACCCCGCCGCAAGAGACTTTATACTTGATACTATTTTTTCAAACAAGCCGCCCGAATCCACCATCATCCTTTCCACACACCTGATCTACGACATTGAGCCCGTACTTGACGACGTGATTTTCCTCGGGAGAAACGGAGTTATTCTCGGCGGCTCCGCAAAGGAGCTCCGTGAGCATTACGGAAAGAATATAGATCAGCTTTTCCGAGAGGTTTACCGCGTTTAACGCGGCAAATCACTGAAAAACAAGAAAGGACAGTGAGAAAATGTTAAGAAAATTAATTAAAAACGAATTTGTAGCCACCGCAAAAACATATCTGATCCTTATACTCGTATGCGTGGCATTCGGCGTATTCACAGCGCTTTCCTCAATTCTCTTCGGAAGTCTGACGGACAATCCGGCTCTTATGATGCTGGTAACCCTTCCCTCGCTTTTCCTCGGCTCGATGCTTTTTCCTGTAGCAATGGCATTCCCCATCTTTCACTCTGCATGGAGATTTTATAAAAGCATGGCGGCAGACGAGGGATATCTGATGCATATGCTTCCGGTACCAACGTGGATGCTCGTATTTTCCAAGGGTATCGTAGGAACTGTATGGGTGCTTCTCAGCTCACTTTTCGGTATGGCAAGCTACGTTCTGTCCCAGGCAACCTCTACTATCGTGTTAGCAGGTCACGACTTCACCGTTTCGGATGCACTCGGAATGATAGAAGCCCTTGAAAATATGCTTAAGAAAGGATTGAATATTGATCCGAATATCGTATTTGTTATCGTTAACGTAGCATTGATAACTCTGCTCTCGCTGATACTCTCAATCTTATCAATTTATCTGTGTATTGCCATCGGTCAGCTTTGGACTGCCCACCGTATACTCGGCTCGGTGCTCGCCTACTTCGCTCTCAACGCGGTAACCAACATATTGGTCTCCGTTATGCTTGTTCTCTTTGTTATTATAGCCGTAGAGTCACTGACTGCCTTCAATATAGTGCTATCGCTATGCACATTGCTCACGGCAGCTTGCTGCGTCGCATGCTATCTTGTCACGGTACACTTATTCAAAAACAAGCTGAATCTTCAGTAACACACGGCAAATAACAGACATTTATACAAAACAAGTCAGATAAATGTATTTGAAAGGAATGTGCGTAAGATTGGAATACGTAATAAATAATGTGGAGCCACAAGCAATTTTCAGATTTTTTGAAGAACTGTGCGCCATTCCCCATGGCTCCGGAAACGAAAGCGGGATCGCAAGTTATCTCTGCGATTTTGCCGTGTCTCATTCACTTGAATATTACCGGGACGAGCTTAATAACGTGCTTATTAAAAAAGAGGCTCACCCTTCTCGAAAGGACCGCCCCCCGGTGATGCTGCAGGCGCACACTGACATGGTATGCGAAAAGCTCCCCACATTAGAGCATAACTTTACGGTGGATCCGCTTAAGTTAATGGTAAAAGACGGCATTCTCACTGCGGAAGGAACGACACTCGGCGCAGATAACGGCATCGGAGTCGCCGCTATGCTTGCAGCGCTGGACGATCGCGAACTGCTCGCCCCTCCCCTTGAATGTCTGTTCACCGTATCTGAGGAAACGGGAATGGACGGCGCACTCGGATTTGATTATACTAAGGTTACCGCGAGAAACGTGTTAAATCTTGATAACACCGAGGAAGGAAGTGCTTGTTGCGGCTGTGCGGGCGGCGTAGACGTGCACCTTTGTCTTCCCTGCGAATATGCTTCCATGTACGGCAAGCCCTTTACTATATCTGTAAGCGGACTGGCAGGGGGACACAGTGGCGTAGACATAGACCGAGGCAGACAAAATGCGATAAAGCTGCTGGCAAAGGCGTTGCTCGCCCTTTATCAGACAACACCGTTCTGTCTGATTACGATGTCAGGCGGAAGCAAGCCAAATGTCATCCCATCCTCCGCTACCGCTGTAGCGGTCTTCTTCAGCACCTCGGAAGCCAAGGCCGCCGACAGATTTCTCCGTGACTATTTCAAGCAGGCATCCATCAACTTCTGTCGTGACGACAGGAAGATAAAATACTCCTTTAAAAGCATTCACGCAGAAGGCTGCACCGGAGACTCGGCAAACACCTACCGACAACCGACCGAATACAGCCGTCTAACCCACAAAAGCACAAACCGACTGCTCTCTTTACTTGCCGTCGCTCCCTTTGGTGTGCTGAAATATATGCCGGACGACAAGACACAGGTGCTATCCTCGGTAAATCCCGGAGTTTTCACGCACAACGGTGAAAATTTCAAGCTGACCTTCTTTGCACGCTCCTGCTATAACAGCGAGTTTTGGGAAACCGTATCAATACTCAAGGGTCTCGGAAGGCTTTACGGAGCGGAGGTCACCGTAGATTCTCCCACCCCGGGTTGGAAATACGTAAGCAAAAGCGCGCTGAGGGATGTATACGACAAAGCCTGTCGCGCAGTGCTCGGCAGACCAGCGGTATTCGAAAACATACATGCAGGTCTTGAATGCGGAGTTATCATCTCGGCAATGAATGCCATCGACGGAAAGGAAAGCGCACAAGCGATCTCCATAGGCCCCAATCTTAAAGCGATCCACTCCACCTCAGAAAGCGTTGATCTCGCATCCTGCTCCCGATTTTACCGTGTAATTTCCGAAATACTGGAACGTATATAGCTTCCGCAAAATTATATCACCGTTGCAAGTATATACGGAATCACCGCGCAAAAAGGCTTTATGTTCTGCCGAACATAAAGCCTTTTTTGTCACCGGAGCTCACCTTCGAGCCCCATATTATTCTGTCACACTCCAATAGACGGTACCTCATAAGCCAGAGGACAGAACAAGCCGAATCTGCTTAGAAGCCAAGTTCCTGATCCACAATTATAACCTTGATACGGTCGGGAATCCTCTGATATCCCGATATAAGATAATCGCAGCATATCCGTCCTTCGGAATGACAGCCCGCTCCGATTTCGGAATCCTTCCAAGGATCGGTCAAGGTACAGCAACGACCTTTTTTCGCGCAATGTGTATCGCAGGAAAGCCGTTTGCAGTTAGCGGGAGCGGCAACAGATTTAACGCGAATTACCGCTTCCTCCAGATTTCTGACTATCTTATTTGCTCCGACAATAACGATAACGCTTTCCGGACCGAAGGCGATAGCAGCAATGCGGTTTCCTCTTCCGTCCACATTGTAAAGCAAGCCGTCCTCTGTCACAGCATTGCTTCCCGTTATATATACGTCTGCTCCCAGAGCCTGAACGTGTCTATCGTGAACCTGAGCGCCACTCAAGCCCGCTTCATATCTGTCAATAAAGCGGTATTCCGGAGAACGTATAAGAGTGAGAATATCGCATTCATCCAGAGTAGCAGAGCCACCGACTCCAATGGAATCACCATCCTTAAGCAGCCCCTTCACAATTTCTCTCGCCTCATCTGCGGTCCTTGCTCTGTAAACCATCATGCGGTTAGCCTCCAGCGCGGCTTTTGTCCTTTCAATTCGCTGCTCCGTAACCTCATCAAAATATCTCTTCATATATTACCGCCTCCATTCAGATTCATTTATTGATATGCTTGTCCACTGCCATCAGTAGCCGAGAACTTTTTTCAACAGTTCTCCTATAACGTTACCCATTCTCTCAAATCCCAGATCGTTCGGATGACAGCCGTCAACGGTGCACGAATCTCTGTTTCCACCGTTAAAGAGAGAATATCCGTCCAGGAAATACACCTTTT
>JAFVTO010000039.1 GCA_017503165.1 Clostridia bacterium | reverse complement strand
TATATCGTATGTATACGAGATGGGGGGAGAAGCACGATTATACCGTTAAGCTCCTTGACTGGCTGGATGGGGAGGAAGCGGGAATAAAGAGCGCTTCTATCCGGATAGAGGGTATAAATGCGTACGGCTATCTTAAGAGCGAAAACGGCGTGCACCGTTTGGTCCGAGTTTCTCCTTATGATGCATCTGGCAGAAGGCACACCTCTTTTGCTTCGGTAGAGGTAATGCCGGAGCTTCCCGATGATAATAAAATTGAAATTCGTCCCGAGGATATCGAGGTTACCGCGCACCGCTCCAGCGGAGCGGGAGGTCAGCATATTAACAAAACTGACTCTGCTATCCGAATAACCCATCTTCCTACCGGTATAGTTGTTGGCTGCCAGACCGAACGCAGTCAGCTTCAGAACAAAGAAACCGCTATGAAAATGCTGAAGGCTAAGCTTCTTGAAATCAAGATCCGTGAAAATCTTGAAAAAATAGAAGATATTCAGGGAACAAAGTACAATATCGAATGGGGTAGCCAGATACGTTCTTACGTATTTATGCCTTATACTCTGGCGAAGGATACGCGCACCGGCTACGAGGACGGAAACATTCAGGCAGTTATGGACGGAGAGATAGACGGATTTATAAACGCATATCTCAAGATGAATGCAAAGAGCTGAAATCAGTAAGTGTTTTACAGTATCCGGAGTATCAAATACTTCCGGTTTCATACGGTGAGGCACGTATTTTGAAGAAAGGCGAGTGCATAGATGAAGATTATAACCGTGACAGCCAACCCCTGTGTTGATAGGACGGTATATGTAAAGGAGCTCAGGCGAGGTGCAACCAACCGAGTTGACAGGGTATGCGAAAGTATTAACGGCAAGGGAATAAATACGTCTCTGGTGATAAAAAAACTGGGCTATGAGACGGTTGCCGCAGTTATTGAATACATGGATGGCGATAGTGTTTACCAATATCTGTCCTCCGTTGGAATGCAGTGTGTTTATGTGCCGACTTACGGAAGGCTTCGTGTCAATACCAAGGTGTTTGATACGGAAAATTCTTGCGTTACTGAGCTGAACTGTATGGGTACAGCGGTTAAAGAGGGCATTGAAGAGCGATTGGTAGAAATGGTGAGTGAGCATTTATGCTCCGGCGATGTATTGATTGTCAGCGGTAGTGTTCCGCCAGGAATCAGTTCTGTTTTTTACTGTAAATTGCTCACCAAAGCGAAGGAAGCAGGCGCTTATGGCATTCTTGATGCGGACGGAGAGCTACTGCTTCGGGGTATTGAGGGAAAGCCTGATCTGATAAAGCCGAATGTTGATGAGCTGTCAAGGCTTTGCGGAAAAAGCATAAACAGTGCAGAGCAGGCGGCTGAGGAAGCGAGATCACTTATTGCACGGGGAGTGGGCGCGGTTTGTGTATCATTCGGCGGTAAAGGCGCTTTATATGTAACGGCAGACAACAGTTATTGGGCTGACAGTCCGGAAGTGGTGGTAAGAGGCACTGTTGGTGCAGGTGACTCGATGGTCGCTGGTTTTGCGATAGGTATATTGGAAGGATTGGAGCCTGAAGCAACATTCAAGAGTGCTATGGCTTTAGCATCCGGATCAGTTTCCTTGGACGGAACGCAGATGTGCGACAGAGAGCTTTATGAAAAAATGTTACCGCTCATTACTGTGAAAGAAATATAAAAAACCGGTTCACGGTCGTGAACCGGTTTTTGCTTATCTTCTTCTGTTGGAAAGGTTTCCGAGAATCAAAACCAGACGTAAAAGCTGGGTGAGTGATACCGCTAAGGCAGCTACGTAGGTAAGCGCGGCGGCATTCAATACCTTTTTGGCGGCTGGGATCTCATCATATTGGAGTATTCCTGCCCGTTCTATTTCGTTAAGCGCTCTTGATGAGGCGTCAAATTCAGTGGGAAGCGTTAAAAGCTGGAATAGCGCTGTAAAGGAGAAAAGCGCGATTCCTGCCCAAGCCAGCCCCATACCGAGAATAGAGCCGGATCCGGCAATACCTGCGATGATAAATCCGATCATAAAGAGATAAATCCCACATCTTGAACCGATGTTTGTTATTGGGATGATTGCTTGACGAAGCTTTAACGGTGTATATGCCTCAGCATGCTGAATTGCGTGCCCCGCTTCGTGGCAGGCTACACCGATTGCTGCGGCTGAAACATTACCGTATACGTTTTCCGAAAGACGGAGGACTTTTGCCGTGGGATCATAATGATCGGTGAGGTTTCCGCGCACATATTCTATTTGCACATCGTAAAGCCCATGGCTGTCAAGAACGCGTCTTGCTGCTTGCGCGCCGGTGATCCCATTTCTTGAAGGTTGTCTTGAATACTTTTTAAATGTTGAATTCACCCGTGAGCTTGCCCAAAGCGACAGGATAAGCGCCGGGATGAGAAGCAGATAGGTAGGATCTAAAAAAAACATTTTATTCCGTTTCCTTTCAGGTTAGAATATATCGAATGAGGATTAGTCAGCTTACGGTTATATTATAACCCACCTTGAAAAAAAGTCAACCGGTTGGTAAATTTATTAAATGAAATATTGCTTTTTGTAATTGGTTTGGTAAAAAATTGTTTTGATTTGTACAATTGCTTGTATAAGCTATATTTATATGTTTTTTCTGTCAGCTCTATTGATTTTATCAGAAAGATGTGCTATACTTATGTCGTATCATCGATATTGAAAGGTGGAATTTGATTATGTCAGCTTTCTTTCCTGACACCATAACATACGATGGAAAAAAGCTTTTCGAGATGGCAGAAGCCGCTGATCTGTCTTCGTTGCTCCTTATGAATTTCAGAGCAAAGGCGGATCGGATTCTGACTTGCGAGCGCATTTCCGTTGTGGATCGGAGGCTTAAGGCGTTTTCAGGAGATCCCCACGACTATATGTCAATGGGGCCGTATTGGTGGCCTAATCCCGATACACCGGATGGCTTTCCTTATATTCGCCGTGACGGAGAAATAAATCCGGAAACAAGAGATGAGGTGAATTACAGCAGGCTATGCGACAGTGTTCATACCTTGGCGTTGGCGGCACTGTATTTTAAGGATAAACGGTATGCCGATAAGGCTGTAAGAATGCTGAGAGATTGGCATGTTGAGCCGGAAACGAGGATGAATCCCCACCTTGAATACGGTCAATCTATTCCCGGGGTATGTAACGGTCGTGGAATAGGGCTTATTGACTTTTCCGGGTCTTATAATGTTTTTAACGGTGTTGCAATACTTGAATTCCTCGGCTGGATAGATGAAGAAACGCTGGTAGAGTTGAAAAAGTGGTATGTTGAGTTTGTCAACTGGATGCTTACCAGTGAGAACGGAGCAGACGAGGATTTCCAACACAACAATCATGGGGCATGGTTTGACGTCCAGGTCGCAGCGGCGGCTCTGTTTACAGGGCGCAGATCCCTTGCCCGTAAGACACTGAATGCCGCATACATCAGACGTCACGCTATGCATATCAAGGCAGACGGCTCTCAGCCCCATGAGTTAGCAAGAACAAAAGGAATACATTACAGCTTTTATAACCTCGATGCGCTTACACTTCTTGGGAATATGGGAGTAAAACAGGGGATAAAGCAGCCGTATTGGCAGAATGACGGAGAAGTAGGGGATCTGCTTCGTTTG
>JAFVTO010000038.1 GCA_017503165.1 Clostridia bacterium | reverse complement strand
TATTTAACGTAAAATACCTTTGCCGCCGGATGAGCATCGGGAGGTAAAAGCTCAAAACAACCTGTGGTAAACCACTCGGGATAATCCTTATTGTCGTAGATCGAGCTGTCAACTATCGCTATAGTAAGCGATACAATATCGCGCTGAACCTCGTTATCACAGGGAGCCTCAAAAATGTGCCGTTTTGCCTCGTGCCAGAGATTCATGTCTCCTCGCCACATCGCTACCTGCGCAAGCAGCATTCCTCCACCGAGAACAGCATAAAAACCGGAATGAGAGGAGAGAAAATATCTCGCCTTGTCATAAACCCTGTCGATCTCGCCCCTTCTGTATGCTATTTGCGCCTCAAGAAGAGCATACGCCTCCGGGTTATTTTCAAGCATACGGATGCTTTCATCGGCAAATCCTGCCTTATTGTATATATCGGTCATATCAAGAAAAGGGCTCTTTCTGGGCATTGGCAGATTGGGCTCCTCGCTCTTTGCCGAGCCCGGCAGAACCGCGTGAGCAGGTATCATCCAGGTCCTTTCCCACCTCGTTGCCCCCTTGATCTTTCCCTCCTTACAAAGCCCCTGCACCCGTCGAGGAGTGACTCCCCATTTGGCAGCCGCCTCCTTTACAGTTATCAGATCCACATTAATTCCCCTGCCTTTCTCAGACTCTGCGCCCAAAGACGCGAAGAGCGAAGTAAAAGTATCTGTAGTTTATTATTCAACCGAGCGTTAGCTTTCACGCTACTGTAACGCCTTGAGCCGATTTCGTTTGAGCGAAATAAAACAACACATTTCGTTTCGTTAGAACGAAATTTTTCCGCATATTCAGTTTCGTTTGACCGAAATCACGGTAGCGACATACAGTGTACCACTTTTTTTGTAAAAAATCAAGATACTATCAGAAAAAAAACAAATTAAGAATTTATCCTACGGCATCGGAATACAATTTACCAAGAATAGATATACGGAGGTACGTAATGAAGCGTTCGATAGGACTTTGGCAGCTGATGGGCTTTGCTGTTACGTCACTTGGCGGAACAGTTTTGCATTTTTTGTATGATTGGCTTGGAAAAGCGGTGTGGATAGCCCCATTTTCCGGAGTAAACGAATCCACCTGGGAGCATATGAAGCTGCTTTTCTGGCCAATGTTTATATTTGCCGCCGTGCAAAGCTTTTTCTTCAAGGAACGCAAGGAGCTTTGGTGCGTAAAGCTACAGGGAGTCCTTCTCGGTCTTGGGCTGATCCCCGCGCTGTTTTATGCCTACAACGGTATAATTGGTAGCTCACCCGATTGGATCAACGTAGTTATCTTCTTTATTTCCGCCGCGATTGCTTACATATACGAGACTTGTCGGTTCAACAGCGGAGCAGTCGTTTGCAAGCATCCGAGGCTCGCCTTCTACCTGCTATGCGCAATTGCAGTTTTGTTCGTTGTATTCACCTTCCGCACTCCGGAAATCGGCATTTTCAAGGATCCGATCACCGAAACGTACGGTGTGTCAGTCTGATCGTTGTTTTTCTGTCGGTAATCTTTTTTCAACGGAATGTCACACTCTGGCTCTCAGCACTGACCGCCGATCCTTTTATACAGCGCCTCGAATATTTCAAAAGGCTCTCTCCAATGATCGTAATATCTCATAATAACGCTTGCCGCGGGCAGTCCCTCTTTGGTTAAGCCGTGACAAGTCGGTATGGGTCTTCCCGATCTCACAAAGCCGGATATAGCAGCATCGACCTCTTGCTTGGTATATTTGGCTTTTTTTGTATTTTTCACGGTAATATTAAACCGCTCTGCAAAGGCGCCGAAGCTCTGATACCGCCCGCAAATAACATCTAAGCCATAAGGAAAAGATTCAAAAAATGCTTTTCTTGATTCGACTATCCGATCTTTGTTTTCAAAATATACTCTGACGGCAGCCTCTATTTCCTGCTCAGATACGTAATTATTCCTTGAAACCGCAGCGCCGACAGCCCTCTGATATGTAGGCATATTGCCGAACAAGCGGTAAATCGCCGCCATTGCGGGCAAATTATTAGCAGGAGTACAGTCTGACTGAACGAGTTTTCCACCCCGACGTAAAGCAAACTCCTTTCCCGCCTGTATCGCCTCTTCTCTTGTCCAGATTCCTCGTGATTCGATATTACACAAGCCCTGCTTTATCTCCGCAAAGCTTCTGTACTCCGGAAAATAGCTCAATATACAGCCTACGGACGGAAGACCGTTTTCCTTTTTCAGATCCTTCTGAGTGATCCCACCGTGTGCTGAGACAAAATACAAAAGCGCCTGCTTTATATTATCTCTGCTCCAGTTCAAGGAAATATCCGTAATACCGAAAACCTTTTTCAGCTCATTTAGAGTACCGTAATACTTTCTCATGTAGCTTATCCCCGGCAAACGGTTGTACTCGCGGCTGAAATCTATCTGGCGAATATCCCCGTTTCTCCTAATAAAATCACCAACGGCGAGATCAAATTTTTCTTTAGTCATTTTTCCGTCACCGTTACCGTTGGAAAGGCTATCGCTTTTTTCATTGCCGTCTCTGGGCGTTTTTTTACCAAAAAAACGCCTTGCTATTTCATCTAACGATATTTCCTTCAAGTCCTTATCACCTTTGGTTAAATTGCATTCAATACATAATATCTGACAATTTTTCAAAGTTGACGAACCGCCCTTAGCATAAGGGATCACATGGTCAAAATGACATTCTTTAACGGAAAAAAGCCTTTTCCCGCAAATTTCGCACCGTATTTCACCGTTGTATTTTTTCACATTCGCTTTTACCGCTCCGAATTTTACCGTTTCGGAAAAATTCCTTCCTGCCACTGTTATCCTCCCGTTTTTCAAATGAATTTTTAACGTTTTTTCCGTTTTTCCGAAGGTTTTATAATACCGGATATTTGACCTACACCGCCGTACCCTCAGATGATGCGTACAGGTGTAGCACCCTCCAGCTCCAGAAGCTTCATTTTGGCATCAAGTCCTCCCGAATATCCGGTTAAGCTTCCGTTAGCCCCAACTACTCTGTGGCAAGGCACGATTATCGAGACGGGATTTCGACCGACCGCCCCTCCGACTGCCTGCGCCGACATGAATTTGACTCCCCTATTTTCGGCTACCTTCTCCGCAAGCTCTCCGTAGGTAACCACCTTGCCATAGGGGATCTCCGTCAGCATTTTCCAGACCTCGACTCTGAAATCGCTACCGATAAACCTGATGGGCAAACCGCTGATTTCCGGCTTTTTGCCGTCAAAATACCTGTCCAGCCATGCCTTGGCAAGAATAATGGCACCTGTTTCCTTTTCCTCGCACCGATGTCCCTGCAAGACATCCATATAAAATCTTTGACCTTCAATCCCAAGACCGATAATACACTCTTCATCGCTTGCTACCGTCAGTCTCCCTAAGGGAGAATGATAAAAACCGTAATAATACATTTTATTCCCTTACTTTCCAGGATTTATCTACAGGCTATGACATCGTCAACCGTTACTCTATTATATCACCTTTTCCGTCAAATTGCAAGCATCGCCGGTAAATATACAAGCAAAACGCCGGTAAATATACAAGCAAAAAGAGCAAGAATAAAGGAAATCTTATTCCTTCTATTCCTGCTCTGTTTGCCGTTATAGACTAACCGATAGGTCTATGTATTGCAGAATTCAATTATTTTTTGAATAGCCCGATAAGGTCGATCCACCTTTTCTTTTTAATCACGAACCAGAATAACGAGAAGCCGCCAAGGCCGACTGCTACTGTGGAGCCTGCCACAATTCCTGCGATAGCGCCGCCGGAAAGCCCTTTCCTCGGAATGATTGCGCCGCACTCGTCGCAGGTGCGATCCCCGTTTGCATCCGCGTGCTCTGCGGGTGTCCTTACTTCTCCGCAAACGTTGCAATCGCTGTCGCAAGCATGGTCATACTTATGCCCAACCTTCCCGATTTCGGTCTGCGCCGTCAGCGTTTCGCCGCAAACGGAGCATTTCACTCCGTCGGTCAGTCCCGACTCGGTGCAGTTAGGCGCTTTTCCGACCATCGGCTCATCAGTATGACCGAGAGCTTCTACGGTTACCGCTCCGCAGACGGAACAGGTTGCAGGAGCCGTGCAAGTCGCTTCTCCGTTAATGTGCTCGGTCACGTTGTCTGCGCCGCACTCGTCACACTTGTGGTCGGTGTCGGTATCTACGTCGTGGCAACCGTCGTCTGCGGGCTGACCGCATCCGTTATCGCAAAGATGATCGCTGTCCTCACCGTCTGTGTGCTCGGTCACGTTGTCCGCGCCGCATTCGTCACACTTGTGGTCGGTGTCGGTATCTACGTCGTGGCAACCGTCGTCTGCGGGCTGACCGCATCCGTTATCGCAAAGGTGATCGTTGTCCTCACCGTCGGTGTGCTCGGTCACGTTGTCCGCACCGCATTCGTCACACTTGTGGTCGGTGTCGGTATTAACGTCGTGGCAACCGTCGTCTGCGGGCTGACCGCATCCGTAATCGCAAAGATGATCGCTGTCGTCGCTATCAACGTGTTTATCCGCATTTATGTCTGTTTTACCGCATCCACGGTCGCAGATATGGTCACAATTATCATCAATATGTCCCTTGGGATCGCCGATTGTTGCCCCACATTCGGAGCAGGTAGACGGGTTAATGCAGGTGCTCTCACCAAAGGAGTGGGAGATCTGGAGCGCATCGGCATGATCATCCTCCGATACGTCAGCGCCGTATGGGGCTTCGGGGGTATGCAGATCAAACTCCGCCGTTCCTTTTAAGAACCAGAAATAACACTGTCTTTGATCGGTGCTGTCCCAGGTTGCATCCAGCAAATAGCACTCACCGTCCAGCAAAACGGTGTTCCACATATGATTTACTCCATCGGAAACACCGAATACCACATCGGAATCAATGGAAGCCGCTTGCAGCATTCGCATAAGGAGCAGTGCGTAGCCCTGACATACCGCTTTTCCGTCAATCAACGCGCCGTAAGCGGTGAAGCAATGCTCGGCAGTGGCATCGTAGGTAACGTTGTTGCAAACATAACCGTATACGGCAAAAAGCTTTTCAATGTCGCTCTTTTCGGAAAGCTCCAATTCTGAAATAACCTCATCAAGCTTCGCTTCAAATGCCTGCTCCTCCGTATCCGTGGTATAATACTCCGCGGCGTACGTCAACGTGTAATGATACACGTTCTCCTTGGTGTATTTTCCTGCGGTAGCAGTGTATTTATGAATACCGAAGCGCCCATAGGAATCCAGCATATCGCAGGCTGCGTGAAACCAGCGGGAAAGCTCCTCCGCCGAAACAAGCTCCTCAGTCGCATAGTACAGAGTCAGAATATCCGTCCCCCGAGCAGATAGCAAGCCGTAAAGAGCATCCACTATCATCCGCTCATCAGTCAGATATTCATTGCTGTCTTCGGGGGGAACAGAGGTAAAGTCACCGATATTAAATGCTGTGTTTATCTCGGGAGTCTCTGCATGATCGTTAATCGTCTGATCAGTCCGAATGCCGATCGCTTCAGCCATATCCACAGTTTCTTCCAGCTTTTTGAAGGTCAGCACGGCAAGGGAGCCTGTCTGATAGCTTTCCTTCACGTCGTCACGGTAGGTAAGTAGTGTGTAACTTCCGTCTGCCGAGCTGCTGACCGTCACATACGCAGATGCAAGGTTTCCTGCTTCGATCTTTTCAAGGCTCAGCTTACCGGCATCGTAAGAAACCGTGTTTTTGATCGCCCATATTCCGGGGTTCTCCGCAAGTCCTACCGTAACGGTAACGTAATCGTTATCCTCCTCTGCCTTTACGGAAATATTTCCTTCCGCGCTCGCCAAGTAGCTTTCCGTGCTCTCAGTGACCGTCATTGCATCAGGCAGGGTGACCGTAAAGCTCTTTGTCCACACGTTTCCGCTTGCGGTGGAGGAAGAATCAAAGGTCAGAGTTGCGGTTGCGGTGACGGAGGATATGCCGTCACGCATCATGGCAACGTAAAGCGCATCCCGATCCACAGTCAAGGTATTGATGCCGCTTCTGAAATACTGCGCGTAATTATGCCCGTTAACCTCCGGCGTTGAGCAGGTGAAGGACAGTGTGGGGGCGAAGGTGTGAGCGTAGCAGTTGTAGTATCCGTTATTTGTCCAAGAGGAGAACTGATCAATCACTCTGCCGTCATAGGTGTAGGTATAAATACCGTCGCTACCGCCTAAATTCAAGGATACCGGGGTGTTGAAATTGCCGACACTCGTAATCTTCCTCTTAAAGTAACCGCTGACGTTAATAACGGTGCTTCCCGAGTTACCCAAACTGAAATACCGTCCGTCGGGATCTATGTAGTAATAACAAACCGTTGAGGTTCCTCCAACGTTTGCCGCAAGCTCTACCATCTCACAAGTCCATTCGTTGTTTCCGTCAATGTTATACCGAACCCCCTCGATTACCCAAGGATCAGTGGGAGCAGACAGTACATCCTTACCGGTCGACAGAAGCCATCGGGTTTTTGAAACCTGCACCCTGCTACCCTCGGTACCGTCTATGTATTTGAATCGCGCATATACGGAATTTGTCGTGTCTGAGCCGGCATAACCACAAGTTTTGGAGCTCAAAGTATAGGAAACAGACTTAAAATCAGCTGAACCGAGTGTATTTACAGTAAGCTTACTCGATTGTGTTGCTATGTTGCTTTCCAGATAGTTCTCTCCTTCGGCAACCTTGAAGCATACTCGGTAATCGCCCGAGGCAAGGTTCATAAATCCTGCCGAGGTCTGCCAATTGGAACGTACCCAACTACTTCCGTTGTATTTTTCAATGGCGAACATCCGGGTTCCGTCACCCTCATATGCGGGAATGCTTGAAGCTTTAATGCTTGCGTAGTAGGATTCGGCAACAAGACCGTTTGCCGTGATCGTTCTGCTTCTCTTCCCGATCACAAGCTTACCTGAATAAACATACTCAAACGCAAGATACTTGTCATCCTCAGCCCTCTGAACCCGAACGTCGTAGGTTCCCGCATTAACCGGAAGCTCAGTGCTCCAATTCCGGTCAAGAGTCTGACGCTTATAGCTTATCACAAGACTTGACACACTGACGTCACCAAGTCCGCAGTCTACTGTCGGCTTGTGTGCCTCTCCGTCATATATCAGTGTCTGATAATTAACGAAAACGTCCCCGACCGCAACGGTCGCCTTGATCTGCCAATGGGCGTAAAGCGTTATATCACCTTCCTCGGTATAAACGGTATCCTCAGTATATTTTTCTCCGCCGGTTACCGCATCGTACCAACCGATAAAGATGTAGTTTACTCTTGTGGCGTTGGGCAAAGAGCCTACCTTTTCGTCATATACCACGTTTACGGAGGCGATCGGCGTCGAGCCCTCTCCCGCATCCAGAGTGATCTTATAGCTGTTCGCCGTCCACTTTGCGTAAAGCTTGAAGTCCATAGACGGCATTTTTCGGTTCCAATCCACCGCCTGGGTCAGAGCGACGTCGTAGAACCATCCCGCAAAGGTGTATCCCTGCTTGACGGGTGTTGTGGGAGGTGTCATAGCCGAGCGCTCAACCGTGACCGAGGGAGCAACGGCGCTACCGCCGTTAGTCTCATAGGTGACGGTATAGGACTGCAGAGGCTTTTCCGGTATCTTGACGGAAACCGTATAAACTATATCTCCGTTTACGCTTTCAAACACGGGAGAGATAGAAGAAACGTAAGCCGTCGCGTCAACCGCTTTGATCGCATCAATAAAGTCCTCTTGTGAAGGCATTGTGCCGTTTTTATAAAGCTTAGTTATCGGATCGATGGCAATTCCTGTGAATTTGTAGGTAACAGTGCCGCTGTTGTTTACGTATTGGGCATGATATGTTACCTCACCCGCAAGCAGCTCACCGGCGTAATTGCCGCCGACAACGTCAGATGCGTCTCTGAGGGTTGCAACACCTTTCTTGTCCCTTGCCTCAATTCCGGAGAACAGCGTATATTCGCCATCCTTGCTCGTTCCCGTGGCAAAAAGCGGAGAAAAATCAAATGCATCGCCGTATTTCGCCGTAAACTGCATTTCCGTCAGCGAGCCGTCGGAATTCTGCACATCTCTTACCGTGACCGTATATTCCCTTGCGGTCATATCAAAGTAATAGACGGTATCAAAATACATCTGCTGTCCAACCGAGGTTATCTCTTCCCCGCGGTTGGTTCTCGTATATCCGATATAGCCGGAATAACGAATATCCGATGCTCCCGCATAATCGGCATACTTCAATACGTCCTTGGTTTCGGGAAGCTCAAAGGCTTCGCCCTTCAAGTAGCGCTTGGTCCATACCGTGCGGTATCCATCAGCCTCGTTGCCGACCTTGACGGTGGCGGTTCTGTATTCGTTAAGCTCCTCATCCGAAAGGTCTGTCCAAACAAGGGGAACCGTCAGGGCTATATCATATTTCGACCAGCAAAGCTTGTCAAGACACCAGACGAGACGAAGCTCGCAGGAAAGATAATGAACACCCTCGGGCACGTCAACCTGCACCTTGTAGTCGGTCAGATAGTATTTATCCTCTTTTTTGTTGTATTCATATACCGGAACGAAGGAGAAATACTTGCTGGAAAAGGAATACGTGAAATTGATCTTATCCTCTTCACCGTCGGTCAGGGAGAAATCGTCCCCATGCCAGAAATCATAGTCATAATAGCTGATCCAGGGCTTTACGGGAGTATCCTGCTCTCCGCTGGTCATATCCAGTGTCTTCATGGAACGGAGGGTTTCCGAAAGGGTGCCGAGAATGCCGTTGTTGGAATTTCCGTCCTCATCTTCAATTATTATCTTTTCTCCGTCCTCAATCTCGGTGGCAAAGCCGTACACGTTCTCCCGCGAGCCTGCCGAAAGCAACGCCCATTTCCCTGAATACAGCTCCCATTCCTTTTCAAAAATACTGAGAAGGGATGCGGTAATGTTGATATCCAGATACAGTCCGAATTCAAAATACAGCGCTCCGATTATGGATTCCTCCTCCTGCCACTCCGTGGTGCTGGCAGGGCGGTATTTGGTATACGTATACATAAAGTATCCGTACAGCTCGGCATACGCGCCGAACTCTGCAGAAATACCGACGTATCCGATCTTTGTGGAGATTATACCTGCTTTAACCTCAATGAGAATACCGACCTTTACGCCGATATAGCCCATAGCATAGAATCGGAATGCAAATCTTTCGTCCACCAGATCTATCTCCGACGAACCGCTTCCCTTTCCGAAAATGCTGAACCAGTTGATATAACGCTTTCCGACCTCGTACTCCATGTCCGCGCCCAGAGCCACGTTGATGTTGGCGCGAACCACGAAATCACCCTCAATGCTGATCTCAAAAAGGAACAGGTTTATCGGCACCTCAAATATCTTGATCTTGCAAAGCTCAAGCCAGCCGTTATCCTCTTCGCTCAGCATATCGGAATAGCGATCCGCAAGCTCGGTAATGCCTGCTCCGTAATCCTCGTCGTCCATCGAGCCGATATTGTTGTAGAAGGTCTCCATCACGTGCAGCTCATTGGTGCTTTCCATAAAGGATATTGCGTCATCCTTCGTAAGCTCTCCATTGGTAATGAGCTGCTCGATCAGATCGGTCTGGGCTTCCCAGAAGCCCTCGATGTCCTCAGCAAGCGAATCCTCGCCGAACTTACCGTCGTATTTCTTCTTGAAGGCTTCGATCTTGTCAAGAGTATCCTTACCAAGCTTGTCGCCCCATGCCTCCTTCAGCTTGTCGAAAAAGTCCTCGGAGGGCTCCTGGGTATAGAACTTCGCTTCAAGCGAAATGGCGGTATAGCTCATAACGTCTACCGCACTTGAAAATACGATGTCGTGAATGATGGGGATAAACAGAGCCCAGGTAATATCGGCGTTTGCATTGATGCTGACGTCGATAAAAACCTCCTCAGTAAACGCAGCCCCAAGCTCTATCTTAAGGCTACCCATCTTTCCACCCTTGCCGATATCCACCTCAAATTCAGCGCTGATCTGCAAGGTTACCTTTAAGCCGTCCTCAAAATGGCTGTTCTCTCCGTCGCATTTGGTGATGTTGAAGCCGATCTCAACGTCGTCGCCAAGCTCAAAGGAATGACCAAGACCGTATGCCCTCAGCTGTTCCTCGGTAAGCCGCACACCGTTTTCGTCATAAACGGTTATTTTGTTCTCGGCAACGTAGTTAAGAAATTCCTCGCTGCTCATCACCGTGCCCGAGAGATACCTCGCCGCTTCCTCGGCAAAGCCGGTTTCTATGACCTGCTGTATCACCTCCTGCTCGAGTGCTCCCTTATCAATGCCCTCAAGCATGGTATCTCCGTCAACGCCGTCGGAAAGAAAGAGATCTATGGCGTTTTCAAGTTGGTCCTGAGATGAGGCGACGTAGGTGATCTCCGTCCCTTCAACCTTGGTTACCCTCTTGTAGTAAACAGTATCTCCCTCTCTCACAGAGCCGAAGGAGCCAACGTAAAATACAAGGAAATCTCCCACCTTTACCGTCTCGGGAGCATTTGCACCGTACATTGAATAAAGCGCCGGGGTATCCACGTCGGAAAAATCAACGGAGCCGTCGCCCTCGGGCAAAAACAGTACCGAAAACGGAAGGGTGGAGGGCAGGGATACAAGCTTTTCCACGTCGGACTCTTCTCCCTGCATGCTCATGCCGCGGAAGCTGATCTCACTGCCGTTTATCGCCTCCACGATAATGTATGAGGCAGGATCGTCTTTATAATTTCCGTTTATATAATCACGTTCATTCGGATGCACGTTTACGTAGATACAGACGGTATCGCCTACGGCAAGACCGATCTGTCCGTCATAGGTAAATGTACCGGAAACAACATCGTCGCTGTTGTAAAGCACCGCGGAGGTCAGTATCGGACACACGCTGCCGTCTGAGAGCGCATAATCCATATCCTCCGTATCCCGGATATAGACAATGTCCTCGTTGGTGGTGAAATTAACTACCTCTTCCTTGAATATGTAGAATGATGCTTCGCGGATATTCACGTCCTTGCCGTCAAAATTATATCCTTCTGCAAGTATCATCCGATAGGAAGCACCCTCCTTGTAGCCCCCCTTCGCCGTAACGCGCCATTTGTTTTCTCCCAAAGACACGAATTCCAGTTCAGGCGGCGCAGAACCGTCAGTATTCCGGACAGTAACGGCATCCGCAGGAAGCAGCTCTCCGCTTACCCGCACTATATCGAAAAAGATGTCCGGGCTTTGGTCCTGCAGCGCGTAGGCTGTGGGCATATACTCAGTATTCCCTTCCACCTCCATGTACTTAGCATAGACGGTCATATCCGCGAGTATCGGATCAGAACCGTGGAAGGGCGTTTCGAGGCTTGGATCGGAATACCAGCCAAGGAATATCGCATTATCCTTTTTTGCTTCCGGGACAAGGACAGTACTGCCCAGAACAAGCGTGATCGGCTCAATGCTGTCGCCGCCGTTTGTTTCAAATGTAAGGGTGACGGTTTTTCCAAGCACCACGCTGTCATCGCCCTTTACCGACTTAACGAGATACAGAAGATCCGTGAGATCCACCGCTGTGTCACCGTTGACATCAGCGACAGTAAGATCCAACGTCACCGTTCTGTCGTCAGCCAAATACCTTGCCAGTAATTCGACGTCAGTTGAGTTGACCTGTCCGTCGCTGTTTACATCACCGTATTTGACCGTCTCCGAGCCGGACGATGCAGAGCCGCCTCCTTCCCCGTATTCCTCGACCAATGCCAAAACAGGGGTTACGAAAACCGCAGTAAGCTGTGTCAGCACCAATACTATCGCAAAAAACGATAAGAGCCTTTTTCTGCCTCTCATATATTTCCTCCGCAATTTTGTAAAGCTTGGTCACCTTCAGTGACTGATTTTTCCAAAACCGGACATCGGGTAGCGGGCTTTTCATATATCTGTCATTTCTCTACAGCTCGCGCCCCGAATTTTGGCTATTCATGGAAGAAATTATATCACACTTCCAACAATAAATCAATACTGTTCACAAAACCGAAACTCAATTCCGTATTTTTTTTTACAATCACAAGGATCGCGCGGACCTAAACGCCCTGCCGAATAAAAAAGATACAGGGAATTCACAACCAGTACATTTCTCTGAATATAATTTTATTTATATTATATAAAAACGCGCAACGCGCGTGCGCTCATATCAGCGCAACAGGAAATATACTGACACTGATCGTCGTGAGGGATCAAAATGATAAAGAAGAAAAAGAAAAACATATTTTACATAGCAAGCTGCGCGATACTCGCTACCACAGTTATGCTTTTGATATACGTTATTCTTGTGGCTACCGGCGTTATACATCTGAAGCAGAATAAGCTGGTATTCTACGGAAACAGCGCGGAAAAAGTGTACGACGGCGAGCCACTTTCGGATGATGGCTGGAAGCTTACCGCCGGCAAGCTTCAGTCAGGACATACCGCATTCGGCTCAACAGTCGGAAGCCTCACCGTGCCGGGAGAGACCGAGAATCGCCTCTCGGTGTGGATTCTGGACAGAAACGGCTCGGACGTTACCGACGAATACGATATAGAGTGTGTTCCCGGAGCTCTCCGCGTCCGCGGGATTCCGCTGACCTTTTCTTCTGAAAGCAAAAGCAAGGTCTACGACGGGAAGCCTCTGACCGGCTTCGAGTGCCGCTTGCTCCAGGGTACTCTTCTGCCGAACCACCAGGCCCACTACAAGTCAATCGGAACGATCACAGAAGTAGGCACCGTTCCCAACGATATGCATATATACGTCACCAATACCAAGACTGGAGAGGACGTTACATACCTTTACGATATAACACGGGAAAACGGAACTTTGGAGATCCATTCCCGCTGTGTCACCGTTACCACAGCCTCCGACCAAAAGCTTTACGACGGAACTCCCCTGACCAACGGAAACTTCACCCTTGTAGGTGATTTCCTTCCCGGGCATTTGGGCGAGGTAAACGTAATGGGTACGATTCTTGAGCCCGGCGAGGCTAAGAATGTCGCCAACGTCCGTATCCGCGATGCAGAAGGAAATGACGTCACCTCCCTTTACGAGATAGTCACCGAATTCGGAACTCTCACGGTAATATCCCCACCGAAGGCAGATGATGTTGACAAACCGGACGACTCCGGCGGTACCTTAGACGGTAACGACATTAACAATCCAAACAGCGGCGCCGAGAAGGAAACCGAGTATTTCAAGATACTCACGGACTACACAGGCGCCCTTCTTCTTCGTATGAATCATTTCGGAGATTACAGCTACGACGGTTGGGCGGAAGCTCCCTCCGGAGAGGATCCCCTCAGTCTGTATCTCGTTTCCTCCGCTCTTTCAAAGAGCAGCGCTACCGCCAACACCGCTGAGCTGAAGCTACTTTCCGGCTGCAGTTATCTCACTCCTTATTACGTTGAGCCATCCGCGGTAGACTCCACCCTTACGGAGTATTCCGTCCCTTTCTACCTATACGACTACCGCCGAGAGCGCAGTTTGCCTGCCCTTCCGTTGGAGTATGCGGAGCTTGAGCTCGCCTGCCGCGAGTATGCGTATGAAAACTACCTCTCCCTGCCCGACAAAACAGCCGAGGATATGCTCGGCATATACCGCAGCGAGGTGGAGAAGGACGGTCTGAATCCCGACACTCTTTCCGGCAGCGAGCGCATTCTGTGGGTAGAGAGCTATATCAAGGGCGCGGCTGAATACAATCTTGAATTTTCCGAATATCCCGAGGACGTTGACACTGCGGTATATTTCCTCACCGAGGCAAAAGAGGGAGTTTGCCGTCATTTCGCCACCTCTGCCGTGGCTATGTACCGCGCGCTGGGCATTCCCGCCCGCTACACGGTAGGCTTCAGCGTATCCACACTTGCAGGAGAGGAACGAACCGTTATGGGCGACCGCGCTCACGCATGGGTAGAGGTCTACATTGACGGTCTTGGATGGATCGCCCTCGATCCTACAGGCGGAAGCAACCAATCCGACATACAGCTGCCCGAGCCTCCCGAGGACTGGATTCCCCAGCTCAACAGCGTGCTCATTGCCTCCGACAATGCCCAAAAGATGTATGACGGATCTCCGCTGACCAGCAATAATTACCATATCTACGGACTTGAGGATGGCTACAGGGAGGAGGTATACTTCACCGGCTCTCAGCTCGAGGTCGGCTCTTCACCAAATTCATTTTCTGTAAAAATATACGATGCTGACGGAAATGATGTAACCGGCGATTTCCAGATCGAAAAGATGGAGGGAGAGCTTAATGTCACTCCTGTGTCTATTACCGTCAAAACCTCATCTGCAGAGAAAAACTACAACGGCACTCCGCTCACAAGCCAGGAATACACCCTGGAGGGCGATGCCGTAGACGGTCATAAGGTCTCTGTAAAATGCTTGGGAACCGTTACCGATCCCGCTACAGTGGAAAACGATTTTGAGATAACAGTCACCGATAAAAACGGCAACGACGTTACTTCGCTTTACACCGTTAACCGTGAGCCGGGCTTACTTACTGTCCATCCCATCCCCCTCATAATAACGGGTGAGGATGCCGAAAAGGTGTATGACGGCACTCCGCTCACCTGTGATCTTTATCGCGCGGAGGGCGGCGTTCTTCCCAACCATTCACTGAAGTTTGATTTTACCGGAAAGCGTACTGAGCCCGGCAGCGAGTCCAATCCCTTTACCGTGCAGGTCTTCAATGCGAACGAAGAGGATGTAACGGACAAATACTTGATTGAAAGCTTCTACGGAAATCTTACTGTCAAAAACCGCGAAGACGAGGACGAGATAGACAAGGATAAGATCATTCGCAACATAACGGTAGAAAGCTTAAAAGCTGAAAAGACCTACGACGGTACTCCCCTTACACGCAAGGGATATACGATAACCTCAGGCAATCTTTTCCCGGGACACAGAGCGGAAATGAACTATACCGGCTCCCAGACCGAGGCGGGAAGCAGCAAAAACACCTTTGAGATAAAAATATTGGACCAAGACGGTAATGATGCTACCGCAGATTACCTCATAACCAAGGTCGAGGGTATGCTCACGGTAAATCCGATAACTCTTTCCGTTACCACAGGCGACGGAACCAAGACCTACGACGGTACTCCTCTTGTCCAAGATCTGGCGACCTACGTTGCTTCGACTGAGATTCCGAAGGGACACACCGTAACCCTGGAGGCAAACGGTTCACAGACAGAGGTCGGCGAGTCTGAAAACGGATACACCTTTAAAGTCACAAACGCAGAGGGAAAAGACGTAACCCATTGCTTTGAGGCTAAAGATGAGTCTGTCGGTATGCTTACGATCGCACCCGCTACGCTGACCGTCACCACGAACGGAGACGAAAAGATATACGACGGTACCCCTCTCCGCGCTGAGGGCTTCACGCACACAGGGGACCTTGCGAAGG
>JAFVTO010000037.1 GCA_017503165.1 Clostridia bacterium | reverse complement strand
GCTATATTAACGAGCATTTCAGTGACGATCTCTCTCTTGAGTCCCTCTCTGCCCGCTTCGCTATGAGTCCCAGTCATTTCTCTAAAAAATTTAAAGCTATTACCGGCTTCGGACTAAGTAAATATATCACTCAGGTCCGAATTCTTAATGCCGAAAAGCTCCTCCTTCATACCAAGCTCTCCGTTACCGAGATATCTCTCCGCTGCGGATTCCCCGACTCAAATTATTTCGCTTCCGTCTTTAAAGCTCGCAAGGGTATCCCTCCCTACAGATACGCCAAAATGCACCGTTCCCTGAAAGATTGAAACGACAGGTCGCGCCCGGCGGACGGAAAAGTACGGTCGTTCCTTGAGAAGAGCATGGCTTGGAAGAGGCAACACCTTGTTATAAAAAAACACCGCGATTCTGAACAAGTCCGTTAAAGACGGACATTGAAAAAAGAATCTCGGTGTTTTTAACTTCCGTATTTGAAATACAAATGGGGAATATGATCGCTTTTTGTGCGCGATATTCTTTTTAGCTCTCCTTATGCAGCCGTTATCTTGCTACGCCATGATTCATTTTTATTCCCCTTATATAGGCGTGCGAGAGCTTATCGCAATTGTGCGCCGGGTGGGAAAATCCGAAGGAAATGGAAAGCACCTCCTGGGTGGGGAAGGTTTCCGAGACTTTTTTGCTGTCATTGATGAAAACCTCATATTTTCCTCCATCCTTAACGGAAAGCGTCATCTTGAATTTGGCGGAGCGAACCTTCGCTACCGCGCTTCCGTTGAAGGAAAAGGTTCCGCCCGCCTTTTTTATTTCTGCGCTGAGCGGGCCGATTGTGATATACAGAAATCCTCCGGGATGGGGCTTTATTTTCGATGTGTCGATGGTGCATTCGATCTCGAAATCATCCCTCCGTCCGATGGTGTAATAAACGCCTTCGGACATTGGGCTGATATTATATCCGTGAAATTCTATATCCTCTCTGGTGGCGATAACGTGCTCCTCCGGCTCCGGGTATTTGGGGCGACCGGGAATATGCCTGGCTATTTTGTCGAATTTCTTCCATTCAACGTTGCTGAACGTTACTACCTTTATTTCCTTGCCCTGAATAGTAACGGTCTCTACGTCCCTATCCGCAATGTCCTCAAATACCGGCAGAGAGTAGTCAACCGTCATTTCCGAGCAGTATATACAGTCGAAATTGTACGGCATATCTGCAGAGCACGCCATTCTGTTCTTGATGCAGCTGCAACCGCTCACGACTCTTGAATCGCACACGGAGCACGGCAACAGATTCTCGTTTGTAACTAAATTTGTTTCTCTCAGCTCTGTTGCAACCAGCGCGGCATCTTCCTCGGAAAGCTCATCCATGTTCACGACCTTCCAGACAGAGCCGTATTTTCTTGCTTCAAGCCCATAGTGCTTGCCGGTTCTGCGGCAATACGCCTTTATAAACTTGCTCTCTTCCATTTCTACTCTCGCCTTTCTTTTATTATTTGTCTTTCTTGTATTTCTCGCCTAATTATCCAAAGGATTAATCAGTCACCCTCGGTGACCTCTGTGTTTCTGTCTGCGGTTACGTTACGTTGCCTTTTTACTAATTACCCCTATAAAGAAATATAACGTGATATTCGGTTAAGAACATCACGTTAATAGTTTTCCTTTAGGGCAATTAAGCCTCGTATACGCTGACGCGCTTCTTTCCGCCAGCCATTACCTCAAACTTTACCTTACCCTCAATGAGAGAATACAGAGTGTCGTCAGAGCCGATTCCAACATTGGTGCCGGGATGGATCTTGGTTCCTCTCTGTCTTACTATGATGCCGCCCGCCTTAACGGTCTCGCCACCAAACTTCTTTACGCCGAGACGCTTGGATTCACTGTCACGGCCGTTCTTGGTAGAACCAACGCCCTTCTTGTGAGCGAAGAACTGCAAACCTAATCTTAACATTCTTGTGTACCGATCCTTTCTTCGACTTGCGCGGCTTTCGCTACCGTCGAAAATTATTTGTCTTCGATCTCCTCTACTGAGAGAAAATCATAATAGTCCTCGGTAAGATCCATGAGCTGATAAAAATATCCCTGAAGCAAGCCCGCTATCGCAAACTGCTTCTTTTCGTCCTTCTCGTACTCCGGAAGCGCCGACTTTATCTTTACGGTAATGTCGGTGGTCTTTTCGTCGATGGTGTAGTCCACCCTCGACGCGTACGATATCTCGACGGTATTGATTATCAGCATTGTCATTGCCGAGAGAGCAGAACAGACGATGTCGTATCCCTCGTCTGCGTATTCGGAATGTCCGGTCTCACGGAACCCGTAATAGACTCCGTTCCGTTTGAAAAAAGTTATCTTTGTCATTTTCCAACTTTATCTCTTTCCGAAATCCACTTGCCTGATCCTTTTCAGACTTAAGCCTCGATCTTGACGATCTCAACCTTGGTGTAAGGCTGACGGTGACCGAGCTTCTTCTTCTCGTTCTTCTTAGCCTTGTACTTGAAGACATAGATCTTCTTGGCCTTGCCCTGCTTGACAAGCTTAGCCGTTACGGTCGCGCCTTCTACATAAGGAGCGCCTACCTTGAAGCTTCCCTCGTCGGAAATCGCAAGAACCTTGTCAAACTTTACGCTGTCATCAGCCGCGCCCTCGATCTTCTCGATGAACACAACCTCGCCTTCGCTGACCTTGTACTGCTTTCCGCCGGTTTCGATTACTGCAAACACGAAAAGCACCTCACTTTCTTTAATGCCATTGCGGCAAAGACTCGCTGATACAGGTAACGGTATTCCGTGTTTTCGACTCTGTTCTCACGCGGCACTCAATATTGTATCATAAAAGTAAATGCTTTGTCAAGCGCAAACACATGAGTAAATGTAAATTTTTGTTGAACATACCGCCTTTTTGCAAAAGGGTTGACATTTTTTCGCATTTATGATAAAATGACAGTACAGAGGGCTACATGAATAAGCCTTAACTGTAAATAAACAAAAAAGGAGAACGACCGAAAATGAAATTGAAAACAAGAATTGTTGCCGTTTTGCTTGCGGCAATTCTGATCATCCCTATGGCTGCACTGGTCTCCTGCTCAACCGGAGAAAAGCCGCCGGAAAAAGGTGGCGCTTCCTACGTTGCCATTGATATCAATCCGTCCGTTGAGCTGGTGCTTGACGGCGACGGCAAAGTCGTATCGGTTTATGCTGAAAACGAGGATGCCGAGGTGCTTTTGTATCAGTCCGAGGGTATAGTCGGAGAAAAGATATCCGTCGCCGCGGAAAATCTCGCGAAGCTGGCGGAGAAATACGGATACATTTCCGAGGACAACAAGAACATTTCCGTGACTGTATCCGGTGATGGCGAGAAAACCGAAGAAGAGCTGTTTGAAAGCATCAAGTCATCCTTTGCCAAGGGCTGCGGAACAGTCGCCGCAAGCATTGAAAGCGGCGCAAATATCCTGCTTGAAAAGCGCCTGGAGGACTTGAAGGCTGACTATCCGGACAATGCCGATATTCAGGCTCTCGATACGGCTAAATACCGTTTGCTTCGCTCCGCAATGGCGGCAGACCGCAAGCTGACG
Source organism: Clostridia bacterium (assembly GCA_017503165.1). Classification (GTDB taxonomy): domain Bacteria; phylum Bacillota; class Clostridia; order Oscillospirales; family CAG-272; genus SIG673. The sequence goes on along the minus strand of JAFVTO010000037.1, from coordinate 4,009 downwards.
GTCGCAGACGGCGCCAAGATGTCATCCGAGGAGCTTACCGCTATCGTTTCCGAAAAGCACGAGGCGGCGAAGGACATTTTTTCAAGAGCTATGGAAATGGCTGTTGAGAACGCGGAAATAGTCTACGGTCAGACCAAGGCGAATCTTGAAAACGCAGTTTACATAAAGTACGGCGGACTTGCGGCGCTTAAGTATATGGCGCTGGATAACGCCTATTTCGCCGTTGCTCTTATGAACAAGGTGAAGGGTGATCTGGCTGAATTCGGAATTACCGAGGCTGAGGTTCGCGCGGTGGCGGAGAAGATCGGTGTTCCTACGGAGAAGATCGACCAATTTATCGAGGACTGCAAGGACAGCAACGGATACGTTACCGATGAGACTCTTGAATATGCGGTGAATAAGCACTACCGCAGTCTGAGCGCTGACGCAAGAGAGTCGATGGAGGCAAAACTGACCGGGCTGACGGACGAAATAGATGCCTTTGCCCAGCGGGTAAACAGTGTTTCGGCTGAGGTTATCGAGGCTGTAAACTCGGCGCTTTCTTCCCTTTCCCTGGTAGCGGATTTTGATGTGGATTTTGAGATCAAGACCTACGACGATATTGCGCTTCTGGCGGATGACCTGAGAGTCGCCGCTGACGAGAGCTATGCTTCTATGATCGCCGGTATCTCCGAGGAGAATAAGGCGAAAATAGAAGAAGAGATACTGCAGCTGGACAGCAAGCTGGAGCAGGCGGAGACGGTCATGAAAAACGCGATCGACCGCGTAAAGCTCGAGGCGGAGGAATTCCTCAAGGCGGCACAGAACGCAAGATTAGAGGCTAAGAGTTAAGGATTGAAGATCAAATAAGTGTCAAAGGGCACCGCTAACGCCTTTTTTGGGAGAAGAAAATGATGCCGGAGCTGATAAATATTCTGAAAAACTAAATATTTATACTTAAAAAGCTTAAAAGGTGTTGACAAATCTGCGGTTTTGTAGTATCATTAGTGCATAAGGGTGGGAAACTACCCGAAATTATATTAAAATTTGGAGGCAAATCATGAAAAAGATCATTTCTCTGTTTCTGGTTGCGCTGATGGCTTTCGGTTGCGTTTCTGTGTTCGCATCCTGCGATTCCGGCAAGGACGAAAACGTACTCACTATGGCAACCAATGCTGAGTTCCCCCCCTACGAGTTCAAGGAAGGCGACGGCTATGCCGGTATCGACGTTGAGATCGCTCAGGCTATCGCAAAGAGACTTGGCAAGGAGCTGAAGATAGTGGATATCGAGTTCGGATCCATTATTGGCGGCGTTCAGACCGGTAAGTACGATTTCGGTATGGCAGGTCTTACCGTAACCGACGAGCGCAAGGAGAGCGTAAACTTCTCTCAGACCTATGCTACCGGTGTTCAGGTCATTATCGTTAAGAAGGACTCTGCTATCCAGAGCCTTGACGATATCTTCGACTTCAACGAGGAAGGAGATCCCGTTGCTCTTAAGAACATTGATATCAAGGTTGGTGTACAGCAGGATACCACCGGTGATATCTATTGCTCCGATGACGTAACAAAGTGGGGCTTCAATACCTGTGACGCCGAGGGCGTTGTTAAGATCGACCGCATTACCCGTTATCCCTCCGGCGCCGATGCAGTTGAGGGTCTTAAGTCCGGAAAGGTCGATATGGTGGTTATTGATAACGAGCCCGCTAAGTCATTTGTTGCTGCAAACGAGGGTGCTGTAAGAATTCTCGAGGGCGACAATGAGTATGCTGTTGAGGATTACGCTATCTGTGTATCCAAGAGCAACACCCAGCTTCTCAAGGATATTAACGAGGCGCTGACCGCACTTAAGTCAGAGGGCGTTATCGACAAGATCATCGCTAAGTACATCAATGCCGGTGAAACCGAAGGCGAGGGCGAGGCTACCGAGTGATCGGCAATTCGCTTGTGACCAAATAAACTACTGCTATCGCTCCGACGAAGGGGCGGTAGCAGTTTTGCGGTTATTACGAGGAGATTTTCGTAATAACCCATGGGAAGGAGCGCAAGAATTGGAATTCTTGGATAAATTTTTACACGACCTCGACAGAAACTTTCTCGAGGATAAAAGATGGACGTGGATGCTTAAGGGTCTGGGCAATACTCTGCTGATCACTTTGCTTGCGGTGCTGATCGGTATAGCTATCGGTATTCTGATCGCCTCCATTCGTTCGACTTATGATAAAAACGAGGAAACCCTTAAGAAAAATAAGGGCGCGGGATATTGGATACTTTCCATTCTGAACGGTATATCCAAGGTGTATCTCGGCGTTATTCGCGGTACTCCCGTTGTCGTTCAGCTGCTTATTGCTTATTTTATCATCTTTGCATCGTCAAGAAGCGATATTATGATAGCTGTCTTTGCTTTCGGTCTGAACTCCGGCGCATACGTTGCCGAAATTTTCAGAGGCGGTATCATGTCGATAGACAACGGACAGTTTGAGGCGGGACGTTCTCTCGGATTTAACTATTTGCAGACCATGATCTATATAGTTATTCCTCAGGTGATCAAGGCGGTGCTTCCGACGCTTTGCAACGAGTTTATCGTTCTGCTAAAGGAAACCTCCGTTGCGGGTTACGTTGGAATAATGGATCTCACCAAGGCGGGAGATCTGATACGCGGAAGAACTTTTTCGGCGTTTATGCCGCTTATTGCCGTCGCTATCGTATATCTGGTGGTCGTTATGATTTTGACCAGACTGGTAAATCTCCTGGAAAAGAGGTTGCGCAAGAATGAACGCTGATGTCAAGAATAATGTATCCGCCGAGGTTATAGTTGAAACGGTAGGCCTGAAAAAATACTACCGAGGCGACAAAATAAAGGCGCTGGACGGCGTTGATATGCAGGTAAGACACGGAGAGGTCGTGGTAATAATCGGCCCGTCAGGAAGCGGAAAATCCACCCTCCTGCGCTCTCTGAACCTGCTTGAGGTGCCGACGGAGGGTTCGGTGCTGTTTCACGGAGTGGATATAGCCGCAAGAAACGTGAATATTAATATCCACCGTCAGAAGATGGGAATGGTGTTCCAGCATTTTAATCTGTTCCCTCACATGACTATTCTCGGAAATCTTACTCTCGCTCCCATGAAGCTGCTTCACAAGAGCCGTGAGGAGGCAGAGGAAAAGGCGAGGGAGCTGCTGAGAAGAGTCGCTCTTGAGGACAGAGCGGACGCGTATCCCAGTCAGCTTTCCGGTGGACAGAAGCAGAGGATCGCTATAGTTCGGGCTCTTTGCATGGAGCCTGAGGTAATGCTTTTCGACGAGCCTACCTCCGCTCTCGACCCCGAGCTGGTCGGAGAGGTACTGGACGTTATGAAGTCGCTGGCGAGAGAGGGTATGACTATGCTTTGCGTTACCCATGAGATGGGCTTCGCAAAGGAGGTCGCAGACAGAGTTATATTTATGTGCGACGGGCAGATCTGCGAGGAGGGTACTCCGGAGCAGATATTCACCAATCCGGAAAATCCCAGGCTTCGTCAGTTTTTGCAGAGCATACTTTAATTTATGGGGCTGTCACCTCGACAGAGCCTGGTTTATAAAGTTTGCGTTAAAGCACATTCCGCTAAGGGAAGGCGTCTGTAAAAATTGCTCCCGTTCAGTGAATGTACCGAGGGTGACAGCACAATCGGAATACGATAGCGTGATCGAGCTGAATAGAATAGGTTATCTGCCAATATCAAAGGGCGAGGAGTTGAAATAATTCCTCGCCCTTCTGCATTTTAAGCCTTATTTTTCGCATTATGCACAAACGGATACGGAAAGTAAGGTAAAACACTTGACAACATTCACCAAAAGTGATATAATATAGGTGAAAGAGTAAGATAGGAAGTCCGGTGAGCGTTTGCGTGCTCAAAAAAGCTCGTAAAAAGCCCGCAAACGCCGCCGAGATAACCGAAACAATATAGAAAAACGGGGGGATATTCCCCCATGAGGAAGGGAGGAAATTTGCGCCCGGTATAATTCGGTATAACAAAGAAGAAAAAGCGTATTC
>JAFVTO010000036.1 GCA_017503165.1 Clostridia bacterium | reverse complement strand
TGTTCGGCTCTGCGCGCCGGGTGGCGCAAAGAGCGACGTGAAAGAGTTTGAGGTTTGGAGCTTTAACCGGATTAAGGCTTTCACGCTATTCTATATATCTCTGTTCGGCTCTGCGCGCCGGGTGGCGCAAAGAGCGACGTGAAAGAGTTTGAGGTTTGGAGCTTTAACCGGATTAAGGCTTTCACGCTATTCTCCGGGCTTTTCATAGCGCATATTTATTTCGGATGTGAAGGTGGAGATTATGTTAAGCATGAAAACGTACAGCGCGATATTGAGCAGGAGATGGATCATCCAGTATTCCGGGAAAAGGTGGGTGGTGGCTGTGAACACTATTCCCGAAATCGCTACCGCGCAAGCGGCGTAAAAATATATTCTGAGCTTTAGTTTAAGACTTTTTTCGGTGGATTCGTTCTGCATCCTGGTGCGCACGTACTCCTCGGTGACGGAAAGTCCGACATGCTTATCCGCTACGTCGTTCAGGAGAGGGAGAAGGCAGCGGATGTAGAGTATCAGCGCCGCCGCCTCAGCCGCCGAGAGCAGCACGCCCGCGACGTACTCTCCGGGGAACATGGTTATAAGTGAGTCGAAGGTCATGAAATATCTGGTCTTGGCAAAATGAGTGGAGTATATCCAGGATGCAAGGGAAATGGCGGTATATATCCCGCCTGCTATGTACGCCTTGCAGACCTTTGTAAGTGCTACACTGCCGCTTTCGTTGGACAGTGTTTGCAATCTCGCGCCCCCGTCGTCGGCATAAGGGGAGAGAAGCAATACCGCGATAAGCGAGATGAGTCCGAATATAAAGTCAGGCAGGAAGTTTATTCCGTCTCCCGTGAAGTCCACGACGAGCAGCACGGAAAGCGAAAGGGCGGAGAAGGCATAGAGCAGCCGACGGCGGATAAACATTCCCGGATCGGTGCGTTTTTTCTCAGCATATGCCTCATTCAGCGCATCTGCAAACTGCCTGTCCTTTATCATTCCGCCGATGTACCTTACGATGACCGTAAGCCAGAAGGCGGCAAACGCCACTGTGAGCACCACGTTTGCCAGGGTAAGCATTGAGGAGAAATCTCCCCAGTCTATTGCATTTACCTCGCCGGTAACCTCTCCGTCGGGATCAACGCCGAGAGAAAGTGCGCCAAGCTCCGGTATGACCGAAAGAAATCCTCTCGCGGCGAAAAATACCAGACCGACAACGCTTAGCTCCTTTGATCTGTCAGAGTGCTTTTTGGCAATTCCCTCCGCTCCCTCGTCCTCTGACTCGCCGCGATCGAGATCCTTTTTCGAATATCTGATATTTAAATAAGACAGACCGTCCGCAAGCTGAGGCAGAGCCAGCAGCATTACCCCAAATTCAAGCACAGCGAAAACCATGGTCATGCACAGTGTCATGGTTTCGTCAAAGCCACCTGAGGCAAGAAGCGTGAGAATACGGGCAAGCGAGATCACCGTCGCCCATTTGAAATGGTTTACCGTGTCAAGCACCTCGGGAGAGATCATTCCCAGCTTGTTTACACCTATGAAGATCATGGCGTATCCGATCATATCCGGGAATATGTCCAGAAGTGCTATCATCGGATTCAAAGTGAACAAGAGTCCGATGAATATGAGTAGAAGTCCCATAGAGAGAGTCCTTTCTTTAGGAGGAACGCGCTCAGGCGCGCCCGTGTTTGGCGGAGTTTTGCTTTTCCGATGCTCTTTTTTCTGCCGCTGCCTCTTCCCTTGAATCGGCTATACCCAAAAAGTAGGTGAAGATCATCCACAGGTTGAGTACGCGCCATACAAATCCGATTATGAACGGGTACAGCATTATTATGCCGAAGTTTTCAAAGGCAGAGGGGAGCGCGGTGTAAAGAAGGCTGAGCGTTACCTCCGTCAGCAGATATACCAGCATTACCGCCATGTTCCGTGAGGAATGCTTGACCAATGCCTTGATCTCGGTGGCATCTCCCATCCGTCTGACTCCGATATATACGAAAAACATCATCGCCATTTCAGCGAGCTCGTCTGCCCACCCGATCACTGAGCTCAGTATTCCGGCTGCGGGTAACGCGCTTTCACCTGCCAGTGTGATGTATATCTGAACAGCCAGCAGAGCGGCGCCTATCGGAAGGGCTATATACAGCACCTTTTTTGCGGCGTCAAACGCTTTTTCGTATTTTGACAGCCTGAGCATGGCGTATAGCATCAGCCCATATCCGGCTACCGGAAGAATGCTGATTTCACCGATTGGGATGGAGAACATTAAAAGATAACCGAGAAAAAACCATTTGAAACGCATCTTTAAGCCTTATCGCCTTTCTGCTTCAACGCCGCTGAAACCCATACTTACTGTCGGTTTATCACGGAGCCGCAGCATTTTTTGTATTTCTTTCCGCTTCCGCAGGGGCAGGGAGCATTGCTTCCGATCTTCGCGCTCTTGCGTACCGTTACCGGCTTTTTTGCCGCGGGCTTGCCTCCGACAAAGCCCTCGTCGGTGATCTTCGCCACCTCCTTGCGCTCCACCTTTTCGGCGGGAACCACGGAAAGCACCTTGCGGACCGTGTCAAGACGGATCGAGTCTATCATTTCGTCAAAGATCTCAGCCGCACCTATGCGGAATTCGCTGATGGGGTTCCTCTGCGCGTAGGCGTGGAGTCCTATGCTGCCCTTGAGATCGTCCATTGCGTCAAGGTGGTCCATCCATCTGCTGTCAACACTGCGCAACAGCACCACTCGCTCTATCTCGCGCATATCCTCGCCGAACATTTCCTCCCGCTCGGCGTATCTCTTCATGGCGCGTTCCGTAAGCTGCTCCACAAGACTTTCGGGGGAAAGCTCTTCAAGCTCCTCTTCGGTATATCTGAAGCTCTTATCGTCGCAAAGAATTCCGTAAAACTTGGTTCTGAGACCGTCCAGATCCCATTCTGCCGGATCATCTGAGGCGGTAGCGACGTTTACGGCGGTGTCTATGACGGAGGAGATCATGCTCACTATCATGTCGCGGAGATCCATTCCGTCCAGAACCTTCTGCCTCTGCTCGTATATTATCTTTCTCTGCTCGTTCATTACGTCGTCGTAGCTGAGAACATTCTTTCTGCGCTGGAAGTTCTGTCCCTCAAGCTGCTTTTGCGCGCTTTCGATAGAGCGGGACAGCGCACGGGCGTGGATAGGCTCGTCTCCAAGTCCAAGACGGGCGACCATTGCTTTTACTCCGTCCGGGATGAACAGACGAAGCAGATCGTCGTCCATAGAGAGGAAGAACATACTTGCTCCCGTATCTCCCTGACGTCCCGACCGTCCGCGAAGCTGATTGTCTATACGGCGGCTCTCGTGCCGCTCTGTGCCGATTATAAACAGTCCGCCTGCTTCCTTTACTTTGTTTGCCTCCGGCTCGATCTGAGCCTTGTACTTTTCATAAAGCTGACGGTAGACTTTCCGCGCCTCGAGAATGTCGCTGTCGTCGGTGAGCGCGGTTCCAACTGCGGCTCCGATCAGCTCCTCGTCGTATATCAGCTCGCCTGTCTCTCCGTCGCGCATGGAGCGCATTTCCTGCTTTGCCATGTGCTCCGCATTTCCGCCCAGCATGATATCCGTTCCGCGTCCTGCCATGTTTGTGGCTATGGTGACGGCGCCGAATTCTCCCGCCTTCGCGACTATTTCAGCCTCTTTTTCGTGCTGCTTTGCGTTCAGGACGGTGTGCTTTATGCCCTTCTTCTTCAATACCTCGGAGATCTGCTCGGACTTTTCTACCGAAACTGTTCCGATCAGCACCGGCTGACCCTTGGCGTGGCATTCCTCGATCTTTTGTATTATCGCCTTGTATTTCGCCTCGGTGCTGAGATATATCATATCGTTATGGTCCACTCTGATCATGGGCATATTCGTGGGTATCTCAACTACGTCCAGCGCGTATATCTCTCTGAATTCGCTATCCTCGGTCAGCGCAGTTCCAGTCATTCCCGAAAGCTTTTTGTAAAGACGGAAATAGTTCTGGAATGTAATGGTGGCGAGAGTCTTGGACTCCTTTTGGATCTTTACGTTTTCCTTCGCTTCTATTGCCTGATGCAGACCGTCGTTGAATCTTCTTCCCGGCATGAGCCGTCCCGTAAATGTGTCGACTATTATTACCTTGTCGTCCTTGACGATATAGTCGATGTCCCTCTTCATTATGCCTCGCGCACGGATAGCCTGGCTTATATGATGGGCAAGGGTAGCATTCTCCGGATCGGCAAGATTTTCGATGCCGAAATACCTTTCAGCCTTGGTAGTTCCGGACTGGGTAAGTGTTACCGTTCTCGACTTTTCGTCCACTACATAGTCGAATTTGGTCTCCGTCTCGTGATCTATTACCTTCAGATCCGTTTCGGTAATGCGCTTTTCCTTCAGGGTACGGGCAAAGGAATTTGCCTTGGCATACAGATCGGTGGAATCCGCGCCCGCACCGGAAATTATAAGGGGAGTCCTCGCCTCGTCTATGAGAATGGAGTCTACCTCGTCCACTATCGCAAAGGCATGACCGCGCTGGACCATCCGTTCCTTGTATATTACCATATTGTCACGAAGGTAGTCGAAGCCGAACTCATTGTTTGTTCCGTAGGTTATGTCGGAATTGTACGCCGCCTGCTTCTCTTCCTTGGATTGACCGTGGCATATCAGTCCCGTCGTCATTCCCATGAACCCGTAAACTCTGCCCATTTCATCACTGCCGACGCGGGCAAGATATTCGTTTACCGTTACGATATGCACGCCGTTTCCGGTAAGCGCGTTCAGGTATGCGGGAAGCACCGCCACCAGCGTTTTTCCTTCACCGGTCTTCATTTCGGCTATTCGCCCCTGGTGCAGTATGATGCCGCCTATGAGCTGTACTCTGAAGGGGCGCTTGCCCAGCACTCTGTCCGCTGCCTCGCGGACTGCGGCATACGCATCGGGAAGAACATCATCAAGTGTCTCGCCCTCCGCAAGCCTCTGCTTGAAGAGCGAAGTCATTCCTCTCAGCTCATCATCGCTCATTGAAGCATATTTCTCGCCCAACGACTCTATTTTATCTACCGTCTTTTGCAGCTTCTTTATCTCTCTTTGACTGTACGTCCCGAATATCTTGGTGAACAGACCCATTAGTTGTCCTGCCTTTCGTTTTTTCGCCCTCAATGTAATTACAAATATTATAAGCCATAATTATAATAATAATAAGAATATACTTAGAAACTATTTGTAAATATTCACCTTTTCAATGAATTTTTTATAAATCTGTTGCAAAATTTTTGGCTTTGTACTATAATATGATCGGTGGCTCCCGTGAGCCTCACCGTAAACGAAAAAAGCATCGCTCCGGAAAAGAGCAATGCAATTAGCTTTTGGGAGATACTTATGGCAGATCTTAATCTGGTTCTTGTCGAACCCCAAATACCTCAGAATACCGGAAATATCGCGCGCACCTGCGCGGTGACCGGCGCGGCGCTCCATCTTGTCCGTCCCATGGGCTTCGAGCCGGATGACTCCAAGCTTAAGCGGGCAGGGCTGGACTATTGGGACAAGCTGGACATTACCTACTATGATTCCATTTACGATTTTCTGGATAAGCACGGAACCGAGCCGCTCTATCTTTTTACTACCAAGGCTGAGATCGCGCACAGCGACGTATCCTACCCTAAGGGGGCGTATCTGCTCTTCGGCAAGGAGACCGCAGGGCTTCCATTATGGCTAATTGAACGGTACAGAAGCGGCGCGGTGCGGATCCCGATGCGAAACGAGCTGCGCTGCCTTAATCTTTCCAACGCGGTGGCGGTGGCGGCGTATGAGTTTCTGCGCCAGTACGGTTACGAGGGGATGAAATGAAAGGAAGTTCTCATTGAGGCTTCCGCTCCCCGGAGATAGCCGATAGCCGGGCTTCGTCCTCAAGAAGCGACCATAGCTTTGGCGTTATTCCGAAAAATCCGATGGCGTCGCTGTATTCCTTTATGAGGTTGATGACTTGGGCGGAAGAGGGCTTTTTGCGACGTTTTACCGCGCGGATAAGCAGATTTTTGGGGGTTTCGTCGGGATCTATCAGCTCGCATACCGTTACGTCATAGCCGAATATTTCCAACGTTTTCGCGCGCAGACCGTCGGTGACGGCATCCGCAAGCTTTTGCCTGAGCATTGAGTGCTTGCATATAAAATCCAGTCCGGAAAAGCCTTTGAGTTGACCGTTTATCTCATGATGACAGCAGGGAGTGGACAGGATCACGTCTGCCTCGGAACGGATCGCTCCAGCTAAAACGTAGTCGGTCGCTACATCGCAGGCGTGAAGCGACAGTACAAGATTTGGGTGAGAGGGCGGTTGAAAACGGCTTACGTCTCCCGTTTTGAAATGCATTCCGTCCCAGCCCAGCGAGCGCGCGACCTCAGAGCAGTAAGCGATCACGTCTGATTTGAGATCCACTCCGTAAAGACTGACCTTTCTTGCCTTATGTACGGAAAAATACCAATACGCGGCAAAGGACAAATAGCTTTTTCCGCAGCACAGATCGCAGACACATAGCTCGCCTTCTTGCGGTAAATCACCGTATATCGCGTCGATCTGATCCAGAAATTTGTTTATCTGTCGGAATTTGGCTTGCTTTTTGTCGTACACTCTGCCGTTCTCCGAGCATACTCCAAGCTTGATCAGAAAGGGGTGCGCTTCTCCCTCGGAGAGCAGATATTTCTTTATTCTGTCGTGTCCTGCAACGGCGATCTCCTTTATCTCCTGCTTTTTTTCGGTGATGTGCAGCTTTCCCTTGTCCGAAACGAGGATCTCGACGGATATACCTGCGCAGATGAGATTTATCTGTCTGTACTGTGTGATCGCAAGCTCCGTCAGAAGCTGTGAGGTCTTTTGCAGCTCGTTTCCTTTGACGGTATGGTTTTTTCGCACCGCCTTGCCGTCCTTCATAAAGCTTTCAAGGCTGACAGACAGCTCTCCGTTTTTTTCAAAAAGCATAGCTACTGCTCTCAGCATTGTCTTGTCACGGGGACGGCTCATTATCATTTTCGAAAGCGTTCGGTTTCCGATGGCGTTTTGAATAAGTGTATATACGCGCTCAAAGCCGGCATTATCGGATATTAACATAGAAAACACGCACCTTTCCCATTTCGGAAGTATGCTATAATTATAGATCCACAGGATCGGTTTGTCAAGTGAGTGGATGTAAACATCTTCCGCCGCGCCGCGGACGGCAGAGAAATATACGGTATCAGATAAATTAACAAGGAGAATATACACGGTTGAAAACAGAAGTATTCAAGACGGTGAAAGCTAAGATTTTACACGGGGTAGGAGGGCTTTACTCCGCGGTCACAGAGGACGGAGCGGTTGTTAAGTGCAAGCCGCGCGGTAATTTCCGTCATTATGACATTTCTCCGTATCCGGGAGATAATGTTTTACTTCGGCTCCGCGATGGGGATGTGCCTATGATAGCCGAGATCCTGCCGCGAAGGAACTTTATAAAAAGACCGCCCGTGGCGAATATTGATAAGCTTTTTATTACCGTGGCGGCGGCGTGCCCAAGCCCTGCGTATATTACGGTGGATAAGCTGATATGTGCGGCAGAGTTTTATTCTATCACTCCGGTGCTGATAATTACCAAGGCGGACCTTGACGGGGCAAAGGCAGAGGAGCTGAGCTCGGTCTATAGGCGTTGCGGATTTGATGTTTTTGTTACCTCGTCGGTATCGGGAAGCGGGGTTGATGCGGTGAAAGCCTTTGTTTACCGCCAGGCGGAGGGAAACGTCGTTGCATTCGCCGGGGAGAGCGGAGTGGGAAAATCCTCTCTTATGAACGCTATGTTTGAGGAGCTCGGCTTGCAGACAGGGGAGACAAGCCGAATACAGCGCGGAAAGCATACTACCCGAGCTGTTTCCCTTTACTCACTTGAAGATAACCCTCGGTTTGACGGAGCTTATATCGCAGATACTCCCGGTTTTGGTATTTTTGAGCCGACGCTGATACCTGAGTTTACACGGGAAAGCCTGGTTTCCTGCTTCAGAGAACTTTCGCCGTATCTCACTACCTGCCGATATACTAAGTGCACCCATCTCCGCGAGGAGGGTTGCAGTATCGTTGAGGCGGTAAATAACGGGGAATTGCCTCGCTCAAGACATGATAGCTATGTTACACTTTACGAGGAGCTGAAAAATAAGAGATATACGAAGTGACAGAAAGGAAACCTATCTGCGCGAAATGGGTGATGTCCTTATCGGAGAAATTTTATAAGGGGTATGGGCATAGCCCTGTGCATTTGTTAAACAAATGCGAAACTGGCGATAAATGCAGATGACGCTCTATAGCCTCCCTCCGAGAGGGAGGGGGACCACGAAGTGGTGGAAGGAGCCTGCGTAACTTTGGGTTCAGCATAGCTTCATTGTCACGCGCTCT
>JAFVTO010000035.1 GCA_017503165.1 Clostridia bacterium | reverse complement strand
TAAACGGGCACACCGATATTTCTGACGCTGATATACCCCACCTTATCCGTATTAATATTATACAGCATAAAGGCAGGGCCGGGGGGATTAGGTGAAGCTGAATTGCTTGCCGGCGGCGCAAGCACCTTAAGACTTGGGGTATTTCCGTCCTCATCCGTAAAGAATACCGCCAACAGCGACTCGTTTTCGTCCTTGACCGTCACTATCGCTCTTTCTATCGGTAGGGCGCCGTCAGCGGTCCGCACCGCAACTCTGATATAACCGTAATCGTTTTCTGCCATGAAACGATCTCCTTCCTTTCCGTATTGCTAAAGTATATGCTTTCCCCAAATACCTTGACACCCCCAAGCCACAGAGCAAACAAAAAAGGTCGGTACGTAAACAGCTCCGTACCGACCCTTTGTTTTTTTAAGCTTATCTGACCGTGAATGCCTTCACCCAATCAATTCAAATATCAATAAACATTCTTTCAATAAACATTCTTTTTCTTGCGCTTCATATTGAATTCCGATTTCGGATTCACTATATCACGCCAATCCAGATCTCCTCGGTCAAGAGCGCGGACCAAGACCTCTGCCGTCGCAATATTGGTTGCGACAGGCACGTTGTGAAGATCGCACAAGCGCAGCAAATTGGTATCGTGATCCCACCCGGGATTAGTAGCATCTCTGAAAAACAAAAGCATATCTATCTCATCGAACGACACTCTTGATGCGATCTGCTCAGATCCACCGGAAGGACCGGTAAGAAGGCGTTCAATCTGAAGCCCGGTAGCATCGGAAATATACTTTCCCGTAACGCCGGTTGCACAAAGCTTGTGCTTACTCAAAATCCCGCAATAGGCTATGCAGAACTGTGCGGTCAATTCCTTTTTGGTGTCATCAGCAATAATTGCGATATCCATCCTTCTCCGTCCTTTCATCATTATGAATTTTTATACATGATTATTTATTATAACACATATTCATGAATTTGTCAACAAAAAAACACGCATCTTTTTCATTTTTTCATTACTTTTTTCAATATATCCGCCACTCCGAGACGGTATACGCGGGGTTCGAATGTTAAATGTCATTATAAAAATTGTAAATTATAGTATAACTCCCTTTCAAATACGGGAGAGATATGCTATAATAATACATATCTTACCGTCGGTATGTCTGGAAAATATTGTACCCTGTATTTTCGGATTTATACAGACACCGGACGAAAGATCTGAAAATGATAAGGACAGGATTTCGATGAAAACGACAAAAATAAAAAGAACTCTCTCTGCCGCGCTGCTTATAGCTATGCTCTTCTCGCTTACAGCCTGCGGGAGCACTCCTTACGATTACGATCTGGATGAGTATATAAAATTCGGTGATTATACAAAGATCAGCATAAGCGCTGGCGTTGCTATGGAGTATATGGAAAAAAGCAAGCAGGAGCTGATCAATTCACATGCAACACCCTCAGCCCCGATAACAGACCGAAATCTGAAGGTGGGAGATATAGCTGTGGTGAGCTACAAGTGTTATACCGAGGAGATATACAACTCTCAGAACAAGGGCACTGCCGCGCCTGTACTTGAGGATACGGATTGCCACATCGTACTGGGAAGAGGAAAATATCCCGCCGCGCTTGAAAGCGCCATTCTTGCCACACCGCCATCCACCGCAACTCCAACGGAGGTGCGTGTAGCTTTGCCCGCTAATTACGGAATAACCTCGCTGGCAGGCCAAAACGTAGTGTTCATTTTCACAGTATCCTATGCCTACTCGCTGACTCTCCCCGAGTTTAACGACGAATTTGTCAGCACGCACACACCGTATCCGACTGTAGCCGAGTACGAGCGCGCGGTTACGGAGCAGGGCTTCTATCAAGCGGTATGGGATGAATTGGTGGAAATATCTCAGATGGTATCCTATCCCGCAAGCGAGCTGAACGAGCATACCCTGGATTTCATCGAATACTATACCAACCTCGCCGTAGAGGAGGAGCTGACTCTGGAGTCGTACATAAAAAGAAAATTCTTTATCGAGCTTTCCGCCTTCCACATCAAAGCAGATGAATTCGCCAAGGCGTACACCAAGGAGGAAACGATGGTATATTGCCTGTCAAGGTCAAACGGTCTTGAGCTTACCGATAACGAATATGAGGAAAGAGCGCAAAAATACGTCGTAATGTACGGCTATGAATCCCTGTCCGCTCTTGAACGGGATTTTTCTCCTTCCTTTGTAAGATACACTGTACTCAAGGACAAGGTAATGGAATTTGTCGCTGATAACTCCTTTACGGAGTGGGAGGTCTGACGGATTATAAAGGAATACCTTCCAACAGAAAAGAAAAAAGCACTTGGCGTGATACTCTTAACGGAGAATTTGCGTGCACAAAATGTCGGCAGAGAACTTGTTTTCTCTGCCGATATGTGTTATAATGGTGCTAACGAAAAGCCTCTCCCTTTGGGAGAGGTGGCGGCGTAGCCGACGGAGAGGGCAAATTGTTGCAACGACTACCCTCTCACCCGCTATCGCGGGAGCTCTCCCAAAGGGAGAGCCTTAAGACGCGCGCCACTTTAGGGGTATGGGCTTTGCCCGAAGCCCGCGTCGCAAGCAACGCCGTAATACAAAGGCGAAACTGGCGATAAAACAGAACGATAAGAATTTGTAGGAGAGATTTGCTATGTATAGAGAACTTATTGGAAAACTAATAGATGGGCATAATTGGGCTATGTTGCAAGAACCTTGCCCCGAAAAAGAGATTAAGAAGGCGGAGAAGTATGTAGGCTTTACCTTCCCGGAAGAATTAAAAGCCTTATTACGAGAAACGAATGGAGACCATTGGTTTTTGCTTTCTGCAGATGAAATCGTCGCACAAGTAAAGAGAAACAGAGAAATTCTCGCAGAATATCTCGAGCCGGACGAATTTGAAGAAAAAGTAAATCGTTTCGTTTATTTTGCATCAAATGGTTGCGGTGATTATTACTGCTATCGTGTGCTTCCAAATGGCGAAACGGATGCCTCGGCAATATATATTTGGGAACATGAGCTTTTTGAAGTCCGTGAGGTCGCTAAGGATATTCCTGATTTGATAATCAAATATTATAATAACGAGGTGTAATGCAGTCAAATTCCAATTTATCAAACAGTACAACAATCCCCGACAGACCTAAAAATCTGTCGGGGTTAATTATTTGTTTACGGCGGAGCAAATATAAACAAACCAATTTATAATTTCTCCGATAAGAACATCACGCTTTGCCAAGCGGTCTTTTTATAATGGAAAATTTCATTGTAATATATTCCTCTTAAGGATATTTAAGGATAATAATCCCGCTTGGCTTAAATAATAAAAAAGACCGTTTTCTCTGTTGTCCTTAACGAGGAAATTGAAGGCACAGAAAATCGGCAGAGAAAACATTTGTTTTCTCTGCCGATTTGTGATATAATGGAGCTAACGAAAAGCCTCCCTCCGAGAGGGAGGTGGCACGGCGT
>JAFVTO010000034.1 GCA_017503165.1 Clostridia bacterium | reverse complement strand
GGCTGACAGAAGAACTGAAATTCAACAAAAAGCTTCAGCCCAAGTACGCGAATATACATAACTGGGAGTCGTATTCATCTGAATTAAACGTGGAATATCAGCAATCAATTGAGCAAGGACTTGATATTTCACAGTATAAGGACGTGTTTTCTGCCGTAAGCCGACTTCCTAAGGGGGAGATCAAGGAAAAGCTGGGAGAGGTCCTCTTCGGCGTTGTGGAAGAGGCAGATACCGTTAAAGGATACAAGTACGTTGAGCCGTCCGACATTGATGAAATAAGAGCTCAGCGAAAGCCCTTTGAGGTCGACGGGGCGGTGGAAAAGGGAAGCTTCCGCGATAAGCTTATGGGTGCATGGATGGGCAGAATATGCGGTTGTCTTCTCGGGAAAACGGTTGAAGGGATACACACCGATGAGCTTGTACCGTTCCTTAAGGAGTCGGGAAACTATCCGATGCACAGGTACATATTGCACAGCGATATAGAGAACGGCGCGTGCGATAAATATAAATTCCGTTTCGCCTCCCGATGTTACGCGGATAAGGTGGACGGCATGCCGGTGGACGATGACACCAACTACGTTGTGCTCGCTCAGCTCATAGTGGATAAATTCGGCAGAGATTTTACTCCCTACGATGTTTCCAGGGCATGGCTCATGTATCAGCCCAAGGATGCGTACTGCACAGCTGAGCGTGTTGCGTTCTGTAATTTCGTTAAGGGATATGAGCCTCCGGATTCCGCGGTATACAAAAATCCATACAGAGAGTGGATAGGCGCTCAGATAAGGGGAGATTATTTCGGATACATAAACCCCGGAAACCCCGAGCTTGCCGCAGATATGGCATTTCGTGACGCTTCCATATCTCATATAAAAAACGGCATATATGGGGAGATGTGGGTGGCAGCTATGCTTGCCTGCGCGGCAAAAACCGGAGATATTGAAAGTATTATCAGAGGTGGCTTGGCGCAGATCCCCGAAAAATCCAGGCTGTACGAGGCGGTAAACCAGGTTCTTGATGCTTGGAGAAATGGATTAAGCGAGGGAAAATGCTTCGGGATGATCCACAGTCAATGGAACGAATATACGGGACACGGCTGGTGTCACACTATCTCCAACGCAATGGTGGTTGCCGCGGCGTTACTGTACGGCAAAGGGGATTACGGTAGAACCGTTTGTATGGCGGTAGAAACCGGTTTTGATACCGATTGTAACGGCGCAACAGTCGGCTCTGTTCTGGGCATGGCAAAGGGGATCGGTTCAATTGCTGACTGCTGGACTGCTCCTATAAAGGATAAGCTTCACACGACAATATTCGAAGTGGGAACGGTGAAAATATCCGACCGTGTTGAAATGACTTTGAAGCACGTGGAGTTTCCCACATCGGTTTAATATGAATTTTTCTTTCACGTAAAAAACTCCTTGGCGGACCTGATAGAGTCGGTTCATGCCAAGGAGTTTTTTAGTTATGATCGGTGTTTGTTGAACAATCGTTCGGGTACAGTTAGCTACCCCTCTGAATCATAGCAGATTTCGCGGTTCGCCTGAGAAAAATGCATTGATGTTTTTGCAAATCTCCTTCAGACAGCGGACTCTGGATTCGTATGATCCCCATGCCATGTGTGGCGTGAGGATCACGTTCTTTTTTCCAAGAAGCCTGTTGAAGGGAGAGGTCGGTTGAAGGGGCTCCACTGAATATACGTCGGATGCAAATCCCGCAATGTCTTCGTTAATCACTGCATCGGTGACCGCATCCTCGTCTACCACTGCACCTCTGGCAGCATTGATGAGGATAACATTTTTCTTCATTAGCTGTATTCGCTCACGGCTGATAATACCGCGAGTACCGTCATTGAGCGGGGTGTGCAACGATATAATGTCAGAGCGTCTGCAAAGGTCATCCATGCTCACACATTCGTAATCCGGGTCAGGGGATCGCTTGTGGGCGATGACTCTGCATCCCAAAGCCGATGCTACACGCGCTACCGCTTTTCCGATGTTTCCAAGCCCAACGATTCCCCAGGTCATTCCGGCTACCTCATGAAATACCGGGGTGAGGCAGTTGTGTATTCCGCTTCGGGTGTATTCACCGGAAAAAACGTGATCGCAAAACGGAGTAAGGTTAGTGGCAAGGGAAAGCGCCGAGGCAAGAGTGAATTGTGCTACTGAGTCTGAGGAATATCCGATTACGTTACAGACTCCGATCCCCTTGGAGCGGCAATATTCAACGTCCACGTTATCGTAGCCCGTAGCGGCTATGCAGATCAGCTTCAGCGAGGTGTTTGTGGAGAGATTGTAAGCGCCCAGTTTTACCTTGTTTATGACGGTGACCTCGCAATCGCCCAGGTTTTCCGATACCTTATCCGGAGCGGTCGACTGATATACTGTTACCTCTCCCAGCTCTGACAGAAAAGACAAGTCGAGGTCAGCGCCTAATGTGGCGGCATCAAGAACGGTGATTTTCATGTGCTTATCCTTTCGGAGAGATTGGCGGTATTTACCTTTTGCCGTGGGGTTGTCAGTTGGAAGAAAGAACGTCGCAGATGAGCGAACTCAGCTCAGAAGGATTCTGTATGGGAAGACCGCAGATAAGACGCGCCTGGGCATACAGCACCTTGGAGTACTTTGCTGCCTTGTCGTGGTCCTCTGCGTATACCTTCTTCATGGTGTCTGCAATGGGGTGGTTAAGGTTGATCTCAAGAACGGTCTCTGCTTTGGGAGCAAATCCGGCTTCGTTTCCGGGCATCTTTCCGAGAACCTTTTCCATTTCCGTGGAAATCCCCCCCTCGCTGGAAAGACAGATGGGATGAGAGCCGAGATTGGAGGTAAAGCGGACGGAGCTTACGCCATCCCCTATGCTCTCCTTAATGAAGGTGAGCAGATCCTTGCTTCCGTCATTTTCTTTTTTGATTGCTTCCTTTTCCTCGTCGGTTGAAAGATCGGCGCTTTCCGAGGAAACATTTGCAAATTCCTTATCGCTGTATTTGAACAGAGTCTGTATGGTGAATTCATCAACGTCATCGGTGAAATACAGAACCTCGTATCCGCGGTTTCTTACCGCTTCTGTCTGCGGAAGAAGCTCGGCTGAATCAACGGTATCTGCACAGGCGTAGTATATCTTCTTCTGATCCTCCGGCATACGTGAAACGTATTCCTTTAAAGTAACATACTTCTTTTCAAAGGAAGACTTGAACAGAAGAAGGTCGCTCAGAACATCCTTGTGCATTCCGTAGTCGGAATACAGACCGTATTTGAGCTGCAGTCCGAACTCCTTGAAGAAATCCTCGTATTTCTCACGGTCAGATTCAAGCATCTTTGCAAGCTCGTTTTTGATCTTCTTTTCCACGTTCTTTGCTATAGCCTTCAGCTGATGGTCATGCTGGAGTGTCTCGCGGGATATATTAAGAGTGAAATCAGGGCTGTCCACAAGACCGCGGACAAAGCTGAAATAATCGGGGAGCATCTCCTCGCATTTGTCGGTTATCATTACGCCGTTTGAATAAAGACGCAAGCCCTTTTCGAAATTCTTGGAGTAATAATTGAAGGGTGCCTTGGCGGGGACATACAAAAGAGCTTCGTATGTCACGGTTCCCTCGGTGCGGAAGTGTATTACTTTGGCGGGAGCAGTATAATCGTAGAATTTTTCCGTATAGAAGCCGTTATACTCGTCTGCTGTGATCTCAGAAGGCTTTCTGTGCCAGAGGGGTATCATGCTGTTCATGGTTTCAAGCTGTGTTACGGTTTCGTATTCGGGGTCCTTTCCGTCAACTCCGGTCCCTTCCTTCAGCTTGCTGTCCTCGGTTTCCATCACGATTGGATAGTGGATATAATCGGAATACTTCTTGATGAGCTCGCGGAGCTTGTATTCCTCCAGGAAATCACTGTATTTCTCGTTTTCCGAATCCGCCTTTAGGTGAATGATTATCTCTGTGCCGATCCGGCTGTAATCGCAATCCTTAATAGTATATCCGTCAACACCCTCTGATTCCCAAATGCTTGCGGTGTCTGACCCGAGAGCCCGACTGCGCACAGTGATCCTGTCTGCGACCATAAAGGCGGAATAAAAGCCCACTCCGAATTGTCCGATTACAGAGATGTCATCAGGTTGTTTGTTGTCTTTTTTAAATTCTCCGGAGCCGCTTTTTGCTATCGTGCCTAAATTCTTTTCCAATTCCTCCGAGGTCATGCCGCATCCGTTGTCGGTTACTGTAAGGGTGCGCGCATCCTTATCGCGGGCAATGAATATCCTGTAGTCATCCTTCTCCAGCCCCAGGGACGGGTCGGTGAGAGAACGGTAGTAGCGCTTGTCGATTGCATCGCTTGCGTTGGAGATCAGCTCGCGGAGAAATATCTCCTTATGGGTATATATAGAGTTGATCATCATGTCGAGCATTTTTTTGGATTCTGTTTTAAACTGCTTTTTCATTTCCGAACGGTTTTCCTTTCAATGTTGGTTATATAGTGTTTTCTTTATTGTCATAAGGCTCCGGGCGAACCCTTGTCATCCTTATTTCGTTCTGTGATATTCTACCAAATATCACAGTTTAAGTCAATGGTTTTAATAATCATTTTACTTTTTGGGGAATGTATTTTTAAATTTGAGATGCCTTGACAAACCGAGGATTGTGTGGTAAACTTATGCGGTAATAAGCAGTGGGGGAAAGACATGGATATATACGTTCCTGATTATTATAACAGCTTTGCGTGCAAAGCGGATAAATGTATGCATAGCTGCTGTGTTGGATGGGAAATAGATATTGACGAAGAGTCCTATCAGAGATACAGTAAAATGGAAGGGAAGCTTGGAAAACGGTTGCGTGAATGTATTGCAAGTGAAGACGGCGCATATCGGTTTGTGCTTGACGGAAATGAAAGATGCCCTTTTCTGAATGACAGCGGACTTTGCGATATTATAATTGAAAAGGGCGAGGATTGTCTTTGCGAAATATGCAGATATCATCCAAGATACAGAAATTTCTTCTCAGACAGAATAGAAATGGGGATAGGTCTTTCCTGCGAAGCAGCTGCAGAGCTTGTTGTTTGTCATAAAGAAAAGGTGGGAATGCGATTGCTCACCGCCGACGGTGAAAATGAAGTGTGCGATACCGGGGAGCAAACCTTTTTTGAGTTGAGGGAACAGGTGCTTGGGGTGCTTCAGAACAGAGATGTTCCTATTGCCGAAAGACTTGAAGCATTGAAGAGCTCGGTGTGCCGTACTGAGCACGGAATGTGTGCAGTGGAAACAATAGGTTTCTTTTATGAGCTTGAATGCCTTGATCCGGAATGGAGGCTGCTACTTCAGGAGCTGAAGCAGCAGCTTGAGCGCAACGGCACTGAAGCGGAAGAGGGATTTATGCCTGTGCTTCCCAATGAGCTGGATGTTGCCTTCGAGCAGATCGCGGTATATTTTGTTTATCGGCATACTGCAGACAGTGTATGGAACGGTGACTTTTGGGAAAGGGTACTGTTTTCGGTTATTGGGACGGAGCTGATAATGCTTTTGTGCGGTATGTTAGCAAAGAAGGTGAAGCCTGATGAAAGCATTATTGCCGATTTGGTGCGAAGATACTCGGCTGAGGTGGAATATTCTGAGGAAAATACGGAATGTGTTCTTCGTTGGTTGACGAATTTTCTGAAATGATCTTAAAAAAAGAAAGCCCTCAGATTTCGGTTCTGTCGAAATCTGAGGGCTGTTGGGTTTTATGGGCGAAAAATGGTGAAAATGCAGTCAGTACGGTCGCTTGTTGTTGTAATAGGCACTGCGGGATCTGGTTGGGAAGGTACTTAATGTGGGCTTAGAGTCACCTTCGCAGCCATGGTCATTTGATGATGATGGGGCACATGAGAAAGATGAAGCGCAATTACCGTCGAAAGATGGGTTTGTAATATAATAATTTGTCTTGCATCCCGATCTTTCCTGAGCAATTCCAAGTGCTTCGGCAAACCTCT
>JAFVTO010000033.1 GCA_017503165.1 Clostridia bacterium | reverse complement strand
CGATTACGTCAAGCACGGGGATCATGAGGCGGTGAACGGCTTGTTTCGGGATGATTATTTCGACGGCGAGGAAAAAAAGCCATTCGAGGATTTTCCGATGCAGAAGATATATGACATTTTCGTTCGGGAATACGACTATGAGGACCCGAATTTCGATTACGTGGAGAATGCAGAGCCCAGTTATTATCTTGTTACATACAAAATAATGGAAAACGACGGACTCTTCCGCTATGATATTGACGCGGATACAGAGAGCCCGCAGCTCTTTGGAGTTCTAACCTACGCCGACGGCACCTCGGAGATATATATGCTTATGGATCTGCCGGATTTTGTTCTTATCTGAACTGCGTAGCCGACGCGTTACGAATGAAGCAATATACAAAAGCACTTATGATAACGGCATCATTCAGCCTGTTGTCATAAGTGCTTTTTTATATTTCCGAGCTTCTTTCAGAGCTTCAATGGGATTGCTTTTCCCAACGCAAAGGAAAAGATAACCGTCTTGTCAACCGGTTGAAGAAGCAAACGCTCCAAGGCGGTTCTGTAATAGGAAAGTTGCAGTGAATGTCGCTTTTTCAGGATTGAGGTGATGGCTTTTTCACTCATGCCCGGGGGGAAACTGTCTGTCTTGTAGTCAAGCAGAGTAAGGCTTCCGTCGGTACCGACATAATAGCAGTCAATCACTCCCTGGACAAGAACCGTCTCTTCCTTTAAGGACAAGGCGGTTTCTTTGTTCTCGGTGAACATGGAGGCGGGAAGTCGGGTATTAAATCTGACCTCTCTGCGAAGCCGTGATGATGAACGCATTTCTGTGTAGGTGGTGCTTGAAAAAAATCTTTTGAGGAGTAGTCGGTCTATCAGCGCGGCGTGGTACGGAAGAATAAAGCGCTCGTCGCACAGACGTTTTATCTCCGCTTCGATCCCGTTTTTTTCGGTGTTTTCAAAATCGCAGAACTGCATGAACAGGTGGGTAGCGGTTCCTATCTCTGCCGGTGAAGCGTTATCTCTGACATCTTTTTCGGAAATAACGCGGTAATTTTGCGGTATATCTATGGATTCAAGCCTTTGACGTACTCCTATGGGCTCGCTTCCGAGGGTGAAGAGTGGAACCTTGAGACTCCTTGATTTAGCCTCTTTGTTACGCGGCTTTAAGCCGGATGATGGTGATGTATCAAAGCTTAGCTGTCCGTTACCTTCACCATTCTCCGTTAATTCACAGGTGATTGCGGATAAGCTTTCAGTGCTGAACGATGGAGCAATTGGCTCATCCTCGTCCTCGTCAAGCAACGAAGGGTACAGCCTTGATACCGACACCTTTGCGGGTATGCTTGCCGCTTCCTTAAATCTGTATTGGGAGGTGAATCGCTCAATGAGCTTTTCTTTGAGCGCTGAGTCGGTAACGTGTGGAAAAGAGTCTGCAGAGGGGCTCTGTTCGTCGGTGCTTTCGGTGATTTTGTCGGGATCTGCCGCATTATCGTCGCCGTTATCGGAGGGGAGCGTTGCTGTATTGGAATATTCTGCAGCCTCTATGCGGCGAAAACATAGCATTTCCGGCGGAAGCACAGCTGCACTTGGCAGCTCGGCATAAAGCGCGGTGAGGATCCATTCAATAGGCAGTTTCAAACGGAAAAACGTATATGGCTCCGGAAATTTTGCGGCAGATCGCGCTTTGGCTTCAAGGGCTTGCGCATCCTCCACTGCCGCTGAAACGTAAAGCTTTGCCTTGGCTCGGGTAAGCGCGACATAAAGAATACGAAGCTCCTCCTCAAACTGGGTGTACTTCATTTTCGAAGCTATAGCCCTTCTTATGGGGGTATCTGTTTTTATTATACCGGTGGTATCTCTTAGCCTGGTGGCGATACCCAGCTCGTTGTCGCAAACTGTGTCTGAGGAGTTTTCACGGTTTTTACTTTTTTCAAGATCGTGCCCGAGCCCGCATACAAAGCAGTATTTGAACTCCAAGCCCTTTGAGCCGTGAGTGGTAAAGATCCTTACCGTGCTTGCATCGCTTACAAAGGATGCAGTAGGAGCGTTATCGCTTTCTGCCATTTTTTCAAAGCGACGGAGAAACGTATAGATACCGTCGCTGCCCACGTTTTCTCGCTCCGAGGCGAGATGATGCAGCTTGATAAGGTTTGCGCGCCTTGCGGCGGCATGGACACCGTCGGTTTTTCCGCAGTCGTAGATCACGGAGAAAAAGTCGGTTTCGCTGTATATCTGCCAGAGGACACGTGAAGCGGTCTGGGATGCTGAAAATCTGCGGATCCTTTGGATAAAGTCGATGAAGCGCCTGCCCTTGGAGTAGTCGTATTTTTCGGTAAAGGCACAGAGCGCGGAATAAAGCGATACTCCCTTTTCTTTTTTGAAGCGCCTGATCTGTATCAGCTCGTCAAGGGTTACTCCGAAGACCGGACTTCTGAGCGCGCCAGCCAGCTTTACGTCACGGTGAGGATTGTCAACGCAGGACAAAAGACAAAGCGCAAGGAGAACCTCCGGCATATCCGCAAGCTTGGCGCCCTTACCGTTTGCGACGGTGATATCCTTTTCAAGCAAGTATTGCTCGATGTACGCCACGTGCTTTGCAGATCTTGCCACAAGCGCGATATCTCCGCCGTTTACCCCATCTTGAATAAGCGCGGTAATCTTGTCCGCGATGACTCTGCATTCGGCTTCTGTTTTATTTATGTCTTCATCTTCATCGTCCGGAGAGACATAGTTCGAGAAGGAACGATCTGCGTTACTGTTCGTCTTTGGTGTGTTTATGAGCAGAAGCTCAACCGGTGGACAATCCCTTTTGGGGGTGATGCCGTTAGCTTCGAATGAATCGTTTCTTGAACAGACAAGGCGGTCGGATGAGGAATAGGGAATGCGTTGTTCTGATGACACGTAATCATCGGGAGTATGGAAGATAACGTCAAAAATTCGGTTTACAAAGGCGGTGACCGGGTAAAGAGAACGGAAATTTGCCGAAAGAAATACGGTAAGCTCCTCCGCGTTGCGGGTTTCGGGCTTGTCTGCATCCAGTGTGGTGTAGGCTCTGCGACAGCTTGCGAAAATATCCGGCTCGGCGCCGCGAAATCCATATATGCTCTGTTTTATATCTCCGACCTGGAAGATCCTGCTCGCATGGGATATGGCATTGAAAATGCTGCTTTGCATTGGGTTTACATCCTGGAATTCATCGACGAATATCTCATCGAAGGAAAGGCTTACCTCGCGGCACAGCTCCGTATAGCCTCCGTCCTCATTATACAGCAGCTTGTATGTGAGCTGCTCAAGATCGGCAAAATCCAGAAGCCCCAATCGCTCCTTTTCTGCGGAGTACCTTTTATGAAATTCTCTCAAAAACGCGATAAGTGAGAGGGCAATATCGGCACTTCGCAGCCGCATTGCTCTCAATTCCGCCGCTTCACCGCCGTCTTCGTCGCAATGAAGTGACCAGGGTGTCAGCTTTTGTCGCTTGGTTATCTCGTCCTTGAAAAATTTGCGCACCTCATCCTTGAAGTACAGTCCGTGTGGAGTGACGTTTTTTCCCGAGACTTTCGGCAAGCTTGTGAACTTTATTTGTGAAAAGTAATTCGAAAGGGCGGAAAGGTCTTTATTTTTGAGCAGCTCCTTCAGTATGCTTGCCGTCTGCATATCGGAGTCTATGACCGGATAATATTTCTCCCGGTAAAAGCTATCGTCGCTCAGAAGCTCTTTGACATATGCGTACTGCTTCTCGGCGTAGGTTATTATTCTGAGCAGCTCGGTGGATAGTATCTCTCCCCAGGGAGTATCGAGAAAAGGGGTATCGGAGCGCAGAAGCTCGGCGGTCTCCTCCCATTTTTCAAATCCCCGTGGCAGTCCTATTACCCTCTCATAAAGGCGAAGCAGGTTTTTCTGAAGATCCTTGTCCTTGGTGGTTACGAAATTGTCGGAAAAGGATATAAAATCCAGAATAGGAGCGAAATTTCCTGCATAAGCCTGTTCTATTAGCTGCTCCATTACTCCTGTTTTCAGCTCGTTTGCCTGCGCCTCCTCGCAAACCTTGAGTGCGGCGGGAAGAGAGAGGCGTTGGAAATTACGCTTTACTAAGGTGGCGCAAAAGCTGTGGATAGTGCTTATTTGAGCGCTTCCCAGCCTTGAACACTGCTTGGCTAACCGCTTGCGCGTAGCAGAATCCGCGTTTTCCGCCGCCTCACGCATTTTTTTGCCGATACGGGATCGCAGCTCGGCAGCGGCAAGGCGGGTGTATGTTACGATGAGAAAGCGGGAGATATCCGCATCTTCTCCCGGATCGGTCAGCCTGCGTATTATTCTTTCTGCCAGAACCGCAGTCTTGCCCGAGCCTGCCGCAGCGGATACAAGCATTTTATTCGGACGAAGAATGATTGCGTTTTCCTGGTCGGGTGTCCAGCTTATCGTTTCTTTCAATTTCTGCCCCTTCCTTTCATATAGTGTTACCGCTCGATCCTTCCGCTTCGGCAAAATGAGCGGAAATCGCAATATTCACTGGGCTTTTCAGATACTCTCGGTCCGGCTTGGGCGCGCCCGGAGCGCATTCTGTGTCCTATCTGGGAAAGTATATCCGTGATCTTATCGGCGAGCTCTCCCATTTCTTCGAGGGTCCTGAGCTCGGAATTGGCGTTGGCGCAAAGAACACCCTTGCTCTTTTTTATTGGCAGATATTCTCCGGTCTCACTCTCCATGGCGGCAAGAATCTCGGGGTCGTTCAGAACAAGTCCCGTTCGCTTGAGCTCCTTTAGCCCGTCGGAGAGGGCTTGCTCCGGGCTTTCGGGCATTTGCTCTCGGGTGACTGTGGGAAAGGTGGAATCCTGGTATAATGCGCCGGCAGGAAAGACATGCTTGCTATCTCCGAGTATTCCCGGAAGACGGTCCTTTTCTGCCTTCCAGATTGCGAAAAGATAGAGAAGAAGCTGCATATCAAGACCTTTTTCTATCTTTGTCAGTGAGTGCTTTTTTGTGCCGGTTTTGTAATCCACGACTCTGACGTAAACCTCGTCGCCTTGCTTATATGTGTCGACACGGTCGATTTTTCCGTAAATGTATATAGACGTGCCGTCGGAAAGGGGGATCTTGAAGGGCGGGACACCGTCACCGCCGATATTCAGCTCAAAAAAAGACGGAACGAATTTGCTTTTGCTGAATTCATCTATGAGCGAGCGCACCAGAATAGCGGATGACCTGCGAAGCCTTTCTATCAGTGCGGAAAGTCTGGCAGAGCAAAGTGCGTTGTCTCCCAGCATCCCCCGAACCACCTCGGCTATTATCTCGCGGAGCAGCGCATCCAAGTCTGTGTCGGAGGCGTTTTCCTTAAGACCGTTTTGGTCGAAAAGCTCCGATACAGCCCTCTCAAGCACGCGGTGTATGAAGTTACCCACGTCTGCTGAAGAGAAGTCTGCTTTCTTTTGGGTGCCAAGATCAAGCACGTATTTGGAATAGTATTTGAAGGGGCATAGCGAGAAGCTTTCAAGGCGGTACTGTGTCAGGGCGATATCCCCGCCGAAAAGTGCCTCGGCAGTACTGCGTGAGACACGCGCATTGGGCTGAGAGATCCATTTAATTTCCGATTCGGGACCGTTCTCGCCAAGCTCGCTCAATGCCTCGCGCAAGGCGTTTCCCTCGGCAGTTCCCGCGTATACTCGGGCAAGCTCTGTAGCGTTAGCCATGGAAAAGGCTCTGTCCTCAAGGTTGAGATCCTCCGGGTATCTCGGCGGCTCTGTTTTGTCATCGGGGATGAGCAGTCTCTTTATGGCGTTAAAGCCGACAGAGGGCTGGTATTCATTTCCGGACGCATCCTGAACAGGGCATGAAACAGAGAGGGTAACGGAAGGTGAGGATGCGGCGCGGTAAAAGTAGAATAATTCGTCATCGTACATTATATCAGTGCCGGGGGAGGTGTTTATTCCGTATTCCGACAGACGTTCCTTTTCGGTATCTGAGAAAAAGCTGTCGTCGCTGACCGCGCGGGGGAAGATACCGTCTATACAACCAAGCATGATGACGTGCTTTACGCTTCCTGCGCGGAGCAGGGCGGCATCTCCTACGGTTACGGTATCCGCGGTCTCCGGGATAGAGCCGTAATCTGTTTTTTCCGCTGCCATCGTGAGTATTCCTTTGAGAACTCTGGGATTTACGGGAATATCACCGCCTACGTGTACAAGCATGTCCAGCATATCCATCAGGGTGTTGTATGCGGTGACCTCCTCGTCCGATCCCTCGGCACCGTAGTGAGCGGCTATCCCTGTGCTTTGAAGAAACTCATATACTGCCGAACAGCCGTTTCTTAAGTTCACCTTTCCTCTTTGTGCTTCTGAAAAGGCATCGGAGAGTCGCATGAGAGGGTCGCGCACGGACACTCTCAGCCTGTTTATACGTTCAAGAAACTCAGCTCCCTCAAGAGAAAGTGTGTCGGTATATCCGTCGGGATTCATGCTCCATTCGGAATCAGAGGTCCACGCCCTTCCCGAAAGCTCCCACATGGTTATATAGCGCTCCAGGTCGCAGATATCGTCAATATCTGCTCCAACCGTCTCGGTTTTAAGATAACTCATGATATCCTCCGCCTTCCACCCTCCGTCAAGTACTTCAAGCGCATGGAGTATGACACGGAAGATGGGGGCAGATGCAATAGGACGGCGCACCGACATAAAGAATGGAATTCCGAATTTTGCAAAGACCGGATCAAGGATGCCGTTCAGTCTGTCAATACCTCGCCCGACCACCGCAATGTCGCGGTATCGGGCACCGCGCTCAACAAGCGAGAGTATCACGGTAGCGGCGTATTCCGCCTCGGAAAAATCGTCGGTAGGACGGATAATGCTGACGGAAGGTCGGAAATTACCGCAAAAAAGCTCTTCCTCTGTGAGCGGAGAAATATCCTCGGCAGGCGAGGTTATATATCTGGCAGCCCTTTCAAGCTTGATAAGGGCAGGGGGATAATATTCTTCGGAACGCTCTGTTTTGAACCGGTAAATACAGTTTTTCGGTATTTTTGCATCGGCGCAAAGCTGCATGAGCGAGGCAAGGGTGTTTTTTACTGTTTCAAATCCGACCGGCGGCAATGGCTCGGGCATACAAAGCGCCACTGTCAGCGAGTCTGCCTGTCTTATAACATGATATAAAACTGTGAGCTCGGCTCCAGTGAAGCCATTGAAGGAGTCCAGATATACGTCACATCCGTTGAAAAAGCTGTGCTTTGCCAGAAGCTCGCCAAGCCGCGTAACATCATCTGCGGTATCAGTATAGTTACCCGAAAGCATGGCGCTGTAGCCGGAGGCAATAAGTGCAAGGTCGTGAAGCTTATCTCGCAGGGGATCGTCAATTGAGAGCTTGTTGTATGCCAGTTCAAGGGAATGAGGGAATACGCCGGAGCGCTTCAGCTCATTGCAGGCGGAAAGCATCATTTCAGAAAAAGAGCGGTCGTGAACTCCTCCGTAGGCTCTGAGCTGAGGGGAAAGCTCCTCTGTCACCTGCCACATTATTACTGATTTTGCTCCGTCGGTGGGGCTGAAGTAGCTTAGTCCTCCGTAGGCTCTGAAAAGGAGATTTGCCAGCCGTCGGAAGCTGACGACGTTCAGCTCCTCGCAGGATACGCGGCTGCTGCCGGAATCAGCGGCATCAGCTACCCGGCGCTCCGCGATCATTACCTCCTGCTCGGGTACAACCAGAAATACTCGCTTTCCCTTTTTCAGAGAAGCGAGTATTCCGGCAGTTATTTTATGACTTTTGCCGCTTCCTGCGGCACCGTATACGTAACTGAAATTATTAATCATTTTAAAAATCTCGTTTTATTATGAAAAATCTGCCGCGGCAAGATATTTATGTCCGTTTTCGGCAATGTATACCTTTCTCTCCTGGATGTTGTCTCCGAGCAGAATATCAAAGACCTCGTTCGTTGCGGCAACGTCTGCTTCCGTTACCTGAATAAGGCGTCTGGTGGCAGGGTTCATTGTGGTTTGCCACATCATTTCGGCTTCGTTTTCACCAAGTCCCTTGGAGCGCTGCAGAGTGTATTTGGCATCTCCGATTCGCGCAAGTATCTGAGCCTTTTCCCGCTCGTTGTAGGCAAAATAGATATCGTCCTTTACGGTTATTTCAAAAAGCGGCGATTCAGCAATATACACCCTTCCCATTTTGATAAGGGACGGCATCAGACGGTGGAATAACGTGAGGAGAAGGGCTCTGATCTGAAATCCGTCCTCATCGGCATCGGTACAGATTATTATTTTGCTCCAGTTCAGCTTTTCGGGATCGAAAGCCGCTATATCTGATTTAACCTTCTGGTCCAGCTCCACTCCGCACCCGATAACTCTGAGCAGATCTGTGATGATGTCGCTCTTGAATATCTTGTCATAGGTACTTTTCATGCAGTTCATGGTCTTACCTCTGACAGGGATTATCGCTTGGAATTCTGCGGCGCGCCCCAACTTGCAGGATGACATAGCGGAGTCTCCCTCAACTATATACAGCTCCCGCTTGTCGGGATCCTTGGTGCGGCAGTTTATAAACTTTTCAACGCGGTTGGATATATCTATCGTTCCGGTCAGCTTCTTTTTAGTTGAAAGACGTACCTCTACCGCCTGCTCACGGCTACGCTTATTGATAAGCACCTGGTTGACAAATCTCTCTGCCTCCTGCGGCTTTTCAGTTAGGAAAAGGTTGAGCTGAGCTTTGAGAAATGCTGTCATTGCCGAGGTTATAAAGGCGTTGTTTATGGACTTTTTGGTTTGGTTTTCATAGGAGGTCTGAGTGGAGAAGCAGTTGGTGACCACCACAAGACAGTCTGCTATATCCTCAAATTGCAGCTTTTTCGCTTTGTCAGCCTTTGTATACTTGTCGTTATCACGCAGATACTTGTCCACTGCGTACAGAAATGCGTTCTTTACGGCTTCCTTCGGTGAGCCGCCGTGCTCCAAAAAACTGGAATTGTGGAAAAACTCCAGTGCTTGCGTCGTGTTGGAAACGCAGAAGGCTGCCGACATATACAGATCGTATTCCTTAAGATCGTCACGGTCTTTTCCGCGCGCCTCGTCCTGCCAGAATACCGGGGTGGTGAGCGCGTCCTCTCCTGCAAGCTCGGTCACGTAGTCGAGTATGCCTCTTTCGTACAGGTATTCCTCTGTGGAAAAGCTTCCGTCATCGTTTTGCCAATTGAGTCTGAAGGTAACGCCCGCATTTACCACCGCTTGCTTGTGCATGGTGGTGGAAAAATGTTCCTTTGGAATGGTCACGGAGGTGAATACCTCGAGGTCAGGCTTCCAGCGTATTACCGTTCCCGTGCGCTTTGCCTCACGTGTAGGCAAAGGCTCAACAGAAAGCTCGGTGACCGGGAAGCCCTTACGGAAGCTTATTGACGAGAGTTCTCCGTTCTTGTATGAGCGAACGTCCATAAACTCCGATGCGTACTGGGTAGCACAGGCGCCGAGTCCGTTCAAGCCCAGGGAGTATCCGTAGGAGCCGTTGGTATTGTTATCGTATTTTCCTCCTGCGTAAAGCTCGCAAAAGACCAGCTCCCAGTTGTATCTGTTTTCTCTTTGGTTGAATCCCAGCGGAATTCCACGTCCGAAATCCTCTACCTCTATCGACAGATCACTGTACGCGGTGACGATTATGGTTTTTCCGTAACCTTCACGGGCTTCGTCCACTGAGTTTGACAGTATCTCAAAAAAGGCGTGCTCACAACCGTCGAGACCGTCGGAGCCGAATATGACGGCAGGACGTTTTCGGACTCTGTCAGGTCCCTTGAGAGATTTTATGCTTTGCTCGTTGTATTCTTCCGCGCTTTTTCTTTTACTTTTCGCTGTTGTTGCTTTGATAGCGTTTTCCTTGTCTGCCATTATTACCTGAATCCTTTCCTTGGCTCTGCGTCCGTAAGGGTCAAAGAGCAGCGTTTAAGCTGCTGTATTGTTTTTTACTGCGGTACAGTTTGTTTTTCGGTCAATCCGCTCGGGAAACTATACCCCATATCTATTATATACTGCTGAAAAGATTTTGTCAAGGAGGATAATCTAACTTTTTCAGTCGCGACGGAAACACCCGCTATATCTGAGCTGTGCAGCAATCTCAGCTTGGAGCGATTTCTGATAGCTGTGGAAACGGCAAGCCTTGCTACATGAACGGAGGAGAGTATGGGAATATTATATGACGGCGATAACACGGTAAATTTACGGAAAACACATCTGTCACATCCGTAAGGAAGAATAATACAGTTTACCGGGGACTTTATGTGTTATGATAGGTCAAGTGATGTAGTGTTAAACAGGGAAAGGATGAAAAAGTGAATGTCGGGAAAAAAAACAGGAATGTGCGAAAAGGATTATTTATCCTCATCCACTTACGCGGAATTCCTAATGGGAAGGATACGGAGCGGCGGAATTTGGAATGCTGCGAAACGAGTATACGGCAAAATAAGAAAATATACACTTTTTACCGCGGTGCTCAAGGCAACGGTGGTCATCGTGGGGCTGTTGGAAAAGAGCGCCATACTTCTTTTGATATTCACTGGGATAATGCTTATGCTGCCGATATTGCTTGCGGTCGGATTGATAATTACTGCCATCAGCATATGGAGATATTTTCGGATGAACGCAAGTGTACGTCCCTGGCTTGACGGAGCGGAAAAAATTACGGTCTATATCACATCTGAGCGCTTTTATGCGGCAGGATCCGGCAAGGGAATAGGGAAGCCAACGGCGGATAGCATGTCTACAGAGCTTTCGGAAATGCCTCTGTTTGCGCGGGCGGCGATAGCGGAGGCTGAGGAGTACGATCACCCGGTTATCGTAGTTTGCAGGGATCCCTTTTGTGCGGCTAAATGGGCAGGGTTTAATCTTCTTGCGATCAAATGTGATTATTTTTATATTCTTCGCAGGTACTATTTCAAAGATAAAAACGTGACGTGCGTGGTGCTGAGCTGAGAATAATTGTAAACTTTTCTGAAATAATTGGACGTTGTTATTGAAATGAGTTTTGATAAGGTGTAAGATAGAAATGAGATAAATAAGTGAAGACAGGTTTCACGCATGGGAGCAACGGTATCGGATACCGCAGAGCCCCGTGATTTCTAACGGAAATTTTTTATTCAATGTTCAAGCATTCAGAGAGGAAGAAAAAGGATGAGCGGTGTTATAAGTAATCTGCCGGACAACAATGATAATATCGTCACCATCAAGGTGTTCGGTGTGGGCGGAGGCGGAAATAATGCGGTGAATCGCATGGTTGAGACCGGTATCCGCGGCGCTACGCTTGTAGCGGTCAACACAGATATTCCGGTATTACGCCGTTCAAAAGCCGACGAGATAATTGCCATAGGAGAAAGTACCACCAGAGGACGTGGAGCAGGCGCCAATCCGGAGATCGGAAGGGAAGCGGCAGAGGAGTCCAGAGAGCTGATAAAAAGGTCTCTCGAGGGTGTGGATATGCTGTATATTACTGCGGGAATGGGCGGTGGAACCGGAACGGGTGCTGCGCCTGTGATCGCAAGGATTGCAAAGGAAATGCATATACTGACTGTGGCGGTGGTTACAAGACCGTTTGCTTTTGAGGGTGTGCAGAGATCAGCTGTTGCTGAGGATGGAATCGAAAGATTGAAGCAGTATGTGGATGCGCTTATAGTGGTTTCCAATGAAAGGCTCAGAGAGATATCCAAGGTTCCGATCTCGTTTAAAAATGCGTTTGCAGAAGCGGATAATGTGCTTATCAGCAGTGTAAGAAGTATATGCGAGCTTATCGCTACGGAAAGCTATGTTAACCTGGATTTTGCGGATGTTACCGCCATCTTGAAGGATTCGGGAGAGGCGCATATCGGTATAGGTGTTGCAAGCGGTCCGGACAAGGCGGAGGTGGCGGCAAGGCAGGCTATTTCCAGTCCGTTGTTGGATTCGTCCATATCCAGCGCAGAGGGAATAATCATAAGCATTACGGCGGACGAGGAGGTTCAGCTCGAGGAGATAACAGCAACATCTGCTATGATAACCGAGCAGATACCCAGCGCGAAGATAATCTGGGGAATAGATTTCGATCCCGAGCTTGAGGATTCTATACAGATCGTTGTTATTGCCACAAAATCGTCATCCGGAGCGATAAAGAGCATTTCCGAGGATGACGAGGAGCAACATTTTGAGGATGATGCTGCGGATAAGACCGAAAGTCTTGAGGATAAGGCGGACGATGGCGCAAATGAGGGCGTTATCTCCGAAGAAAACGCCGGTAACGGCGAGAACAAGGAAGATATAGCGGATAAGGAGCTCAGAAAAACCGGAAAGCCAAAAACCGCGGATTGGCTGTTTACGCCGGAGGAGTTTGAGAAGATCCGAACAGTTGTAAATTTTTCGGATAAAAAGTAAGTCTCGTTAATTGTTTGTTTACAATTTATACAAAGAAAAAGTATGAATAATCAGTCGAAATACGATATAATATCATTGTAGTTTTTTAATGTAACGCATTGGAGGTGCTAAAGATGGCTACGAATACCAAATTGGATTCCCAGAAGATGAAACTGATCGTGACTGCGATTTGCGGAGTTTTGCTCGTTGCAATAATAGTTGTCCTGATCGTTGCTTTGGTGCAGAAGGACGGTTTCGTGGTAGAGGACAGCGGTGTTTACTACTATGAGAACGGTGATATGCAGATCGGTTGGAAGATAATTGATAACGAGCGTTATTACTTTGATCCCAATGGAGTCATGCACAAGGGCTGGCTCGAGGTCAACGGCAACAAGTACTATTTCCGCAAGGGTAAGGGCAATGACATTGGTGGAACCCTTATGATAAACTGCAACGCTAACATAACCACCGAGTCCGGCGAGGTCAGATACTACGAGTTTGACGAGTACGGAAAGGTCGTTGTTGATCTTCCTGTTGAGAACTGATATTCTTCGATTCAGATTGGACCGCTTTGTGACTGGTGATTGAGGTTTTCTTAGATGCCACGTACATAAACAATGAACTGACAGATCCGCCCCGCGGTTAACGTGGGGCGGATTCTTGCGGTTAAACTTGTTTTGTTGTTGTAGAACTTGTTTTGCGGATTGACATCTTGCTGAGTATTAGCTGTAATTTGATTGTTGAGTATTTCGGGGTGTGGCGCAGCTGGTAGCGCGCGACGTTTGGGACGTCGATGCCGCAGGTTCGAATCCTGTCACTCCGACCAAAATTGCCGATTTGACTGCTTTTAGCGGTCAAATCGGCGCAAATTTAATACGTCACCGGAGGCTGTGTACCGTAGTACCGTAATGCCGGATTAGGTGTCCAAGTGAGCTTGGGTTATTGTTTAGCAATAGCCGAGGCTCTATTTTTTATTTTGGAGGTAATTATGAAAAACACGAAAGTTTCTCTCGTTCCCCTCACAGCAGATGACCGTGAGCAATTTATCCTTGACAATCAATGGGCGTTCAAGTACGGAGCGATCGAGGAATTCGGCAAGCGCGACGACCATCTTGATTTTGACGGCGAAATCATCTCGCGCAAAACAATCGAGCGTTGCATCGACTCACCCGATAGCGAAACATATCGCATTGTAGTTGACGGACGGAAGGTTGGCGGTGTTATCCTGAAGATCAACGAAGAAACACATCACAACGAGCTTGAGATCCTGTTCGTTTCTCCCGAGGAACACACCAAAGGTATTGGCTACGGCGCGTGGCAAGCGGTTGAGGCTCTGCATCCCGAGACCGCGGTTTGGGAGACCTGCACTCCTTATTTCGAGAAGCGCAACATCCATTTCTACGTGAACAAGTGCGGCTTCCAGATAGATCAGTTTTGGTG
>JAFVTO010000032.1 GCA_017503165.1 Clostridia bacterium | reverse complement strand
GGGCAGGCGCGGAAAGAATAATCCCTCTTACCTATGCTAAGACCGATACGCAGTTTAAGAGATACAGAATATAACCTAACCAAATAAATTAAAAAAGGAAATATACCTTATGGCAATCAAAAGAGATAAAAACGGAAAGATCAAAAGAAGACTCGGAGACCGATTTAATGGCAGAAGACTGCGTACCCTTCCTCCAATGATGTATGCTGTTCCTTTTATCATGAAGGAGCGCAGTGACTCCCAGAACTATTTTAAAAGCCGTGTCGATATGGACGTGGTTGAGAGATTTTTGCGTAAATGTAAGCAAAGTGACAGCGAGAAGCTTCGTGGGCTGGGATTTATGCATCTTTTGGTTGCGGCATACGTTCGCACTGTTTCGCAAAAGCCGGCTATCAACCGATTTATAGCGGGACAGCGCATATATTCGCGTACCGAGATAACACTGTCCATGGTGGTGAAAAAAAGCATGGAGCTGAATGCTCAGGAGAGCACCATAAAGGTGAATTTCCAGCCTACCGACACCATCGAGCAGGTATATGACAAAATGGAGGAAAAGATCGCTATCGCCAAGTCGGCAGGGGACACAAACAGCTTTGACCGTCTTACAAGAAAGCTTTTTGTTCTTCCCGCAATTGTTTTTCGCGGCTTCGTAGCGCTTCTTAGATTTATGGATTATCTGGGGATCATGCCCAAAGCGCTTCACCGCGTCTCTCCATTCCATGCATCCTTCTTTATAACCAACCTGGGCTCTCTTGGAATTCCCCCTATATATCACCACCTGTATAACTTCGGCGATCTTCCCCTCTTTATATCCTTCGGAAACATGTACCGCGAGAAGATAGTTGACAGAGAGGGGAATGAGCGAACAAAGAAATATCTGGACTATACTGTGGTAATGGATGAGCGCATAACCGACGGACATTATTATTCCAGTGCCCTCAAATCCCTGGAGTATTATATGCGGCATCCCGAGGAGCTGTTGGTTCCTCCGGAGACCGTGGTTGACGATATCGAGTGATAGCGCTATAGGATAAGTCCGTTTCACGCGGTAAATCTACGGGAAACTCATAAAAGAGGTTTAAATCATGCTTAGGGATGATATACTAAATACCCGTCTTTCGGACGGTCAGCTTGCTTTGTTTTACGTCGGTCAGCTTGGATTTATTATCAAGTTTCGCGAAAAATATATTCTGATCGACGGTTATCTTTCTGATTACGTCGATCGCTATCATGAAGGCGATGCTATCCAAATGAAGCGCAGATATCCCGTTCCCATCAACCCATGGGAGCTGGATTTTATAGACTACGTGTTCTGTACACACGGTCATTGCGATCATGCGGATCCCGATACGCTCGCGGGAATAGCAAAGGTTAACAACAAGGCTAAATACGTGGTTCCGGCGGGAATAATCGAGCTTATATGCTCATTTGGGGTTCCCGGTGAAAGTGTAGTCGGTGTGGTTTGTGACCGCCCTGAGTCGCTTTGCGAGGGAATATCCTTTACTGCGATCCCCGCCGCGCATGAGGAACTTCATCCGGACGGTATGGGCGGCTACCTTGAGGTCGGGTATCGTCTTGAGCTTGGTGAGGTAACCCTTTATCATAGCGGTGATTGCTGTCCCTACGACGGTCTTGAGGCGCGTGTAAAGGGAAGCGATATTATGATAATGCCGATAAACGGAAGAGATTATTATCGCAGATACGAGCATAATATTATAGGTAATTTCGATGTCGGAGAGGCGCTGTTGCTTGCAGAACGCTCGGAGGCAAAGCTTCTTGTTCCCGCTCACTTTGATATGTATGCTCCAAACGGACAGGACCCCGCTTTCTTTGTATCAAGCCTTTACCGTATGCCCAGCCCCCGGTGCTTTCATATTTTCATGCCCGGAGAGCGGTATATATACGGGGCATAAAGGAAAAAACAAATGAGCTCTGCCGTTTTGCACCACGGCGGAGCTCATCTTTTATATTCAAGTTATAAGTATATTATTCAGTGGAGTATGATACTCGGTGGATGTTAATTCCGTTCGTTCCGCAGATTTTTCTACGCGCTGAACGATGCGCTATTTTTTCTGCGTATTTCGCGCCGTATGGCGCTTTTTCTTTTTTTGCACCGAGAAGCCGAAAAAGCCCAGCTTCCTGCCCAATTCAAAATACTCGCCGTGGGCATACGCCACTAATCCGCTTTTTTCAAGGTGGAGCTTTCCGTCGGCGGAGATAAGTGAGTTATCCACCGTTACAGCGAGAATGTCCGCCATAAACATATCGTGTGTTCCCAAAGGAATTATGTCGGTGACTCTGCATTCGAGCGAGACCGGACTTTCCGCTATGGACGGCGCTGAAACCTCGGTCGACGGCTCGGGGGTGAGAGAGCATTGAGCGAATTTATCTGTGTCGCGCCCCGAACGGACACCGCAAAAATCGGCGGCGCGGGTAAGGGGGGCGGTGGTGAGGTTTATGACGAATTCGCCACTTTCCTTTATCAGTCCGTAAGAGTGACGTGATGGGCGAACGGATATGTAGGTCTTCGGCGGATGGGTATTCAGAATACCGGTCCAGGCTACTGTGAGCACGTTGG
This sequence comes from Clostridia bacterium, assembly GCA_017503165.1. Lineage (GTDB taxonomy): Bacteria > Bacillota > Clostridia > Oscillospirales > CAG-272 > SIG673. Next base: position 2,344 of record JAFVTO010000032.1, on the reverse strand, counting down.
GCTTCTCAATTGAGCCGCACGACACAAGCGCAGGCGGAACAGGCGCAAGAAGCGCTCCGCCCTTCCATTTTTCTTTTGACATTTTTAAATCCTCTTCTTTACTTCGGCTCTGCGCGTCGAAAGACGCAAAGAGCGATGTGAAAGTGTCTGTAGTTTAGTATTCATCCAAGCAAAAGCTTTAACGCTTGATCCCATGCCTTTCTTCGGCTATTCGCGCCGTTGTTTACGATTATTTTACGTTACAGGTTGCACGGTAACCGGATGGCGTCATGCCCGAAAGTCGCTTGAAAAAGGAGCAGAAATAATTCGGATCCTCAAAGCCTAATCTGTTTGCGGTCTCGGCAACGGTCATTCCAAGGGAGAGCAGGTGCTTTGCCTCGGTAAGCTTTGCGTTGTTGTAGTAGTCCGAGATGCTGCATCCGGCATATTTGTTGAATATTCGCTTGGCGTTGGAAACGGTCATTTCGCTTTTTTCCGCAATCTGCTGAACGGTAAGCCGCTCATACTGATTCTGTGAGATAACACTTAGTATCCGCAGGTATTTTTCTGCTGCAGGAGTGTTTTTATGCTCGTTTGGCAGCTCTGTGGCTATGCTTTGAGACAGTAGTGAACATATCTCTCCCATGAAACCAAGGAGCTGCACCTCCTTGCCCGGCTGTACGCAGAATGGTGAAAGAGTGGTTCCGTTGTGCGGAACGGTAAACGTAAATATTTCCTCGGCGGTTTTTCTCAGCTCAACAAATCTGTCGCATACTGCTTGCGGCGCGCTGAATATCCTGCCTGCTAACGGTAGAGCAACTTTGCCTGTAAAGGATAGTATGCCAAGATGAAGCGGCTGGTCACCCTCCGTCCATATACTGTGGAATTCACCCGGTCTGTGCCAGAAGCACTGCCCTTTTTTTAAGGTGAACATGGTTTCTCCCGCGCAAATTCCTGCCGCTCCGCCAAGTATAAGAACAAATTCCCAGAAATTGTGACGCTCTCCCTTAAAGTGGTAGCCCGGTTGATATTCGCAGTTGAAAAATGTCTTTATACTCTCGAATTCTATTATTCGCGGTATATTTACCCCCGGATAGTAGAGTTGTATTTCCATTTTGTTTGCCTTTCTGCTTTGTTTGCCTTAATTGCTCTGCATCTCATATTATACTATACATTTCTGCAAAAAGCAAGTTGTTTGAAGTTTTTTCTCGCTTTACTGCAGGAAAATAAAAGCGCCGAGTATCCCGGACGCGGCAATACGCACGGAAAGCGCGGCTTTTTGGATATGGTGCATTGCAGATAACGGGGGCGCGAAGCGCCATTCAAGCACCGCTTTTTCGAAGCAGAACCGCTCGTCAGGGCTTTGAAGCGCTTCGCTTTGCGTTTTCTGTATCCCCTCAGAATCCGAAGCTTTGATCGTAATGTTCCCCGTTATTTTCGGTGGACGCTACTCTTGAACGTCTTACCGATACTATTATACACTATTAATGTTGAGTTGTCAACAAGTTTTCGCGTTATTTTAAAGATTATTTGAAAGATTTTAATGTAGTGTAATGATAGCCGATTGTAAAAGCCCAAAAGCCAAAGGCTCCTTCTCATAAGGAAGTTTGATTTCTCCTTGTAGGGACCGGCGTCCTCGACGGTCCAAAAAGATATAATTGCGACGCAGTATACAAATAATTAACCCCGATAGACTTTCAAAAATCTGTCGGGGTTTGTTGTTATTTTTCTGCTATAAAAGTCCAATGTTCAGAAATGTTTTTAGGCATCATTCGTGCCAGGGCGTCAGCATCTTTAATAAGATTTTTGTTTCCAAAGTGGAAGAAAAAGAATTCTCCTTTTCCTTCATTATATCCCAATTGGAATTCAAGTTCTTTCTTACAATAGGGGAACACCGGCTTTAACCGTTCGTCAATTGCCCAAACAAAAGCTGAATCGTGATTAGAAAGACAATTGATGATCCATGACTCTTGTTCTTCAAACCAAGCCCAGAAAGCTCTTGCTGCTTCCTCATTCATAACTTTTTTAGAAAATAGTGAAAAAATACCTTTTCTCCTTTTAAGTAAACTATTATTTTTCGTTTTATCGCCAGTTTCGCCTTTGTATTACAGCGTTGCAAGCAACGCGGGCACAGGGCAAAGCCCATACCCCTAAAGTTGCACGCATCCATAGGCTCCCTCCGGGAGGGAGCTCCCGACGAAGTCGGGTGAGGGAGAGCGCGTTACAATGAAGTTAGTACAAAACTAAAGTCACGCAGGCTCCTTTCGTCACGCTCCGCGTGCCACCTTCCTCCCGGAGGAAGGCATTTTGTTAGTTCCATATAACACAAATCGGCAGAGAAAACAAGTCCTCTGCCGATATTTAT
>JAFVTO010000031.1 GCA_017503165.1 Clostridia bacterium | reverse complement strand
TGCTCCAACACAGCATTCGTAAATCAAGACTGTATCGCGCAGTTGATGTATCGGAGCAAAAATAAAACGCTTTCACCGTTTTTTCAGACAGTGAAAGCGTTTTTGTTATCAGTTCAATTATCTCCTGCACCGCGCCGTAGAATCGCGGTGCAGGCTATTAATTACGGTACATCAGCACGCCTTTATTATTTTGCGTTCTCAACCAGCTTTGCGGTATCCATAGCAATAACCAGCTCTTCGTTGGTAGGAATAACATAAACCTTGACCTTTGAGCCTTCCTTGCTTATCTCCACATTGTTGGACTGACGGAATGCGCTCTTATTGCGCTCATCGTCCAGCTCGATGCCCAGGAATTCAAGTCCCTGGCAAACATTGGCGCGGAGAGCAACGTTGTTTTCTCCAAGACCGGCGGTAAATACAACTGCATCCACACCGCCCATAGCTGCCGCATACCAGCCTATATACTTCTTGATCTGATATGACATGATACGATCAGCAAGAATTGCATGCTGATTTCCCTTTGCAATGGCATCCTCTATATCGCGGCTATCTGAGGACACCTCGGAAATTCCGAGAAGTCCGCTCTTCTTGTTGAGTATCTCGTTCATCTGCTTGGGAGTAAGGTTTTCCTTCTCCATGAGATAGGTTACGATAGCAGGGTCGATGGAGCCGCTTCTCGTACCCATTTCCAAGCCGTCAAGAGGAGTGAAGCCCATTGTGGTATCAATGCTCTTGCCATCCTTCACAGCAGTGATAGATGAGCCGTTACCGAGGTGGCAAGTGATTATTCTGGTACCCTCCACCTTTCCGAGAATATCGGTCATCTGCGCAGAAACATAGCGGTGGGAGGTTCCGTGGAAGCCGTAGCGACGGATCTTATACTTATTGTAATACTCGTAAGGGATGGCATAAAAATATGCATAATCGGGCATAGTCTGATGGAAGGCGGTATCGAATACGACCACCTGGGGAATGTTTTCCATAACCTGGGCGCAGCTACGGATGCCGATAACCGCAGGACCGTTGTGCAGAGGAGCCAGCTCCTTGCAAAGCTCAATCTTCTCCACGACCTCGGGAGTAACAACAACACTTTCGTTAAAATACTCACCGCCGTGAACCACGCGGTGACCGACAGCTCCGATCTCATCCATGCTCTTTATGCAACCGATCTCAGGATCTATCAGAGTATCGACAACTATCTTAAGGGCTGCCGCATGATCGGGCATAGGCAGATCCTTTTTTATCTTTCTTCCGTCGGAGGGTTTATGCTCTATCCTTCCGTCTATACCTATTCTTTCGCAAAGTCCCTTCGCCAGCACTACTGCATTGTCGGTATCCATAAGCTGATATTTAAGGGACGAGCTTCCTGCATTGATAACGAGTACGTTCATTATATTTAGTCCTTTCTGAATACACAGCGTTTATTATTTTACTGAATAATAATTATACACGCTCTTTGACAAAAAATCAAGAGTTTTCCAAAAAATTCTCCAAAAAATAGTTTTTTTATTGCAAAAAGGCTTAAAACATGTTATAATGATAATGTAAGTGAAAAAATATAGCCGATCGGAGGTGCAGCATGAGCGGAAACGCCACAAAAGTAGCGATCATTTGCGAATATAATCCCTTCCATGAGGGACACGCATTTCTATTCAGAATAGCAAGAGAGAGCTATCCGGGGTGCACGGTAATATCCGTAATGAGCGGAAACACCGTTCAACGCGGTGACTTTGCGCTGTTCGACAAATTTACCAGAGCACGCGCAGCCACAGCCTGCGGAAGTGATCTGGCACTTGAACTATGCTATCCGTTCAGTGCCTCATCCTCCAAGCAATTCGCCCAAGCCGGAGTAAGGCTCGCCATGGAAGCCGGGGCTGACGTTCTGATGTTCGGAACCCTCGCTGACGATCCCAAATCTCTGTTTGATGTGGCAAATGTCATGAAAACAGATGAATTCAACCGTCGGCTCGGTGAGATGGCAAAGGCAGATCCCGGTGTATCCTATATAAAGCTAAGAGAGCGGCTATACGGCGAAATGACCGGTCTGGAGCTGCCCAAGGACGGAAATTCATCGTTAGGCATAGAATATATTTTAGCGGCAGAGGAGCTTTCAAGCGAAAATGGCGCAAAAGCTCTGAAATGCCACCCTGTAAAGCGGGTGGGTTCGGTTTCTGCCACCCAATGCAGAGAAGCGATCCGCGCCGCTGTGGATTCCAAGACCGAGCTGCCGCCAGAGATACCACCGGAGGCACGCAAGATACTCGAGGGAGCAAAGATCGGCGGAGGACTACCCTCGATCGGCTCATTTATACTCGGATTCCTTAGAATTGCCGCGTTCAACCGCGCGGAACGGTATGCAATCGAGCAGGATAACGGAATACGCGGAGCATTGATAAACGCCGCTTCCGACGCCGCAAGCTTTGAGGAATTCAACGCAGCGCTCCCCACGGCAACCTATACAAGAGCAAGACTTCGACGTGAGCTTTTGGATATGATGCTGCTCCCGGATATTCCGAAGCCTGACAATCTTAAAAACCATCCTCCATTGTTCACGGTGCTTCTGGATGCCAACCAAAAAGGACTTGAAGCTTTGAGAGACATGAAAAAAAGCTCCTTGCTTCCGGTGATAACAAAGCCATTTGATTGCAGAAAGCTAAGTGATGAAGCAATGAAAGCTTATCGCATCGCAGAACGTGCAGATTCGCTTTTTGCCCTAACCGTCTCCCGGGGAATAAGCCCATCCGCTTTGATACCAAATTTCAAAAAAATGCAATAGCAGCAGCGGCTCTGTTACAGAAAAAGAGAATTGTACAAATATTTACATTATGAAACTTGACAATCAGTATAAACCGCGGTAAAATATAGATCAGAACTTAAAAACACAACCTGAAAGGATAAATATAGATATGGCAGAAGTAACTAAGATCAAAAATTATATTCTTTATGAGGGAAGACCGCTCATCCGTAACGGACAGACTTTGGTTTACGGAAGCTTTTCGGAAGCGGCATACGCAGATATGATAATCCTCAACGAAAAGCAGGAAAAGACACCGGAGGGAGAAGTGATAGAGGTTCCCGACATGATAATGGTCACGATCATGTCCACAGACAAATCCCAGCTCGCGCCCCTTCGTCCTCAGGAATTCCACCAAGGACTGGCAGATGCGCTTGAATACAGCATCACTCAGATAGAACGCTTCAACAAGAAACAGACAATCGGGAAATAATTCCTTCCACTTCAGCAAGGAGCTGTTTCAGCAAATAAAGAAGCAATATCTACTGCCATCGGCGTACAAAGTTATGCCGTAAGGGGAGGTTGCAAACGATCTTTCACCAAACCAAGAGCTCCGCCGGATGGACCGGCGGAGCTCTTTTTAACCGTGCTATGTCACAGAAAATTACTGATCAACTCTTTATGTGAACCATCGAAGAGAAACAGTCAATGAGTGTGACAGAGCATTTGAATTAACATCAGACCAATCTGAACACAAGCCGCTGTTTTTCAGCCTTCTCGCTTGCAACGAAATCCACATACCAAACGGTAAAGGGTCTGCCTCCGTGATCCTTCTCCTCGGTACTGTGAATTTTTATCTCCGATTTTCCCTCGATCTGAGACAGAACCATGGAGTTCTTCTCGTTTCCGATGCGAACACCTCCGTCTACCGCAATCGGCTCATGTCGCGATATAAAACGCTCGATGATCTCCCCCACATCCTCAGCCAGCGAAAAGGTGTCTTCAACCGTGATCTCACCCTCGGATGCGTTAAAGCGAAGCTCACGGTAAACCGATGCTCCTTCTCCAAGACCGTAAGCGGGAGCAATATCCATTTTGACTCCGGTATCATCCATTGTAAAATCACGGGCAGCAAACTGCGCTCCCGCCTTCTGCACCGCGCCTCCGATTATCGGAACGGAGTGCCCCTGCGAGCCGCAATGAGTAAGGGAATATCTTCCCTCACGGAAGTATTGCTTACTGTATTCACCGGAGCCAAGGTCGGCAATTATCTCGGTTCCGTTCTTGTAGACCAGGAAGCTTCCTATGTCGTTATGGTTGTGAGGCTCACCGTTGTTGCCGCCCTTGATAGCTAAGCCAACGTTGTCCTTTCCCGAGGCTATGTACCATTGAGCCGCAGGGAGCTGATAGTTTCCAACCATGGGAACACGCTCGATCTCACCCTCAGGCGTCCAGAGAACCTTGCAGAAGCCGGATGAGAATCGATGACAGCCACCTATACCCATGCCGATCGAGGTATCCATATTTTCGGGAATAAACACATCGTCATAGTGCTTGGAAAGCATATTCGTAAGTCCCAGACTGAGGCTGGTCTTACTGCCACTGTCGGAAAAGCTTACTCCGCGGCTGCCGTAGAAGCAACACTTTTGCGGGAACAAAGCTATATCATGCACTCTCTTATCGTCAAACAGATTGATCTCTCCGCCGGTACGTCTGTAAAGCATATCCGCAAAGCAGGAGAAATATCCGAAGCCGTAGCTCCAATATCCGGTTCCCTCCAGGCATGCTCCGTCATCAGAGAAACCGCTGATGAAGTTTCTCATCGCTTTGAGAAGATGCTCAAGCAGGCTTCCCAGGCGAACGTTATCGTCCAATTCGCACATACAAGCCATACCCACAGAGCCTGCGCAAACTGCCGCCCAGTTATTGGTGGTAGTTTCGCACCAGCCGAATCTTCCGCTCTCAAATCGGTCTATGATCCTCTTTTTAAGCTCCCGCTTTATTCTTTTAACCACAATTGAGTCAAGTCTGCCTTCAAGCAGTAGCAACGCCTCCGCAAGGGTTGCACCGGTCTCTGCGGCAAACAGGTCGATTGTATAGCAATCCTCCTGAAGATTTGCGCGCAGGGACTCCGAGCCGAACATGTGTGCGGCAAGCGACCAGGTATATTCGTCGCATATCGCCCACGCAGTGTCCTGGAACGCGGTAAGAAGCTCGGGGCGTTCGGGATAGAGCCACGCACCGATAAGCTCTGCTTCAAGATGGCCACGGCGTACAAAATACCCTTTTTCAGCATACTCAAATTCACTTCGGTCGCCATCATCCTCAAAGCGGCGCAGCATAGAAAATGGAATGGCGTATAGTGGCGCGGCAAGATAATGTTCTATACATTTATTCAGATCCGCTCTGTACCTTTCAAGATTCGGATTTCTCAAAACCCGCGCTCTGTCCTCATCGGTTCGATAGATGAGACTTTTCGGGTGGCGGTCAAGCGCCGCCGTTATCTGCTCTTTAGTAAAATCAAACATTCGGTTCGTCCTTTCCTTTATTCGTTTGTCGCGGAAATGTCCGTCAGATCAGCTTAAAAACAAAACGTTGATCTGCAGACTTATCCTTTGATACAAAATCAACATACCAAACCGTCATCAGATTTGCCCGATGATCCTTTTCCTCGCTACTGTGTATACGCAGCTCGGCATCACCCTGAACAAGAGACAGTGTCATGAATTCTTTTCCTGTTCCGAAACGGACACCGCCTTCCGTCGCGACCGGCTCATAGCGGGAGATAAATCTCTCAATAAGCTCGTCCGGAGCCTTCGCCAGCTTGAAGGTATCCTCAACGGTGATCACTCCCTCAGCCGAATTGAAGCGGAAATCGCGGTAGATGGATTCCTCTTCTCCAAGACCGTATGCCGGGGCAATATCCATTCTGACTCCGGTTTCATCCATTGTAAAGTCGCGAGCGGCAAACTGCGCTCCTGCCTTCTGCGTCAGACCGTCGATAAGAGGCAGGCAGTGCCCCTGAGATCCGCAATGGGTAACGTTATATCTGCCTTCGCGGAAATACTGCTTTGTATATTCCCCGGAGCCCAGGTCGGTGATTATCTCGGCTCCGTTCTTGTAAACCAGAAAGTTTCCTACATCGTTGTGGTTATGGGGGTCGTTATTCTTTCCGCCCTTGATCGCCACGCCAACGTTATCCTTACCGGAGGCTATGTACCATTGGGCGATTGGGAACTGATAGCTTCCCTTCATAGGAACCCGCAGGATCTCACCCTCGGGAGTCCAGAGCGCCTGACAGAATCCAAAGGAGAAGCGGTGACATCCGCCAACAGCCATACGGCAATCGGTATTCACATTCTCGGGAATGAACATATCGTCATAATGCTGCGAAAGCATATTGGTGAATCCCACACTGATACTTGCGCCGGAGCCGCTGTCCGCAAAGCTTAATCCGCGGCTGCCGTAGAAGCAGGTCTTTTGCGGAAACAGTGCAATAGCGTGAATCTTGGGATGATCGAAAAGATCTATCTCTCCACCGGTACGTTTGTAAAGCATATCCGCAAAGCAGGAGAAATATCCGAATCCGTAGCTCCAATAGCCGGTTCCCTCCAGACAGGCTCCGTCGTCCGTAAATCCGCTGATAAAGTTTCTCATCGGCTTAAGAAGACGCTCAAGCAGGCTTCCCAGACGAACGTTATCGTCCAATTCGCACATACAAGCCATACCCACACAGCCTGCGCAAACTGCCGCCCAGTTATTAGTGGTAGTTTCGCACCAGCCGAATCTTCCGCTCTCAAATCGGTCTATGATCCTCTTTTTAAGCTCCCGCTTTATTCTTTTAACTACGATTGAGTCCAGTCTGCCTTCAAGCAGTAGCAACGCCTCCGCAAGGGTGGCGCCGGTCTCTGCGGCAAACAAGTCGATTGTATAACAATCCTCCTGGAGATTTGCGCGTAAAGACTCAGAGCCCCACATATGGGCAGCCACCGACCATGTATATTCATCACATATCGCCCATGCAATGTCCTGAAATGCGGTGAGAAGCTCTTGGCGGTCGGGATAGAGCCACGCGCCGGTAAGCTTTGATTCAAGATGACCGCGGCGGGCAAAATAGCCTTTTCTCGCATAATGGTACTCCGTAAAATCTCCGTCGTCCTCAAAGCGACGGAAGATGGAGAACGGAGGGGAGAAGATCGGCTCTTCAAGATAGTA
>JAFVTO010000030.1 GCA_017503165.1 Clostridia bacterium | reverse complement strand
GGGACCGATAAATACAGCGATTACTATGCCCATCAGCTTGAAGAGCTGATGACCGGCTACGGACGGATCGACGAGGTATGGTGGGATGGCGCCGGAAGCGCAGAAACCCCTTATGACTGGAAACGTTGGCGCGAAATAATCGCCCTTCATCAGCCGGATGCCTGCGTGTTTGGCTCGATGGGCGCGACTGAGTTCGTTGATATCCGTTGGGTTGGCAACGAGGCGGGATATGCCGGAAAAACTCACTATGCTACCATTGATCCTCAATATCTGCTTCATGAAACCCCGAAGGAGCTTAATAGGGGAGAGATTATTACCCCTGAGGAGCTTGCTGCCGGAAACAGTCCCAAAAGGTATATTCCCTCAGAGGTGGACGTTTCTGTACGTCCGGGGTGGTTTTACCATGCTTATCAGGACAGTGAGGTAAAGAGTGTGAAGCGACTTGCTCAGATATGGTTTGATTCCGTAGGCGCAAATGCATTCATGCTTTTGAATTTTCCCCCGGACAGAAGAGGGCTTGTCTTTGAGACTGATGCGGAAAACGCCAGGCTTGCAAATGATTTTATAAATGCTACGTTCGCAGTAAATCTTGCCTGCGGCGCTGTGGTAACGGCAGACAATGTATTATGCGACGGGTGCGAAGCAGAGAATTTGCTTCAGCCGTTTGATGGATGCTTTTATGCGGCTAAAGACAATAACGCAGAGATAGTTTTCAGATTTTCTTCTCCCGTTACCTTTGACTGTTATTCGTTGCGTGAGGCGGTGGAGCTTGGTGAGCGCATTGTAAGTCATCGGCTGAGCTACCGTAACGGTAATCAAGAATGGACAGAAATATGCAAAAATACCTCGGTGGGTGATCTTCGCGCCGAGCATTTCACGGCGGTTACCGCATCCGAGGTAAAATTAAATATCGAGGGTTATGCCCCCGCTGTGTTGAGAAGCTTTGGTCTTCATAAAATGCCAGAGGACATCTTCCTGCCTGATGTGGATGTCAGCATGACTGAGGATATACTTGCCAAGCCGGGTGCCTCGCTGGAAATATCCGAGGACAACAAAGCCTTGTTTGCTTCCTTTGGCGGGATATACTCATTCAATGCGGTGACCGTGACCTGCGATAACGTCTCCTCCCTGGAGCTTTACGCCTTTGACGGTCAGAATTACAGAAAACTGCATCAATCGCATCTCCCCGAAAGAGAGCATACCGTAGTGCTCCCGGAGACAGTGGAGGGCTGCTACCGGATAAAGATAACGGTGAACTCGGCTTCTGCCGATAAGCTCTGTCCCCATGTTTTTTTACTGAAGTAAAAGCTTATTCTGCCAGATTTACCACATAAAGCCCGCTTGCTTCTGCCAGCTTGACTGTGTATCCGGTTCCGCTTTTCGGTTGGAGAAGATAGGAGATGCAGCAGGAGCTGAGCTGTACCAGGCGTCGGTTACGGACAAACATACAGCCCTTGTGATATCTTTCGGCAGTGTATTCCACCAGGTTTGCTTCTTTCAGCACCGTCTCGAATATTCTCTTGTCATGTTGGTTCCAGGAGGCATGTTGGTTTGGGAAGGGAAGCACAAGCATCAGCTTTATGTCGGGGTGAGTGCTGTTTCGTATTGCAAGCACGTTCATGGCGGCAATCGTGTCAAAGCCACGGGCACCGCCTGTGCAGAATATCCTGCACCCCCTTTCGTATGCCCGTATGATCTCACGTCGCACGCGCGAGTATAGTATTGCTGTTTCCTCGAGATCTCTGTGCCCTGTAAAGCAGCAGGTTATCTGTCTGTCGTTTTTTTCTTGAATACACTTGGGCTCGGTCGCGCCGAGCTCGTCGAATTTTATTTGTTCAGCCATGTCTGCGCCAAAGCTCTTGGCATACTCCTTTGTTTTGAAAGCAAGCTGCTTTTTGGGTTTCCGTTGCGCTTATTCCTCGGGAATTACCATGTTTATGGCGCCGGGAAGTATTTCTATCTCTATATTGTTTCCGGTGATCACCTCTCCGTCGAGAGAGTATGAGAAATCTTTTTTGGTAGAGCTGAGCATAAGCTTTTTTGCCTGTCTGTATATTATGATCTTCTTGAATTTTTCGGTTTCAAGGTGAGTGCCTTGCTTGTAGTAGTTGATTAGAGTAAGGAATTTGGGGCGGGATACTGTTTTCACCATGCAGACCTCGATCAGACCGTCGTCGTATTTAGAGCGAGGTGCGCATTTATACTGACCGCCTACGTACTGACCGTTGGCAAGAGTACAGAGCAGGAAGTTTCCGTTCAGCAGCTCCTCTCCGTCTGCGGTTAGAGTGCAATTGTTTTTCATCGCGGTGAAGAACGCTACCGCAACACCGGTGGGATAAGCGCGCTTACCGCCTATGATAGGCTTTCTTTTTATCTTTTGCATGACGCTTGCCACCTTGGTGTCAAAGCCGAAATGCACGGCGTTTATCGCGTAATCCGCGCCTGCTCTGAGCACATCTATAGGTTTTGCCTCGGAAGAAAGAAGAACGCCGACATCGGAAAAGCGCTCCTTTCCTCCCAGCGCCTTAACGAAATCGTTTCCGCTTCCGCAAGGATAGGGGCAAAGCTCACAGTTGGTTTTACCGGATTTCATTATTCCGTTTACCGCTTCGTTGAGGGAGCCGTCGCCGCCGCATGAATAGAATCTGTAGGTCGTCATTGGATCTCCGTTCTCTAAGACTCCCTTTATGTATTCGGTGGCATCTCCGCTGCAGGATGTGGGATATATATCAATGTCGTAGCTTGAGAGATAAGGCTTTAGCATTTCGGAAAAAACCTCGGGTTGCTTTCCTTTTCCTGCCATGGGGTTGACTATAAAAATATGCTTTGTACTCATGGGGCGCATTCCTTTCATCTGCCTGATGATTTGCAGATCGTTTTTGTTTACAAATTGTTTTTGAAATATTAAACTAATTTAATTATAATAAATGCTGTGAAAAAAAGCAATAGTTTTTTCGTATTTTTTCTTTTTTTTCGTTGCTTTTTTGACATAATGTAATATTTCGCTTGAGAAAGGACGGTTTTAACATGGAAACAGCGCGCAAGTTGATTACTGAAGGCGTGTATGACAATCTTGAGTTTTTTACAACATACGCCTTTGAAAACGGCGAGGATGCAGAGTATTTTGGGGTAGAGCTTTTCAAGGAGACGGGGAAGTTTGTAAAAGGGTGTTACATAAATGCTTCCATAAAGCTATATTTACACTATAGGGATACATCGGATGAGCGTGAAGCTTTTGCCTGGGAGAAGGTGCTTTTCGGCATCCGACTTCTTAAGAATGACGTTGTGGCTACGTGGGGAAAGCTTAACGTAATGCGCGGAGTGTACTCGCTTTTCCGCAGGGGATTGCTTTCTATGCTTCCTGACGACTGCATTGAAATACTGCGGGACAGAACTTCGATCGACGATTTTTATGACCGTGAAAAGAAGGCTTTGATCGGAAGGTTCCCATCTAATTACTACCAGGTTGCTATGGCAACGGAGGCATTCCGTGAAATGGTCGGTTGGGAGAATTCCGGAGAGAGTGATATCATAAAGGATAAGCTTCTGGGGATAATGAAGGATTTCTCTGGCGGCGGTTGGATGGATGAGTGTCCGCCTTTCGGAAGATATGATAGGTATTCTATCGTGATCTCCTCTGAGCTTATTGATTCTCTGAATTCTATAGGTAAGGAGATTCCTGAGTTTGCTCTGAAAAATCTGAGTGATGCGGCAAAGCTTGCGCTTGAGTGCGCGAACCCCAACGGTGACGGAATAATCTACGGAAGGAGTCTCTCGGTCCATGGAGATTGCGCGTTCCTGGAAATTCTCGCTACCGCTCTCAGATGCGGCTTGATAAAGGATGAGGATAAGCAGCTTGCGATGTCCTATTGCGGCGCGATACTTCGCCACACCTTCAGTTATTGGTTTGATAAAAACAGAAACTCCTATAACCTTTGGTTTGACGGAAGGACTACCAACGGCTATCGCCACATTCAGCGGCTTCTTGATGTCAATCTTGATATGGCGATACACATGTTGACCACTCTTGAAAATCTGGAGGCAGCCGGATGCGCCGATATGCCTACGGATATTCCGCTTCCCGAAAATCCTCATGATTTTACCAACCCGTCAAAAACGGTATTCTCAGACCGTCCCGACGAAAAAAGAATTCTTTACAGCTTTGTCCAAGACGGAAAGCTGTATCAGCTTCCGCTTATCTGCTCCGCGCTCTGTAGCGCCGCATACCAGCCATTCCCGGCTTCCGTTTGCAGAATAGAGGCGCCGCCGGAAACGATGCTTCCTTTCTTGGTTCCAAGATTCTGGAACGAAAGCGACATGTTCTATACTCCCGTAGGATTTTATACAGATATCAGCGAGGAGGCTGCCGAGGTCGACGGCTGTTGCGGCACCTGTATAACCGCTAAGGGAAAGATGTGCTTGTTCGGAAAGAACAGATTTGAAAAGAGCGATATTGATTTTACCGCTAAATATACCTTTGCGGGTAAAAAGATACTGATGTCTTACACGGCAGATACGGATATACAGATGACTTGCCGCGCTATGTACGCCTACGGCAAGGACGGCTGCAAGGTAACCTTTAACGGAGAAACCCCTGAGGTGATCCCAGTCAGCGGTGACAGCAGATATTTCACTCCTCACGGAGAGAGCATTGGAGCAATGGAGTACACTGCCAAGACCAATAGGGTGGATATTGTACTGGAGCTCTGAGAGCACGCCCGGCGGTGATTTACCGTATTTTTCGGGATAAATATCGCCACGGGATCAAATACAGGACCAATTCAGTCCGATGATATGGCATAGCTTATAAAAAGTGGGCTGTCCCAATTGCATGAGCATTGCAATTGAGACAGCCCGTATTTTATTTCGTGCAGAAGCTTAAGAATAAAGCGGATTGATCTTCATCCTCCAATCAAGAGCACCGCGCCCGATAGCTTCTAACATAACAGCGCCGCTTGCCATGTTGGTTGCCAGAGGAATATTCTGGACATCGCAAAGACGGAGAAGTGCGGAGACGTCCGGCTCATGAGGCTGAGCGGTCAGCGGATCGCGGAGGAAGATTATAAGATCCAGCTCGTTTGCCGCTATCATCGCGCCAATTTGTTGGTCTCCGCCCAGAGGTCCGCTTTTCATACGGTTGATGCAAAGTCCTGTCTCTCCCATTACCAAAGTTCCGGTGGTTCCGGTGGCGTATAGGGTGTGCTTGCTCAGAATTTCCTTGAATTGAACGGCAAGCCTTATCATGTCATCCTTTTTCTTGTCGTGGGCAATAAGTGCAATGTTCATTATATAAAAATCCTTTCATGTATTTACGTTGTGTGTCTAAAGTATATTATATCACAAGAAAAATCCGGTGTCAAGTCGTTTTTTTAGGCTTTGCTGCAGTCAGATGCGGTAACAGAAGCTTTTTATACCGCTACCTCGGATATTGCGCCGTTTTGGGGATATATGGCGGTTATTGTGTTAAAAAACTGTAAACAAATTGTTGTATCGTTGACATTCGATTTGAGTTAATGTATAATGTTTTTATGAAAAATCATTATTATAATCCTTGTTATGAAAGGAAGTGAGATCGCAAAATGGATAACGGCGGTAGTATAAGCCCCCGACGATGCATGGAAAATAAGTTCATAATTTGTTTGACAGCGTACCTGTGGTCCTGTAGATGGGCGAGGTATGCTTTTTTGCGTTTTAAACGCTTGATCCCCTGATATTCTGCGCTTTGGGAGCATTAAGACGAAAGAGCATATCAAGGTCAACGCGGTCGCAAAGCCTCCGTATAAAACCGGCATAAGACCGTCCGGAGCGGGCATGATCGCACAAAAGTTACAGGAACATTATAGGAGAAAAACATTTTGGATAATATATTTTACATAATTATAATGGCGGTGTGCGTTATTTTTTCCGCATATTTTTCAGCCACGGAAACGGCGTTTTCGACCATGAACCGAACCCGCATGAAAACTCTTGCTGAGGACAATAAGCGAGCCAAGCTCGTTTTAGACCTGTTTGAAAAATACGACAAGCTGATAACAACTATCCTTATAGGAAACAATATAGTCAATATAACCCTTTCCTCGATTGCGACCTTGTATTTTGTTCAGCTTTTGAATGATAACAATACCGGCGCGACCGTTTCCACTGCGGTGGTCACAGTGGTGGTGCTTATCTTCGGCGAGATAACGCCTAAGAGCATAGCAAAGGATATACCCGAAAAATTCGCTATGATCTCCGCCCCGTTTATCAACATGCTGCTTTACCTGCTTCGTCCTATAACCTATTTGTTCTCCCTTTGGAAGAAGTTGCTTTCGAGAATATTCAAAAAGGATGAAACCAAGATGTCCCAGGAGGAGCTTATTCTCATAGTTGAGGAAGGACAGCAGGAGGGCGCGATAGATGAGGGAGAGGGCGACCTTATCAAGAACGCCATTGAGTTTACCGAAAGAAAGGCTGAGGATATACTCACTCACCGCACAAAGCTTATCGGCTTCCAGAAGGGGACCTCGAAGGACGAGATCGCCGAGATTTTTGCGGAATCCCAGTTCTCACGTCTCCTGGTATACGAGGAAAACCTTGACAATATAGTCGGCGTGCTCCACCAGAAGGACTTCTTTACCAGTCGGGGAATTACCGAAAGAGAAGTCTCTACTCTTCTTAAGCAACCGATATTTATTCCACCCTCCGAAAAGATCAACGACCTTTTGAAGCGCTTGCAAAAGGAAAAGTCGCACGTTGCCGTGGTTATCGACGAATACGGCGGAACTCTCGGTATCGTCACGATGGAGGATATACTTGAAGAGCTTGTGGGCGATATATGGGATGAGCATGACGAGGTTATTGAGACCTTCGTTGAGCTTGAAGAGGATGTTTTCCGAGTGGATGCCTCTATATCTCTTGATACTTTCCTTAAGTTTTTCGATATGGAATTTGAGTCCGAGAGCGTTTCGGTCAACGGTTGGCTGATGGAACAGCTCAGCAAGGTTCCCGAGGAAAACGATTCCTTTGTGTTTGAAAACCTTGAGGTTACTGTCACGGATATTGATCCGGAGGCGCACCGAACTGCATTCATCAAGGTGGTCAGACTTCACAGTGAGGAAAACGGCGAGGAAGAGGACTCCCAGAAGTCTAACTCCCAGGAATGATTATTGAACGGGTTGCGGAGAGCAATTTAACTTTCCCTCCGGCGCACCTATAAGTAAAAGGACAGAAAAATGATATGCCCCGATAGCGATCGGCTCTTGGGAACACTTCATTTTTCTGTCCTTTTGTTGTCGGTATGACAGTATGTGGCTTTACCGCCGGCATATTTTTTATGCTTGGCTCTTTGCTTTATTCCGAGAAGTTCTCTGATATATATTCGTCGGCAAAATGAGCGGCTACCGCACCGTCGGCTACAGCAGTTACCACCTGGCGTAGAGGCTTTGCGCGAACATCGCCTACTGCGTATACTCCGGGAATCTCGGTTTTAGTTGTTTCGTCTACCGGTATATAGCCGTAGCTGTCAAGGGTGAGGTGACCGTAGAAAAGCTCTGTTTCCGGCTTTCTGCCGATGCTGACGAAGATTCCGTCGCACATTACACGACTCAGCTCTCCGCTAAGGTTGTTTTTAATGACTGCGCCGTTAACTCGCCCTTCTGTCATAAGCTCGGTTACCTCGCTGTTCCAAAGAAAGCTTATATTTGCGGCGTTGCTCAGTGCGCGGTTGTAGAGCTTGGTCGCTCGCAACGTATCTCTGCGATGAACAAGGTAAACTTTTTTTGCCAGCTTGGAGAGGTAAAGCGCATCCGAAACCGCGCTGTTTCCGCCGCCTACCACAATGACCGTTTTATCCTTGTAAAATCTGCCGTCGCAATGGGCGCAATAGTGTATGCCTCTTCCGACGAGCTCTCGTTCACGCGGTACGCCCAGCTCTCGCGGAGCCGCGCCGGTTGAGATTATAACGGTTTTTGCGCGGTAAGTTTGCGAATCTGAGCATACGCTCTTTATTTTTTCTGATAATGAAACGGAGATTATCTCCGCATATTCGGTTTTTGCTCCGAACCGCTCCGCTCCCTGCTGCATTCTCATGCCAAGCTCAAAGCCGTCAATCCCTTCGGGAAATCCGGGATAGTTATCTATTACGTCGGTGGTCGACATCTGTCCGCCTACTGACATTTTTTCTATCACAAGGGTATCGAGTCCTGACCTTACAGCATACAGCGCCGCTGTGTAGCCTGCGGGTCCGCCACCGATTATTACAGTATCGTATATGTGCTCCGCGCTGATGTCAACGGAGTCGTTGAGCTTTTTTACTTCTGTCATATAGTTTGTTACCTTGCCTTTCACGTTTTATGTGGTTGTGCTCTGTTGTATTGAGCTTACAGTAAGAACTGAATCAGTGATCATGCGCCCTCGTTCTGTGCCGCGCCTGAACGGTAGAGCTGAGAATAGAAGCCGTTAGCGGCGAGTAGCTGACTGTGGGTGCCCTGCTCGATCACATTGCCGTCCTTCATTACCAGTATAACGTCGGAATGACGTATGGTGGACAGACGGTGGGCGACAATAAACGAAGTCCTTCCCTGCATTAACGTGGCAAATGCTGACTGTATGCGTTGCTCTGTTCGGGTGTCAATGGATGAGGTAGCCTCGTCCAGTATCAGCATTGGGGGAGGTGAAAGCATAACTCTCGTAATGCAGAGAAGCTGCTTCTGACCCTGTGAAAGACTTCCGCCATCTTCTCCGATCACCGTATCGTAGCCCTGTGGAAGTCGCTTTATAAAGCTATGCGCGCGGGCGGCGCGGGCGGCGTTTTCTATCTCTTCATCTGTAGCATCCGGCTTTCCGATCCTCAGATTGTCGCGAATGGTTCCGCGCTTAAGCCAGGTGTCCTAGAGAACCATGCCGTAGCAGGCGCGTACACTGCTTCTGGTTATCTCTCGAAGATCCTGCTTTTCCTCCCATTCACAGCTTCCCATAGAGATCGAGCCTTCGGTTACGTCGTAAAAACGCATCAGAAGATTTATAAGGGTGGTTTTTCCGCAGCCGGTGGGACCGACTATCGCTATTTTCTGTCCCGCTGAAACGTTCAGATTCAGATTTTCGATCAGCTTGCGCTCCGGTACATAGGAAAAGCACACGCCGTCAAGAGCGACAGAACCGTCCGGATCACGGAGAATTACCGCGTTTTCACTGTCCGGAAGCTGAGGCTTGGCTTCGATGAGCTCAAAGATCCTGGAGGCGCATGTAAGCGCGTTCTGAAGCTCTGTGACAACTCCGGATATCTCATTGAACGGCTTTGTGTACTGATTGGCATAGCTGAGCAGGCAGGATAGTTGTCCTACTGTAACGGCACCGAAGAACACCTGCGCGCCCCCGGAAAAACCTATTACCGCCAATGAGCCGATAAGTGCTACGGTGGTATAAACTACCGTATTTACGAATCTGGTACACGGATTGATAAGAGAGGAGAAGAAGATCGCCTTCAGGGTGCAATCTCCAAGTCTGCCGTTTATTTCGTCGAAGCGTCTTTGAGCATCCTCGCGGGTGCCGAATGCGCTGACCACCTTTGCGCCGCCGATCATCTCGTCGATGTATGCTGTCTGTTCTGCGGTGGTGGATGCGCGAAGTACGAACATGGAGTGGATGCGTCTGGCGATAAATGCGGCAACGAACAGCGAAAGTGGAGTGAGGACCACAACTGCCGCGGTAATTCCCGGAGAAATGGTCAGCATGAATACCAGGGTGCCGAGAATTGTAAGCATTCCGGTAAACAGCTGGGTAAAGCCCATCAAAAGACCGTCGGCAAACTGATCAACGTCAGAAATAACACGGCTGACCGTTTCGCCTGTGCGGTGTGAGTCGATGTAGCTGAGGGGGAGTATCTGGATCTTGTCAAAGGCATCTTTGCGGATGTCGCGGACCACCTGATAGGTGATCTTATTGTTAATAATGTTCATCAGCCATTGAGAGATTGCGGCGCAGATTATACAGATAACCACCTCGGTAAGCAGGGCGACGATACGTTGGAGATCCACGTTGTTCTGATCTACTATACAGTCTATAGCCTCTCCGCAGAGCAGCGGAATGCGAAGGGTGAGAACGACGCTTACCGCTGCAAACATAAGGGATATGACTGTAAGGGGGGCGTATCCCTTTATATAGCGAAGGACTTTTTTGAGTGTTCCCTTAGGTGCTTTTTGCTTCTTTGTCATTTCGTTCACTCCCCCTTCCCGCTGTCAGCATCCTCTTGCTCGGGAAACTGACAGTAATATATCTCACGGTAAACCGGGCAGGTGCGAAGAAGTTCGTCCGGAGCACCGTAGCCCGCCATCTCGCCGTCCTCAAGCACCAGGACACGGTCTGCATGAAGCACAGAGCCTGCGCGTTGAGAAACTATAAAAACAGTAGGGTTATAATCAAGCGCGGAGATAGCATTTCTCATAGATGCATCAGTGGCATAGTCCAAAGCAGAGGCGCTATCGTCCAAAATCAGTATCTCGGGACGGCGAACCAGCGCTCTTGCTACTGTAAGCCGCTGCTTCTGACCGCCGGAGAGGTTTCTGCCGTTCTGCTCGATCTTAAAGTCGAGCCCTCCCTTTTCATTTATGAAGTCCAGCGCCTGGGCATCCCGTAACGCGCTGAGCATTTCCGTGTCTGTGGCATTTTCATTTCCCATTTTCAGATTATCTCTGACGCTTCCCGCGAAAAGCTGAGGCTTTTGTGGGGTTACGCCGATGCGGGCACGCAGAGCGGAAGGGTCAAGCGCCTTTACGTTAATTCCGCCAACGGTTACAGAGCCCTCGGTCGCATCGTAAAAACGTGGGATAAGATTGACTACCGAGGTCTTTCCCGATCCGGTTCCGCCGAGAATGCCCAGCGTTTCCCCTTTTTTGACCGAAAATGATATGCCGGAAAGGGAGGGGGCGCCTGCGCCGGAATACGTGAGCCCGACATTTTGGAATTCCACCTCTCCTGCGTTTCCCGGAATAAGCCCGGTCGGCTGATCGGGGGAGATGATCGAGGGCGACATCTCCATTACTGCCTGGATCCTGTTTGCACAGGCGAGAGCCTTTGTGACCGTAACTATCAGGTTTGCCAGCTTTATTAACTCCACAAGTATCTGGAGCATATAATTGTATAGTGCAACCACCTGTCCTTGCGTAAGCTCACCGTAGGTCACGCGTATCGCTCCGGTGTATATAAGCGCTACTATCGCGCCATTGAGCAGCAGAAAGGTCAGCGGATTGGTGAGAGCGGATAGCCTTCCGGCAAATCTCTGCATTACGGATAGAGAATCGTTGCTCTTTCGAAATTCCGCGTTCTCGTGCTCCTCTTGACCGAAGGCGCGTATAACTCTCGCTCCCGTAAGGTTTTCTCTGGTCAGCCCCAATATGCGGTCGACTCCGCCCTGTACCTTTTTGTAGAGGGGGATGGTGAGCCACATTATTCCGTATACCACCAGCGCAAGAAGGGGGATAACCACAGCGAAGGTGAGCGCGGCTTGGAGATTTACGGTGAATGCCATTATCATTGCTCCGAAAACTATTATCGGGGCGCGCAGGAACAGACGGAGCACCAGATTGATGCCGTTTTGCACCGCGTTTACGTCGCCGGTCATTCTGGTGATCATGGTTGACTGACCTAAGGTATCCAGCTCGGTATAGGAAAGCGATTGAAGCTTCCCGAAAAGCGTGCTTTTCAGCGCGGTGGAGAACCCTACCGCCGCCTTTGCCGCAAAAAACTGAGCTACCACGGCGCAGAGCAGTCCTATCACCCCGAATGCCACCATCAAGGCGCACATGGAGTAGACCACACCCTTATCGGTAAAGCCGCTCTCTACTCCTATTCCGTTGTCTATTATGTTGGCTATTACCAGCGGAACTATCAGCTCAAAGCATGCTTCAAACAGCTTGAATAGGGGAGCGAGCACACATTCCTTTCGGTATTTTTTCAGATATACCAATAGTTTTTTCATGCAGTTATCCTTTTTCCGTTGCTTTTTTATCATAACCCCCGGATAGGGGCGTTATCCGTTTTTTCAAGCAATATTATACACTCTATCCTCTTTTTTGTCAAGAGTCTGTGCTCCCCGCGTTTCTGCCGGGGGCAAAGAGTTTTTTCTGCAAAAGCGGAACAGTTGAAACGGTTTCGTAAGAGTTTTTCGGAAATGACTTGACGAAAACGGAAAAATGTGATAATATGGAAAATGTGATAATATGATCAAAAATAATAAGAAGAATATGAGAGAAGAGCAGACATAAATGAATACAGACAAAAAGAGGTATCTTACAGGCAGTATGGCGCTGATACTTGCGGCGTTTTTTTGGGGTACCGCATTTGTTGCGCAGAGCAGCGCAATGGACGATGTGGGTCCCATGACCTTTTCAGCAATACGCTCTTTGCTTGGCGGAATAGTTCTTATTCCCATATATATACTGACGTCAAACGGCAAGGCGAAAGAGCCGTTCCGCAAAGAAAATATAAAAAAGACGTTGACCGCAGGCGCGGTCTGCGGATGCATCATGTATCTGGCGATGAATTTACAGCAGATCGGGCTGGTGCACGCCGCGGCAGGTAAGGCGGCGTTCATAACGGCGCTGTATATAATCTTTGTGCCGATAATCGGTTGCTTTATCGGAAAGCGCCCGGGAATGCTCGTGTGGCTCGGCGCAGTGATTGCGGTGGTCGGCTTTTATCTGCTGAATATACAGCAGGGAGAGGGCTTCGGAGTCGGTTTTTGGGAGATACTTGTGTTTATCTGCTCGGTGATGTTCAGCTGTCATATTTTGGCGGTTGATAAATTCGGAGCAGAGCTGAATGCGGCGTTGCTTTCAAGCATGCAGTTTATCGTGACCGGTCTGCTTTCTCTGGCGACCGCCTTTATTGACACGGCGCTTTTGGATTACCCTCCTCTGACACTTGACGCTGTCGGCGCGGTATGGTTTAATATTGCTTATATGGGCGTGGTTTCCTGCGGACTTGCGTACACTCTGCAGATTGCCGGACAGCAAAGAGTTCCGTCCGCTTCCGCATCTCTTATGATGAGCCTTGAATCGGTGTTCGCCGTGCTTGCGGCATGGTTGCTCCTTGATGAAAGAATGGAGCCGCAGCAGATCATCGGTTGCTCCATTATTTTTGCGGCTATTGTGGTTTCTCAGCTTCCGCGTAAAAAAGCTGACGGGCAAATCCGCTGACGGCACAGAATTATTATTACAGAACAGGTCAAGTATTACAGAACAGGTCAAGTATTACAGAACAGGTCAAGTATTACAGAGCAGGTCAAGTATTACAGAGCAGGTCAAGTATTACAGAGCAGGTCAAGTATTACAGAGCAGGTCAAGTATTACAGAACAACCCTATTATTATAGAAAGGAAGAAAAAATCCATGAGATCAAGAAAGATCGTGACAGCTTGCGTGGCATTAGTCTTGGTGTTGGTCACCCTGTGCGGATGCGGCAGAGTCGCCATTGATGCGGTTGTGGTTGAAGGCGACAGTCTGCCCGGCGTTATGGCGGAGCCGCTGGGATACTCATACTCCGAGGAGGAAAAGAAGGAGATCGCTGCGGGGGGAATTCTCTATGATTTTGAGAATAAGCCGGTTGGAACCGTATTCGAGGGTGAGGACGGTGAAGTCTCCCATTCCGACGGCAAACTGATTTACCGCCCTAAATTTACTAAATACAAGGTGGTTAATTCGCTTTGCGGAAAGGCGCTGATGTTTGAGAGGGGAGCAGAAAGCGCAGAGGCGAAGGCAGACCCGTTTATCGACTTTGAATTTGACGGAAGCATTGAGAGCGGAGTTGATTTCGTGGTCGAAATGGACGTAATGCCGACGGAATGTAATATGACGGTTCAGCTTATGAGACTGATATACCGTCCGACGTCCGGCGTGGTGTTCTGCGCCTATATGACGTACAAGGATGGAGAGCTTAAATTAAACGATAACCGTATTGCGACACTGAGTGCCTCTGAGCTTACCAAGATAGCCTGCGTTTTCCATCAGAGCCGTAACGCAGTGGATATTTATATCAACGGATATATGGTAACGTACGGAGTTCCATACTCAGGGACGGACGTGAAGAATGAAAAGCCCTCGCAGATAAGACTGATCCAAGCATCTGAGGGTACCGGAAGCTTTACCGTGGATAACGTGGCGGTATATAAGGGGGGAGTTCCCTTTTACGTTTCACGTGTTACCGATAACGATATAGAGCTTCTGCGCGAATATCGGTTCGAGCAGGCAGACGGAGCATATACCGGAGAGCAGGGAATGACTGTTTCCGCAGGAAACTCTTCCATTTATATAAAGAAGACTCCGGACGGAAGAAAAACCCTCAGATACGGCGGAGTGTCCGGCTCCGGAAACGGTTACCTTCAGGTATCTGCTGCGGGAAAGGGCTCTATGTGGAACTACTCGATGGCTGTGTATGCTACAAGCGAAGAGACAGAGCTTTCCCTTGTCGCTCTTATCGGCTCGTCGCTCACCCCATTCCTGACTCTTTCCGGCAGTGTTCTCACAGATGAGCTGCAGGGACAGGCAGTCTGTGACCTGGGAATTGGCAGATGGAATACTCTGGATCTGTTCTTTGATGAAATCGCGCTGACATACGATCTGATGATCAACGGATATACCTATGCTGCCGATTGCCCGATAAGCTCCGCTCTTCTCAGCGGCCTCGTTGGGTTGAGAACCGGTATAGTCGGAGCAGACCGGGACTTCTCGGTTTATCTTGATAACATCCGCCTTTACAATGCTACCGGCGGGGTTGGATATCGCGGCGCATATCCGGGGGGAATAGAGACGTG
>JAFVTO010000029.1 GCA_017503165.1 Clostridia bacterium | reverse complement strand
TCTTGAGGAAATGATCTATATCCGTCCCACGGGTGAGCAGATCGTGACCGATCTTAACGCATATTCGGGAGGCAAGCATCCTTACCTTATGATCAACGGCGAGGGATTTGACCGACTGCGCTATTATGCTGAGATGGATGCTACTATGCAGAGATATATCGAGAAGCTGGAGGCATCATACGGTCCAGGTTCATCGGCGTTTAATGCCGCTGTCAATACATATAGAATTACCGACGGTAAGAGATTGCTTTCAATTTCCCGCGACGTTATGAATAAGACCATTACCTGGGCATTGCTTGCAAAGCTGTATGAAAACAGCGATCCGGAGCTCGCGGCTATCTACGCGGAGCGTTGTTGGGATGAGCTTGAGTCGGCATGCAATTTCAGCGACGGTACCTACCTTTCTTGGCACCCGGCTCACTTCCTTGATACCGCAGAGCTTGCCTATCCTGTGGCAATCTGCTACGACTGGCTGTACGATTACTGGGGGGAGACTGCAAGCGACCTGGATTCGTCACAATACAGCTATTCGACCGGTACAACCAGACGTTCGTTGCTTGAGGATGCTATGTATTGGATGGGGCTTTCCGCCACATCTGTTCTTCCGAGTGATGCTACAGGAAAGTATATTCCCTATAACTATAATATTTCAAGCCCGACCAACAACTGGAACGGAGTATGTAACGGCGGACTGATGGCTGCGGCTCTGGCGCTTGCCAACGTAGAGCGCTATGCGGAAAATATAGAGATTTATCTCAGCACCGCAATCACCGCTATAGAGCGGGGAATGTGGGTATACGCACCCGACGGTGGATATGAGGAGGGACCGGGATACTGGTCTTACGGCACTACATACGTTCACGTGTTCATCGCCTCGCTTAACACCGCATGCGGAACCAATTACGGGCTGTATAACGCGCCGGGATTTGCACATTCTGTGTATTTCACTACGTATCTCGGAAGCAAGAATACCTCCTGGGGTTTCCATGACGGAGGAAGCGGATCGGCTGATACGAATGTAGCTCCTTGGTTCGCCCGTGAGTCCCGGGATCCCAATGTAAACGCCATAAGACGTCAGGCGATAGATAACGGCTGGAAGGGTGTTTCAAAATACGACGTTATGTACTTTGATCCTCACATCATGACCTCCACCATAACCCTTGATCTGGATGCATACTACTCCCTTGATACTACAATGACCTTCCGTTCGTCCTGGAGTCCCACTACCAGTATATTTGCAGGACTTCACGGAGGAGACAACGCGGCTTCACACGGAGATCTGGATATAGGAAACTTTGTTATCAACGTAAACGGCGTTTATATGATCTGTGACCTGGGCTCTGAAAACTATAACACCTTCGGTTACTTCGGTAATTACCGCTGGTCATATTACCGTAAGCGCGCCGAGGGACAGAATACTCTGGTTATGATCCCGTCCGAGCAGAACAAAAACGGCACCGGATGGAACGGAAAGACAGGCATTCCCGCGCTGAAGCCCGGATATGAGTCGTCGAATACCGACGATAATACCAACCTACCTACACCTGATCAGCTGAACGGAGCCGTTTCCAAAATGCTGCGATACGAGAGCGGAGCCGGCTCTGCCCTTGGCGTTGTGGACATGTCGGTAGCGTTTACTGAAATGACCGAGGGAATGAGAGGGCTGTACTTTACCGACGATCGAAGCACTGTAGTGATCCAGGACGAGGCTGTGTTCAGCGAAAAAATGGACATCTGGTGGTTCGCCCATACACAGGGCAATATCCGGATAGCCGCCGACGGAAAAAGCGCTATCATTACCAGAAGCGGTATTACTCTTTATGCCGAGCTGATCACGGATATGGAAGCTGCCGCGAGCTTTACTGTAATGGAAGCGGAATCTCTTGATGCTGATTACGTCGGATGTACCGTTGGAACGGATTATTATACCGATGATACCGAGTATGATCGATCTTCCTTCTCCAAGCTTTGCGTAAGAGTTGACGATACGCAGGAGCTGAGATTGGCAGTTGCGTTCAAGGTTATTAATTCGCCTGCGGATGCGCCGAAGAGCTCGATCTACACCTGGCAGGATATTTCTCAGTGGAAAGCTGATTGATTTTCTGTGCTGAATAAAAAAGCCCTGACATGACTTATACGCGCCTCTGAAAGTCTAAAGCTTTCTGAGGCGCGTTGTTTCGTTGTGTTCTGAACGGCTTTGGTTTTTAACACAGAATAGGGAACAGGTGATTTTTATTCGTTATGGTATACAAAAAAGATATTGCAACTTCGTAAAAAATGACAAGTGAAAACATTGCAGTGTTTGCAGGACTATTTAACAATTATATGGTATAATATGCTTGAAGCACGAATGCTTGCTTCGATAAGCATTCAGCAAAGATCTTGGAAAACACTTTCGAAAGGAAGGCTCATGATTGCGATGAAGAGACTAATAACCCTTTTTCTGGTCGTTCTTATGCTATGCTCTCTGATCTCGCTTGTTCCGTTTGCGGCGGAAAAAGCGGACGGATGGCACCTTGATGAGGACGGAAAGGAACGCTATTACGTAAACGGAGAATACGTTACCGGACTGTATACGGTAGGAGATTTCGTCTACCGCTTTAATGACGACGGAGAATATGTTGAGGTGTGGGACGGACACTACAACGTGGGTGACAGAAACACAGCAAATTCTACTGTTTATAAAAACGCACTCAGGTCGCTGATACGCGACGGAGGTACCTTGTACGGTTACTACACCTTTGACAGTAACGAGCTGTACGGCGATAATACATTCAAAAAAGAAATATCCGTGGATAAGGATTACGGAGACATCAGCGCGGAGCAGAATACTGCTTTGTACTCCAAAGTCAACGGTATGTTTACCTCCAACGCCAAAAGGCGTTTTGTGGTAGTTCACCGTTACGCTACCTTCAACACGCAAGCACGTGAGGATGGCGGCAGGATGATCCATATTAAAACCTCGGATACTGTGTCCTTGCATAACTATGCTAACGTATACATTGGAGCGCCTGCAGGCGAGGAGCTGGTAATAGAGGGAGAGTTTATGCTGGGGGAGAGCTATTCTTACTCATCCTCTCTGTTTAATCTGATAGACAGGGGGAATGTTGACACCTCCGCCAACTACATGCCGTCGTTGATTACGGTGAATAAAAGCGGAGGAGTTTATCTTGCCTCTG
>JAFVTO010000028.1 GCA_017503165.1 Clostridia bacterium | reverse complement strand
TTACATTTTGTTGAGAAGAGAAAAACTGCATCAAGGATTTAATGATTGAGAGGAGTACATACATGAAAATTGAAATTAAGAATTTAACCAAAATCTATCCCAGAGGGAAAAAGAAAGCTTTGAACGGTGTTAATATTGAGATCGGGCAGGGTATTTTCGGGTTGATCGGGCGCAACGGCGCGGGAAAGACCACGCTGATGCGTATTGTGGCGACCATCATGGACGCTACCGACGGCGAAATCTTCTTTGATGGCAAGGAGCTGAAAGCGAACAAGGATGAGTTCCGCTCGTCGTTGGGTTATCTTCCCCAGAGTACCAAGCTGATGCCCCGCATGAACATCGTGGAGTTTTTGGATTACGTTTGCATTCTGAAGGGCATTAAGAACAAGGCGGAGCGAAAGGAGAGAATTGCTTCTGTCATTGAGACGGTTGGTCTTGTTGGAGAAGAAAAGAAGCGTTTGGGCAAGTATTCCGGCGGTATGTTGAGACGCGCAGGGATTGCCC
The DNA here is from genome assembly GCA_017503165.1 of Clostridia bacterium. Classification (GTDB taxonomy): domain Bacteria; phylum Bacillota; class Clostridia; order Oscillospirales; family CAG-272; genus SIG673. Next base: position 3,873 of record JAFVTO010000028.1, on the reverse strand, counting down.
AGGCGTTGATCGGTGACCCGAAGGTATTGATCATCGACGAGCCTACCACGGGATTGGATCCGGAGGAACGGCTGTATTTCTTGAATCTGCTTTCCAAGATCGCCATGGAGAGAACCATCATCTTCTCCACCCATATCACGGCGGATATTGAGCATTTGTGCAACAACATCTGCGTTTTAGAGCAGGGCGAGGTGAAGTATCTTGGTGAGAAAGCCGAATTTATCAATCGCATCAACGGCAAGCTGTACGAGCATACCGGTTCCCAGTACGAGGAGGAGCAGTTGCGCAAGGACACCATAGTCACCTCTGTGGCATACGTAGACGGCAGACCCAGGGTCAGATACGTCGCAGAAGCCCCTCTGTTCGATGGTTCCGTTCCCGTAGCTCCTACCTTGGAGGATTCGTACATTTACGCCTTGGGCGGCGTGAAGAGATAAAGAAAAAAGGAGAAAAACACATGAGAAAAGTTTTAGTATCAGTTCTGCTGTTAGCAGTCGCATTGACCGCCTTTGCCGGTTGCAGCGAAGAAGGCGAACGCAGTGATTTGAACCTTTACTCCGAGGCAAGCTACGACAACGAGTCAAGGTTTGTGCCCAACGAAGAGGAATCAAAAGAAGGTTCCGATTCCGAAAGTAACGTAAGCGAGGAAGAAAATTCCCGGTCTGAGAACAGTGTAAGCGGCGAAAGCAACACTCCCCTTTCCGGCGAGTTTGTGGTGAAAGACAAGAAATATACTTTTGAGGGAAATGATCTTGTCATCGTCAACGTTGAAAACAAAACAAACAAGAATTACAGTGTCACCATTACGGGAACATATTTAGACAAAGACGGGAACGTGCTGCAAACCGAAACGCAGACGTTTGATCAGTATTACCCGGGGTTCAGTCAGTATTTTCTGTTTGAGCCAAAAATGCAATTTGATAAATTCACGTATACCTTTGATGCGAAAGAATCCCACGATCCCATTTGCTTAAAAGGTATCGGATTGAAATACAACGGTATTCACGAAACTCTCGCGGCGATACGCGAAGAAATGGCCAAAGGAAATTACACCAAATATCCTACCGTCTTGGCAGGGTATTCCCTCGAACATACGGGTACGACGGAGGTAAATGTTTGGGTCAGATGGCTTTTGGTGAACGAAAACGGAGAGATCCTCTTTTCGTTTGATAGAAACGTTAGATTCTATCCGGGCGACAAATACGAAAATGGAGAGACACATTATAAACTTTACCAAACCACAGATGAAGAATTGCAGTATCCCGAGGAATGGAAAACCATGCAAGCGATTCCAGTGTTCATAGACTATACAACCGATATGCAGCATCTTTGGCCCTGGCAATATCCGTCGTGAGAGGTAGTGTATGTTTTTAACGACTTATAGGAACACTCTGAAAAATTTGATCAGATCCACCACCTTTTGGCTGCTCGTCGCCGTACTTGCTATTGTGGTGATACAAGGCGTGAACGAAGGTTTTTACCTGGTTGATACCGAACCGGATTTTGTGCTTACCTATCAAATGTACATACAAAGTATCATCAATTCCCTTGCTTCAAAATTATTGATGTATGCACTTCCGATCTTCGCTGTGATTACCGTTGTTTTGGTGCTTAATCGAGACTACGGTGACAAATTCTTTGAAATTGAAAAAGCGGCAAATGTGAGACCTACCTCCTATCTTTACGGAAGGCTTTCGGCTCTTATCAGCGTAAACTTTGCAGTCCTTATTTTAAGCAATCTCCTGTTTATGTACTGTTATCTGTATACATGCGGTGGCGTTGAAGGACTGACGACGTGGGAAATGATTTCGGAGACATTTATACGAGTTGTGCGGGTAGATATCTTTGTGGGGATGCCCTCATTGATCTTCTATATTGGGCTGACATATTTTGCGGGAGCAATCTTCAAGAACGGTATTCCCGCGGCAATTGTGGGATTGGGTCACGCCATTTGGTTCTATGCGGGATATTTGATCTTGCGGCTTCACATCGGGGAATGGTATTTTAATTACTTCTCCCCTGTTCCCAAAAAGCTTCGTCAATTCTTCCACTACTACGACACCGAATGGTTTGAAGACACCATCAAACGGTTTGATACGTCATTGGCCCACGTTGCGTTTTGTATTTCGTTCCTTGTGGGAGTCGCGGTTCTGTGCAGTGCGATCTCTTACATCAAAGTGAGACAACGTAATAAATAAAACGGTGCAGGATCTATTATGAAAAAACCTTAGTAATTTTTTTAACACTTGTGCTGACGTTGACTATTTTGGCAGGATGCAGCGAAAACGGTGAAAGCAGCGATCTGAACATTTATTCTGAGGCAAGCTACGATAACGACTGCACAAACGCACAGTATAATTCTCAAAAACGCTTTTGATTTTTTTGTCAAGGGCGTTTTTCTTTACAATTCCTTTACAATTCGATGTTATAAATGGTATACTGTTATCGAAAGGTGATATTATGGCACGGATATTAATTGTTGAAGACGAAATTCTTATAAACGAACTTTTATGCAAAAACCTTACCTTGGTGGGGCACAAATGCGTTTCTGCTTTTGACGGGGCGGAGGCTTTGGAATGTATAAAGACGGGTGCTTTTGATCTGCTTATACTTGACGTTATGCTGCCCGAAATTTCGGGGTTTGATATTATAAAGCAGGCAGGGAACGTGCCCGTAATATTCGTTACCGCAAAAAATGACCTTAAGGACAGAATGAAGGGGTTTACTCTGGGGGCGGACGATTACATAGTAAAGCCCTTTGAGATGCCCGAGCTTCTTGCCCGTGTGCAGGCGGTATTGCGCCGAACCAAGCGGGATGAAAGCTTTATGCGGATAGACAACCTGCTTATAGATTTTGAAAGCAGAAAAGCCTTTTTAGACGGAAAGGAAGTTGAGCTTACGCCTAAGGAGTTTGCCCTGCTTGACACCCTCATAACCAACCGCAATATCGTTCTTTCAAGAGAACGGCTGCTTCAATTGGTGTGGTCTTATTATTACGAAGGCGACACCACCCGTACTGTAGACGTGCATATACAGCAGCTCAGGCAAAAATTAAATCTAAAATCCCACATAAAATCGGTCTACGGTGTGGGATACAGGTTTGAACTATGAAAAAAAGCTTTTTTGAAAGATTATATATAACCGTGCTGGTGATATTCCTTTTGTTTTTTAACAGCGGAGTATTGCTTACGGCTTTATATACGTATAACAACGCGGTTGCCTCCGCGGAGGATATATGCTTATCCGAGCACAGATATATTTCCCAAGCCTTTGAAACGGATTACGCCGATAAAAGCGTTACGGGAGTACAGCTTCTTATGATATCCTACGGCACGTTTTACGGCGAAAAAAACATTAAACTGCGCTTTACACGCACATACAACAATACGGTGCTGTATTCGGATATATCCGATGAGATACCTCTTATTGACGGGGGATCTATTGTAAACACCCGTATCGACGGAAAGCAATATATTATCGTATCCGATACCATCTGCCGCGGAAGCTACACGCTGACCTGCGTAAAAGACGTTAGTTATCTGGACGAGGAGCTGTTTTCCCTTGCGGCGGCTTTTACGGCGATATCCGTTACAGCTTCCGCTTTGCTTGCGCTGATATTGTATTTTGTAATGAAAAAACTGTTCGGTCCTTTGGAAAAGTTGAGAGGAACCACAAAGCTTATCTCCGGCGGTGATCTAAACGCCCGCGCCAACGAAAAGGGAGACGATGAATTTGCCGCCCTTGCAAAGGATTTTAACGTAATGGCGGAAAGAATCGGCGAGCAGATGGACACCTTAAAGCTTAATGCGGAGCAAAAACAGCAAATGCTGGATAACCTCGCCCACGAGATGCGCACTCCCCTCACATCCATAC
>JAFVTO010000027.1 GCA_017503165.1 Clostridia bacterium | reverse complement strand
CCAAACCTCAAACACTTTCACGTCGCTCTTTGCGCCACCCGGCGCGCAGAGCCGAACAGAGATATATAGAATAGCGTGAATTACAAAGATGAAGATAAAGACAAAAATCAAACCCGAAAGGAAAACCGAAATGGAACTCAATATTGAAGCAATAATGGATGATATCAGAGCCGAAATAAAGGAAAAGGGCTACACGGCAGATATGCTTAGCTTTTCCGATGTCATGGGCATCTCTACAGACGGATCAGAGGAATATAATTCCAAGGAATTTGAAGCAACACTCAATACCGCCAACGAGATCTGCATAGTGCCCTTTGATCCCCCCATGTCGGGCAACCCCATTGCTCTGTTTATAAAGAAGGTCATCCGCAAGCTGATCCGATTCTATATCCGCCCCACTGTGGAGCAGCAGAACGACTTCAATGCGCAGACGGTCAGATGCCTGAACATGGTAGGAAGGATCGCGGATGATATATATTCCCGCCCGTCCACGAATGAGCTTGAGCAAAGGATCCGACTCCTCGAGTTCAAACTGGAGACCGCTACAAAGGAAAACAGTGAGCTCCGCAGCAGACTGGATAAGCTGGAGAGCGTGGTAGCTGAGAGGGCGACAGAGGAATGAAGATCATTCAGATCATGCCCACCGTATCCTTTGGAGACGCGGTCAGCAACGATGCTCGCGCCATTTCAAGGGTAATTGCCGAGATGGGATATAAGACAGCGATATACGCGGAAAACGTAGATCCCAGGATCAAGGACAGCGGCGTTCATAAAATTACAAAGCTGCCGTCAACCGACAGGGACGACATAATAATATTCAATCACAGCACAGGAACCAAGCTTTGCTACGAGCTACCCCAAATGAAGGGCAGGAAGATGATGATATATCACAACATCACACCGCCCGAGTTCTTCGAGCCGTACAGCGCCGTGGCGTCAAGACTGACTCGCTACGGATATGAGGGAACGAAATTTCTGAGCGATAAGATAAATTATGTCATGGCGGACTCAGCGTACAATGCCGAGGAGCTGCGGCGTATGGGTTACGGCTGCGAAATGTTCGTCCGCCCAATCCTCATCCCCTTTGAGGACTACGCTAAGGAGCCGGATGCCGAGATAATCGAGAAATACTCAGGCGACGGATATGTCAACATCGTTTTTGTTGGAAGAATCGCGCCCAACAAAAAGCAAGAGGACATAATCTCGGCTTTTGCGTACTACAAAAAGCATGTAAATCCCAAGTCCAGGCTCATACTTGTAGGCTCTGACGGCGGCATGGAAAGATACTCAACATGCTTGAAGAGATATGCCGACGCACTGATGCTGGAGGATGTTATCTTCACCGGTCAGATCAGCTTTGCATCCATACTTGCCTACTACCGTGTGGCAGACGTATTTCTCTGTATGAGCGAGCACGAGGGCTTCTGCGTTCCGCTGGTAGAAGCAATGTATTTCCGTAAGCCTATCATTGCTTACGACAGCAGTGCCATAGCGGGAACCCTTGGCGGAAGCGGAATTCTGATCAAGGAAAAGGATCCTGTCTTTGTGGCGCTGGTCATAGATCGGCTCATGAAAGACGAGGTGCTGAGGCAGTACGTTACGGACAAGCAGAGCCAAAGGCTTGCGGACTTCGGGTACGACCGGATCAGACAGAGATTTATTGAAGGACTCAATAACTTCATACAGAAATAAGAGGTCTATATGAAAAAGATCGGATTTGTTATCCCCTGGTACAGCGAGAAGATACCGGGTGGAGCAGAAATGGAGCTTCGCGGTCTGACGACGCATCTTCACCAAAGCGGCTTTGACTTGGAGATCCTTACCACCTGCGTAAAGGAGTTTTCCGCCGACTGGAGTGTAAATCACTACCGTGCTAAAGCAGAGCGGATACACGGCTTTACAGTACGTCGATTCAAGGTAAGAAAACGCAACACCCGCGCATTTGACAATGTAAACTTCAAGCTGTTAAATTCCCGCTCCGTCACTCCGGAGGAGCAGGAGATCTATGTAAGAGAAAGTGTAAACAGCCCTGATCTGTACGAATATATGGAGAAAAACAAGGATAGCTATTCCCTTTTCGTTTTCATTCCGTATATGTTCGGAACCACCTACTACGGCATGCAGGTCTGTCCGGAAAAAACGGTCATGATCCCCTGCTTCCATGACGAGCCATACATTTACCTGGACGTTTTCAAGCCGGTATTTGAAAGGATAGCGGGAATAATCTATCACGCTCAGCCGGAATACGAGCTGGCGAACCGTGTTTTTGACCTGAAGAGCGTAAGACAGGCAGTGCTGGGAGAGGGTGTTTATACCGACCTTACCTCTGACGGAGAGCGTTTCAGAAGAAAGTTTGGCATCGACTCGGATTTCATTCTGTACGCGGGCAGAAAGGACAAGGGCAAGATGGTCCACATCCTGCTCCGGTATTACGAGGAATACAAAAAGCGCAGAACAACAGACCTTAAGCTGGTGCTTATCGGCGGCGGTGACATCAAGCTTCCCAAAAAGCTGGTATCTGAGGGCTCCGTTATCGACCTGGGCTTTGTGGATATTCAGGATAAATACGATGCCCAGGCTGCGGCATTGGCGTTATGCCAGCCCTCGCAGTTTGAAAGCTTTTCCTTGGTCATAATGGAGAGCTGGCTGAACCGACGCCCGGTAATAGTAAACGCCGGGTGCGCCGTCACCAAGAGCTTTGCCTCCATCACCAACGGCGGGCTGTATTTTTCCAACTATTTTGAGTTTGAGGGAGTGCTTGACTATCTGAAGGAGCATCCCGCGGAAGCCGACCGTATGGGTGAAAACGGCAGAAATTACGTAATGGAAAACTTCGCCTGGGACGTAATAGTTGACAGATACATGCGCTTTTTTGAGAGCATTATCTGAGTCCTTTGGCGCGCAAAGCCGAACAAAAGTTATGGTAGGTAAATAAAATATGCGAAAAAAAATAGCTTTAGTAAATCAGCGCTACGGCGCAGAGGTAAACGGGGGCTCCGAGCTTTATTGCAAGCTGTATGCCGAGCGACTGACAGAGTGGTACGACGTTGAGGTCATCACCACCTGCGCCCTTGACTATACCACATGGGAGAACAGTTATCCGGAGGGGGTAAGCGAATTGAACGGAGTTACCGTCCGTCGCTTTCCGGTAAGCAAAAAAAGAAACAAGAAGAGATTCGACCGACTTTCCGAAAAGGTTCTGAACATGCCGGTTTCAGGGGAGGAGGAGGAGAAATGGATAGATGAGCAAGGCCCGTACTGTCCCGCCTGCGTAGAGTATATAAAGGAGCACCATAAGGACTACCACGTAGTTATCTTTATGACCTATCTTTATTATATCACCGCCCACGGAGTAGCGGCGGATATGGATAACGCGGTTCTGCTTCCTACCGCCCACGATGAAAAACCGATCTATCTTAAGTACTACCGCAGAGTATTTGAGCGCGCAAAGGGAATAATATATAACACTGTAGAGGAAAAGACACTGGTAGACTCCATGTTTTCGGTGGAGAACACACCCTGGATCATTACGGGGATAGGAATAGACGCTCCGGATGAAGAACAGCTTTTCAGCGCCAAGGAGAAATATGGGCTTGAGGACTATATTCTGTACGTTGGCAGAATAGACGAATCAAAGGGTTGCGGAACGCTGTTCAGATATTTTGAGGAATACAAAAAGCGCAACGGCGGAGATCTGAAGCTGGTGCTTGTGGGAAAGACGGTAATGGACATTCCCAAGCGGGACGATATAGTATATCTCGGCTTTGTCACCGACGAAGAAAAATTCTCTCTGACCAAGGATGCCCGACTTATGGTGCTCGCTTCGGAATTCGAGAGCCTTTCCATGATAGTCATTGAAAGCATGTTCTACGGAAGACCTGTACTGCTGAACGGAAAATGCAAGGTCCTCAAAGGGCATTGCACCAGAAGCAACGCGGGGCTGTATTTCGAAAACTTTTTTGAATTTGAGGGCGCTCTGAATTATCTGCTGAACAATCCCGATAAGTACGCAATAATGCGGGAGAACGCCAAAAAATACGTAGCGGAAAACTACCGCTGGGATGCAATAATGAGCAAGCTCAGAGATTTTATCGACAATTTTAAGGCGTAAGAGGCAACACCGCAGGTCAGCGCACCGTGAGTGCGCCAACGGCTATCATATACTGACAGAATAAAGCAACAAAAATTACAGTGGGGATAAATACTATGATAATTAACAGGGACATCAGCTACGTTGGAGTGAACGATCGGGCAATCGACCTTTTTGAGGGGCAGTATGCAGTTCCGAACGGAATATCCTACAACTCATATGTGATAACCGACGAGCAGATTGCGGTAATCGACACAGTAGACGCAAGCTTCACTCACGAATGGCTTGACAATATCAAAAAAGTCCTCGGTCCAAGAAAGCCGGACTATCTTATAATCCAGCACATGGAGCCGGATCACTCAGCCAACATTTTGAATTTCATGAAGGTATATCCCGATGCCGTGCCGGTGGCGTCAGCCAAGGCGTTCAACATGATGAAGAACTTTTTCGGCACGGATTTTGAGCAGAACCGGTTGACAGTAGGCGAGGGAGATACCCTGTCACTGGGAAAGCATACCCTTACCTTCATCACCGCTCCCACGGTCCACTGGCCCGAGGTAATACTGAGCTATGACAGCACAGATAAGGTTCTTTTCTCTGCTGATGCCTTCGGAAAGTTCGGCGCACTTGACACGGATGAGCCGTGGACAGACGAGGCTCGCAGATATTATATCGGCATAGTCGGCAAATACGGAACTCAGGTCCGCGCTCTTCTTAACAAGGCGGCAGGACTTGATATAGAAAAGATCTGCCCCCTTCACGGTCCCGTTCTCACGGAAAACCTGGGCTACTACATTGAAAAATACAGCACCTGGGCAAGCTATCAGCCCGAGGATGACGGAATCGTCATAGCCTATACGTCCGTATACGGAAACACAAAAAAGGCGGTTCTCAAGCTGTCCGACAGGCTGAAAGCCAATTCCTGCCCAAACGTAGTGATCCACGATCTTGCAAGATGCGATATGTCGCAGGCAATAGCAGACGCCTTCAGATACGGAAAGCTGGTTCTCGCCACAACCACCTATAACGCGGACATCTTTCCGTTTATGAGGACCTTCCTCAGCGGTCTTACCGAGCGGAATTTCAGCAACAGAACGGTTGCCTTCATTGAAAACGGAAGCTGGGCGCCTCTTGCGGCGAAGATCATGAAAAGCAAGCTGGAGGAATGCAAGAATCTGGCGTTTGCCGAAAATACCGTCAAGATATATTCAGCTCTCAGCGACACAAGCTCCGCGCAGCTTGACGCCCTATCAGACGAGCTTTGCCGCGAGTATAAGGAAAGAGCAAGCTCCACCGCCAATAAAAACGACCTGACCGCTCTCTTCAATATCGGATACGGTCTGTACGTCGTAACATCGAATGACGGTCAGAAGGATAACGGTCTTATCGTCAATACCGTCACCCAGGTCACCAATACCCCCAACAGAATAGCGGTAACCATCAATAAGGACAACTATTCTCACCACGTAATAAAACGCACCGGAATAATGAACATCAACTGTCTGACTGTTGATGCTCCCTTTGCGGTGTTTGAAAAATTTGGCTTCCAGAGCGGTCGGAACGTGGATAAATTCGCGGATTTCACTCCCCTTTACTCTGACAACGGACTTGTGTTCCTGCCGAGATATATAAACTCGTTTATGTCACTTAAGGTAGAGCAGTACGTAGATCTGGAGACTCACGGAATGTTTATCTGCTCGGTCACCGAGGCGAGAGTCCTCTCAGATAAGGAAACCATGACCTACGCATACTATCACGCTAACGTAAAGCCTCAACCCAAGACCGAAGGCAAAAAGGGCTATGTCTGCAAGATATGCGGCTATGTTTACGAAGGCGAGAGCCTTCCCGAGGACTTCGTATGCCCTCTCTGCAAGCACGGAGCCTCTGACTTTGAACCGATAAAATAAGCTCCTCAGTCCGCTCGCGCGGAGGAGTCTCCCAAAGACAGCAATGACCGAGTGTTCAAACCGTTAAAAGAACACTCGGCCGTTTTTTTGCGCCGCTTCCATATCAGAGCATAAAAACACAGTCACCCGTTTACCGTGGGCAACATACAATAATAATGATCACAAGCACCGGAAAGGACATGATCGAAACAATGAAATGCTGTAAGCTATGCGAGATCGGATACGTAGCCTTGCCCGCCTTCGGAGTCGGAGTTCTGACCACTCTGTTTCTCCCGCCCTGCGCCATACTCGGCATATCGGCAATACTGTCGGTAGCCTTCGGCGCGGTTTGTCTTGCAAACAAGATCTGATACCGCTCAAATCCAAACACCTACTGAAAGGAATCCAGCCATGAAAATAGTTGTAGTTCGGGCGCCCAAGCCCCTTGTTCCCCTGCTCCGCGCGATCTTCCATATCAAGAAATAACAGTTTAAAGCCTGATAGCATAACACAATAGAGGGACAGCTCTCACATTGAGCTGTCCCTCTGCTGTTATTTGCTTTGGGCACACTTTATTTGCTTTGGGCACACTTATCAGTACGTCATCACTTAATACCGCTCAGATCACAGCCGCTCCAGGAAATCCGTCGCCTCACGTCGTGAGCGGAATATAACTATCTCTTTATAGGAATATTTTGCAAGCAGGCGCATAACGTTCGGTCTGCTATCCGAATTATAGCCTTTTACAGAATCAATAAAGCTACTGTCCTCCTCGTCTGCCTTTTCCACCCAGGGCATATCGGTTCTCGGTTTTCCTTTTCTTGACCGTATTCCGTCAAGACACACCTCTAATGGATAGTCAAGAAAGATGACCGTATCACAGCGCTGCATCCGAAGCTCCAGTGTCGAATTGAAATTACCGTCAATTATCCACTCGTCCCCATCCGTCGCATCGGTCAGGCGTTGGAGAAAGACCGACCTTTCGACGGTTGTCCTGTCAGCATTCCAATACATCATATCAAGATGCCAAAGCGGTATCCCGGTCCTTTCGTGAAGCTCTCTTGAAAAAGTGCTTTTTCCGCTTCCGGGGCAACCTATAACCATTATTCTTCTCATTTTTACCTCAATTCCGCGCACACTCCGCGCACTATTACATTGGGTTTATTTGCTATGACTGCGGTGGACATGAATTCACAGACAAAAAACAGAGCCGGCGCAATAAAAGCATCGGCTCTGAATATTTTTAAGATTATGTAGCTGAGACCGCGCGTATCAGTGAATGATGCAACGCTCGGTGTCCTTGTCGAACACGTGAACTCTGGAGAGCTCAACAGCGATCTTAACCTTATCACCGGCTCTGGACTCGGAACGGGGAGATACACGGGCAACCAGGTTCTGGTTCTCGTCATCCGCACCGGAGGTAACGATATACATAAGGATCTCAGATCCCATAAGCTCGGTAACCTCAACATCAGCCTCGATGATGGAATCGGGCATCTCGTCAAGATATCTCTGCTCGTCATGCAGACACTCGGGACGAATACCGATGATAACTTCCTTGCCGATGTAATCCTTCAGCTCGTCTGCGGTTGCCTTCTCTGCGGGCAGCTTCAGGCGGTTCTGACCGAATACAAAGTACAGATCCTCGGTTCCCCTCTCCTTCTCGAGGGTGCAGTTTACAAAGTTCATCTGAGGAGTTCCGATAAATCCTGCAACGAATACGTTTACAGGGAGATCGTACAGGTTCTGAGGAGTTACGACCTGCTGAATAAGTCCGTCCTTCATAACAACGATACGGGTAGCCATGGTCATAGCCTCGACCT
>JAFVTO010000248.1 GCA_017503165.1 Clostridia bacterium | reverse complement strand
CGTACCTGGGGGGCTTCAAACCCTCGACCTACTTCTTAGAAGCCAGTTGCCCTATCCAACTGAGCTACATGTACATATACCCTGGACATCGGACGGATGGTATTATATCACACTTTAATAGGTTTGTCAATAGCTTTTTCAAAAAAACTGAACATTTTTTGTTTAATCATACTTTTTTACCCAATAATCCGTACTTTCACGACAAAGCCCGAATTACTTTATACAGTTTTCGCTTGACAAAATCCAAGTAATGTGTCATAATCATAACACAGTGAGATCCAAATATACAAAACCCGATCACTGAACAAATTGAAGGGATAAAAAGTCAATGAACAAAAAATACGATATTGCTGCATATATATGGCCGGCGTACACCGGAAATGAGCTCAGATCAAGAATGTTCTGGCCGGAAGGAATAGGAGAATGGCAATCTGTCAAAAACTCCAAGCCAAAGCCCTGCGGTTATTCCTGGGGAAGAAAGCCTCTTTGGGGATATGTCAACGAAGCTGATCCGTACGTTATGGAAATGGAGATAGAGGCAGCAGTCGACCACGGAGTGAACGTATTCATTTACGATTGGTACTGGTACGACGGAAGACCTTTTCTTGAAAACTGTCTGAGAGACGGATTTCTGAAAGCAAAAAACAACGGCAAAATGAAATTCTATCTCATGTGGGCAAACCACGATGTCAATCACCTTTGGAACAAGGAGCTTTCCGATACAGAGGTAGGAAACACGGTGATATGGAAGGGCTCGGTTGATAAACCAGACTTTGAAAAGGTAGTCCACCATGTTATTTCCGAATTCTTCACACGCGAAAACTACTACAAAATCAACGGTTGCCCGGTCTACATGATCTACGACGTAAACAACCTGATACGCGGTCTGGGTGGAATGGAAAAAACGCGAGAGGCACTGGAATATTTCCGCTCGGAAACCAAAAAATCAGGCTTTCCCGATCTTCACCTGCAGATAACTGTTTGGAGAGAAAGCTCTGTAAACCTCAGCGGATTTGACGCAAACATGAAGGGCTCCACCAAGGATATAGTACAGCTACTCGGAATAGACAGCGTATCCCATTATCAATTCGTGCATTTCGCCGATATAGACCGGGATTACACAGAGATACTTCCCGACGTTGCCAAAGAATGGGAGAGGCTTGAAAAGGAATATGACGTTCCCTACTTTCCACACGTTTCTTGCGGATGGGATAATAACCCCAGGTTTTATAAATTCCGTCAGGGCGTAGTAAAAAACAACACTCCCGAAAACATAGAAAAAGCCTTCAGAATGGCAAAGGAGTATCTCGACCGTCATCCCGAGCTCCCGCCGTTGGTTACGGTAAACAGCTGGAACGAATGGACAGAGACCAGCTATCTTGAGCCGGACGATCTGTACGGATACGGCTATCTCGACGCCATAAAAAAAGTTTTTATGTGAAATAATATATTTAAATCATGTTGCTGATTTTAACTCACAATAAGTCGATTTTTGCCATTGTACATAAATTTATGTCCAAAAAAACCAAGGCCGAGCAATAAGCTCGGTCTTGGTTTTTCAATTTCATCGGTTCTCTCAGCTCGGACACATCAAGACTTTGATGCCTGATCATTTTCTATCCTCTGCCATAAGCTGAGCAAGCTTATCCGGAAAATTGACAGTCATTCCCTCTGTATCAAGAGTGTAGACCTTTCTCATGATCTCCTCGTCCGATGTTCCCCACAGACGCACACCTATACCGTTAGCCTTAGCCAGCGCAACTCCTTCAGGAGTAACAAATGCGCACTTAGGAGCGATCTGCACCCCACCTATACTCTTCACCTTATCCAGGTGCTCCTGCGTGATCTCGCCCACCATAAGCCAGCATAGCTTTATCTCATCCGACACCAGACTCATAGCACGGAGATTTTCAAAGTCAAAGGAGCTTACATATATCTTATCATGAACCGCATATCTTTTGATAATATCGTAAACCTTCCGTTCTATTCCCGGCGATTTAAGTTCAATGGCAAAGGTTATATCCATTGGAAAGAACTCTCTGGCAAAATCCTCGAAGGCAGCGATAGGCTCTCCGCGGTATTTTTCTCCCTTCCAGCTACCGAAATCCAATTCCAACAGCTCACTGTAAGTATAGTCGGATACTCTTCCCACTCCGTTTGAGCAACGCTCTATGGTTTTATCGTGAAATAATACCAATACACCGTCCTTGGTCTCCTGCACGTCGGTCTCAATACCGTTAGCGCCCATTTCAAGCCCCATACGGAATGATACCATAGTGTTTTCAGGCGCATAAGCAGAAGCGCCTCTGTGAGCATAGTTTACAAACATTCGATCAACGTTCCTTTCTTCGGTTTCGTATGTAGGCATTTTCGCTGAAACGGCTGTGTGTATTACGGGCGTACTCCTTCAAGGCATACACGCCGTGACCCAGCCTTCTGTAATCATTGTCGCATATAAAACGCACCATAGACTTATGAAGCTCACGTGATGCCTCAATATACACGGAACGGAAGGAGCATATCTCCATTCGGTCATCCGCGTTTCGGTAAAGCGTGACCTTGTATTCGCCTGTCAGCGAAAGCTCACTTTCAACCAGCATTATCGGCGCATCGGATGTAGTCATCTTTAATACTGACCGAGGCATACCACCGGACTCACTGTCACAAACAGACAGGTGTATCTCCGTACTCATTACCGATACGTATCCGTGCTCTATCCGTTTTTCAGAGTTCTCCCCTCTCAACGTGCTGAAGCCAAACTTATCCGTGTAATACTCCACAACGCAAAACACCATCGGAGCCCGCATAGCCGTCCCCCTTTCCGCTTATCTGCGCAAGAAAGCATACCCGCTTTAGCTTGCTCACGATAATAAATCGGGAGGCACCCACACGTATTCCGCGCGAGTGCCCCTCAACAAATATAAACTTAAGAATTAGTGTAGTTATCGAAATAACCCTGAACGAGAACTACCGGAGTGCCCTTATCGCCGGAGCCGCTGGTGAGGTCGCAAAGTGAACCGATCAGATCGGTAAGCTGTCGGGGAGTGGTGCCCTGAGAAGCCATATTGCCGACCAGATTATCCTTTTTCGCCTTGATGCTTGCGGAAATAGCTTCACGCAACGCATCGCCGGAAAGATCCTTGAAATCGTTATCCGCAAGATACTTAAGCTTAAGCTCGTTGGGAGTACCGATAAGACCGTCGGTATAAGCAGGAGAAACGACCGGGTCAGCAAGCTCCCATATCTTTCCCTTGGGATCCTTGAATGCACCGTCACCGTAAACCATTACCTCAACGTGCTTTCCTGTAGCCTTCAATATCTTTGACTGAATATCAAGAACAAGGGGCTTGCAATCTCTGGGGAACAGCTTAACCTTATCCTCGGTTGACTTATTGGAGCCAAGCAGACCGTAGCTTTCATTGCATCCGCTTCCGTTTACAGGAGCATTCAGAATATCGTCCAGACCGCAGACGACCTTAGCTCCGTTTGCGAGCAGTATGCGCTTGGTTCTTGCTCTGGTGTGAATATCGCAGGTCAGAATGTGATCTGCGTAGGAAAGGATAGCCTTGGGCTGATTTGCAAATATTATCTCTGCCTCTGCCCCACACTCACGGATAAGGTTGCCGTAATACTCAACATAGTCAACACCGGTAAACTCATGCTTATTTACTCCAAACAGCTCTCTGTAATGCTCCAGAGTAAGCACGTCAGAATAAGGATTTACTCCCGCTTCGTCTATTTTATCCAGGCTTACCAACTCATTACCCACCTCATCAGAGGGATAACTCAGCATAAGAACTACCTTTTTGGCACCCTTAGCTATACCGCGCAGGCAAATAGCAAAACGGTTGCGGGATAGAATGGGGAAAATAACTCCCACTGTTCCTCCGCCCAGCTTTGCGCGAACATCATCTGCAATATCGTCAACAGAGGCGTAATTTCCCTGGGCGCGGGCTACGATAGATTCGGTTATAGAAATAACGTCGCGGTCGCGAAGCTCAAAGCCCTCGCTGCTTGCCGCCTCGATAACGCTCTCTGACACGATGGTCGCCAGATCGTCTCCCTCTCGTATAATAGGACAACGAATACCTCTCGATACCGTTCCCACTCTTCTGTTATTCTGTTCCATGTTTCAATCCAATGCCTTTCTTTTTCGATCTCGGATCACTTTAAATTGCATGACACAAAGCCTGAAAGCAACTCCCAGGCCTTGTAATATTTTTTCGGATAATCTGAAAATATCCACCTTTAAAAGCACAGCGCTTGTACAGCTTTAATAATGCATTATCGGTCGCGTTTTCAGGCTATTACTTTTTTCCTAAAACAATTATACATCCATCCATAGAGTGGCTGATGTCGGAAAGCTGAATGATCTCATAGCCTTCCTGGAGATACGGCAACAGAAGCCTTTCCAATTCCGTTAATTCCGTCAAATCAGAATTATAACCCCATTTTTTCAATGTCACGTTATCATGGGGTTGATCACCACCGCATGATGAATATCTCAGGATCTTGATATCCTTCACTGTATTCTCATTTCCTTTCCTGATATCTCACTCCCACTCGCTTAAATTAACATTATACCCCGTGAATTTAGGTCTTTTCACACGTTTTTTGGGGGGATTTGACCGCCTTTTTCCGCTTCGTCTATGGAGTCTGCAAAAAACTGTATCAAATTGGTATCAGTGATGCTTTCCATATACATAAACATTTGTGCGATTGAATTTATAATCTTCCGAGTCTTTTCATAAGAGGCACGGGATCGTTGGCGGTAATGAGGGCTGCCCCTTTTTCGAT
>JAFVTO010000247.1 GCA_017503165.1 Clostridia bacterium | reverse complement strand
TACGATGACTGGTCACTGAACGGAGATTTGCTCTTCTGGGACGATGTGCTGGACTGCGCCATAGAGATCTCATCCATGGGTATCCGTGTTGATGAAAAATCCTTGGATGCGCAGCTCAGGGAGGCAAACGCGGACGAGAGAAGAAAATACCCCTTCCATGCTCAGCTTCTTGAAGGCAAGCTGCCTCTTACCATGGGCGGCGGTATAGGCCAGTCGCGCCTTTCCATGCTTCTTCTCGGAAAAGCGCACATAGGCGAGGTCCAGGTATCGCTTTGGGATGACGATACCAGAAGCATCTGCCGTGAAAACGGAATAACTCTGCTTTAAATCAGCCTCCGTCCTCCCCTTACTCAAAAAGCATCACAGATTGCAAAATAACGGTTAAGTACACCGCAAAAAACGGTTAAGTACACCGCAAAAAAACGGTTAAGTTCACCGCAAAAAAACGGTTAAGTTCACCGCAAAAAAACGGCGCCGGAGTCGCCTCTGCATTCTTAGCGGAGAAAACACGAACACCACCAAGGATTTTTCTTTGGTGGTGTTTTTATATTGGCGGTAGCTTTCCAAAGCCTCCCTCCGAGAGGGAGGGGGACCGCGATCGCGGTGGAAGGAGACTGCGTGACTTTTGGGTTTTGATAAGCTTTATTGTAACGCGCTCTCCCTCAGTCGCCTTCGGCGCCAGCTCCCTCCCGGAGGGAGCCTTTGTACGTCATATCTCTGCGGATAGTGGGTTCGGGCTTCTGCCCGATGGTGCGTGGACTGCCACGCGCTATGCTTGCCCAGGACGCAAGCGTCGGGAATAGTAGAAAGATAGTTACATCGAAGTTGCTATTATGTATTTTGTCAACGCACAGTTGAGCGCTATTTCTTTTTGGTCGCTTTTCAATAATAAAAATTAGTGATATAATAAGGACAACGAAAGAAAGCGCTTAATTTCGTCACTTGATTTTAGGAGGATCTTTTATGGCAAAAACAATAGGTAACATAATTCGTGAACTTCGCTGTTCTCGCAATCTCACACAAGAACAACTTGCAGAAAACTTAAATATTACTGCTCAAGCAATTTCTAAATGGGAGAATAATATCGGAATGCCCGACATTTCACAAGTTGTGCCCATTGCACATTTCTTTGGGGTAAGTACAGATGTTTTGTTTGGAGTAGAAGAAAAGATGGATGTTGATGAAGTCCAAACATTGATTGATAAGGCAACAACTCAAGAGTCATATAAGGATGAATATGCGTTATTGAAAGAAGCCCTTAGAACCTATCCGGGAGATATAAGATTACTTTCGGAATTGCTTTCGTGCGGCGAATGTTTGCTGGCAGACGGAGACACCGTAAACGGTGCTGAACGAAATGCTATATTTGAAGAATGTGAGCGTGCAGGCAGGCTGATATTGTCTTATTGTAAGGATTTAAGCGTTTTGATCGAAGCAACAGAATGGCTAATCAAGTTATATTGCGAAATGGGCGAAGTTGAAAAAGCAGCAGCATTATCTGAATCGTTGCCTTCGGTAATTGGATTCAATAAAGAAGCCGCGTTTGGTCGCATATATGAGAATCGCAAAGAGTATGAAAAGGCTTTATTGTGTTATACTGACAATGTTTCGCAATTTCAACGGCAACTGATTCATTCGATTGTACTTTGCGGAAATATGCATAATTTGAACGGAGAAAAGAAACAAGCCTCGAAAGTCTATTCGTTAGCAATTATGCTTTCAGAAATTTTCCTTGAAAACAATCCAATCCCCGAAAACAAATCCTTACAGAAAAATCTTACCAAAACGATTGATAGATGCCGAAAAACAATTGAGCAAATGAGCAAATAATCCTCGCCCCGCTTCGCGCGGGGCTTTTCTTTGGTTTCTGCATATCAAAAAAGCCTTCTCCTGAGGGAGAAGGTGGCAGCCGAAGGCTGACGGATGAGGAGTCTTTTCGTTTGTTTCAAACACCTCATCCACCGCTAACGCGGTCGGCCCCCTTCCTCTACTGGGGAAGGCTATTTAGTTTACCGCTAATTTTGCAGAGCCTCTCGGCGCCGTTTTTTTGCTTAAAAAATATTTCGTTTCGGCTGAAAGCCAAGCGATCGTCATTCAAATGACGTCAGCGGAGGATGCAAACCGACTTACTCAGCCGCCAGCTCCTTGTTTACGCGGTTTCTGAGACGGATATAATAGTAATCCGACCGCGGATATTCCTTGAAGGTCACAGGTTCGGGAAGCTCCTCCTCTACCAAGGACATAACGTGCTCGTAAGAGGTCTTTTCAGCCAGGGCGCGAAGAGCGCGAAGATCGGTCTGGGCGTGGTAAAACGCGATAAAACGTATGCTTTCCTCCGGCTTACCGCCCTTTCCGGGATACACCACAAAGGAGTCACCGGCAGGGAAGGCGGGATTAACACTTCCGCTCTCGGTACCCGCGTCTGTGATAACGTAAGGATTTATGTGCTCCTTGGAATACTGGGAGTTGTAGAAATTATATCCCCACTGCAGAAAACCGGAAATGTTGTATTTGAACATCTGAACACCCATAGCGCGGACACGGGCAAGAGGGAAAGCCATGAATCTGTTGGAGGTCTTGATGCCCTGGCTACAGCAGTAATAGGTCCAGCGCTCCTTTATATCCTCGGCAAGAAAGGGCTCGATATGATTGGAGGCAGGTATCGGGATCTCCACCGCTCCGGTCTTGTAGAAATCAATCTTGGAGAGAGCGTCGATTATCTTAAAGCCCTCAAGATAGGGGGCAATTATGGATTTTGCCTTGGTGTATGCCGCGAAATGGTCCATGCCGGGCTCGTCGGAAACGTGGAAATAGCATTTATCCGCAATGCCCATAGCCTTCAATTCAGACACGAGGGCAGGCAGGAACACCTGAAGAAACGCTGGATATCCCCCTTCCTCAACCGTAGTATCCCAACCGAATATCCTCTTATATTTTCCGTTTACCGTTGCCATGACCTTAGGCGCGCAGGCTGCTCCCCATTGAGTAAACAGATGGGATATTTCAAAATACTCTATTCCGGATTCCTGAGCGAGCTTTACCCAACGATGAAGCTTATCAAAGTTAAATGAATATTTTCCTCGGCACAGCTTAACGTCCACCAGCTGAACGGTAGTGCGCTCACCGCCGACCGCAGTATCCAATGGCGGGGTAAACACAGGCGTCAGAAGCAGATTGATACCGCGCTTTGCGGCAGTCTTCATAAAATTACCGATGGCCTCCCAATGCTTTTCATCAAAAACCTCGTAGCCATAATAATCCGCTATACAGTCGGTATGGAACCATTCCGTGTGGATCAGAGTCGCCTTGGGGAGCTTAGCGTTATACACGGTAATAATCTGAACGTTTTGGCAGAGCTGTGTTCCGTCCTCTGCAGTAAGAGTTACCGTTATACTGTGATCTCCCGACTTGCAAACGGAGCTTACATCTACCTCTATCCATATGGTGCGGTATTCGCCCTTGGTCAACTCCAGCTTACCGCCACGGAGGGTGCGAAGATAGTCCGGGAACTCTCCTCCTTCACGGGTGAGGTAGTTTCCATCCTGCTCAATATGAGCGGGAAATCCGGGGAAACGGACGTTGACATACTCCACGGAACGCACAGTAAGCCTTTTCCCGAAATCCGATTCAACACCTACTGTAACAGTGGCGCTTTCATCACTGAGATATGCGATCTGAAACGATACCGCCTCCCCCTTCAGCGCGGTAAGACGGCAGCATTCAGGCTGATAAAGTGGATCTGATCTCTTGAATACCTTAACCAAGGATGACAGTAGCGTTGAACGTACAACCATAGTATTTTTTCCTTTCAGTCAGCTCGTTGTATTTTATCTGCTCGGCTTGTAAACCAAAAGCTAATGCCATTATACTACATTTTCCAGAAAAATCAAGAGGTATGAGACTATTTATTAGTGAAGTGAGACTTTTTATTAGTAATATGTTTTTCATTTAAGATGCAAGACTTTTATTTCAGGACACTTTCTTATGCTGCCGCGCCGCCTAAGCAGTACAAAGGCAATGTGGCAGAAACGAAAGAATTTTGCAAAGGTCAAGCCAAAAAGAAAAGCCGAGCCTTCATACCAGCTCGGCAAGCTCCTCTCTGCTGTAAAGGAGGTTTAATGCGGCAAGCAGCGCCGTGGAGGAAATATCCTCCGGGAAACCCAGCTTTGCCGCCAATTCGCGGCGTTTTGCCGCGCTTTCAGGTCTTCCGGACAAACCAAGCATAAACAGGTCCGACTTGGTTATATCCCCTCTTTTTTTGGTGATACAACAGTGGGTGACCATGTCCTGCCCGTCATCAGACAAAGCATAAGGAGCAAGCAATTTACGGAGAATTGCCGCGTCAATGCCCTCTATTCCCAGATTTCCCGCCTTGGAGGGGGCCGCCTTTCTGCGTTCCTTTCCTTTTATGGCAGGAGAATAGAGATGGATCTGTCTGTCAGCCGGGAGAACAGAGTGGAAAAAACGCCGTATGACCGTTCCCGCGCCGTCGCTGTCCGTAAGGATTATCAATGGCGTTTTCTCGGCTAATCTGCGAAAAAGCGCTGCCCTATCCTGGCGACGGAACACACCGAAGCCATCGGTAACAAACACATCGGCGCAAAACAGAGAATCAATTTTTATCTTATCGTACTTTCCCTCCACGATTATGGGGTAGGGAATAACAGGCTTATCCATAATCAACGCCCTTTCTTATTCTGTCACCGCGCGGCAAACAGCACGACCAGACGGGAAAGCATGGTGTAATCGTCCAGCCCCGTGCTTTTCATTCTTATATCTATCTTATAGCACTCGTCGATCAGCGAACGAAGCTTGCGTTCGCTTCTTTCCTTGGCAAACCGCTGACAAAGCTTCACCTTATATTCGTGCATCTTCAGCCTTTTCGCTATTTCCTGATAGGGCATTCCCGCGGCAGAAAGCTGATTTACCGTATATAGCTCGGTGGCCACGCGGGATACAGCTCCCAGAACGATAAACGCCTTTTCCTTTTTCAGCCGCATCTCGTTGAGAAGAGCATAGGCTCTGTCGCAATCGCGGTTCATCAGCGCATTGGTAAAAGCGAATGCATCCGACTCTATGTTGGAAGAGGTAACGTTCAAAATATCCTCAGAAACAAGAGTGTCCCTTCCGTTGCATTTCAGAAATGCGCAGAGCTTGCTTATTTCATTGTGCAGGGTATACATATCGTGCCCAACGCGTTCAAGCAGCAATTCGCAGGCTCCGGCATCGGTCCTGATTTTAGCCGCCGAAAAATGCTTACCTATCCATTTGATCAGCTTCGGATCGTCCTCGTGACAGAAGTACACAGGTGTCAGATACTCACCGAGCCGTGAAAGCGCCTTGGACGGAGCCTTTGGAAGATTTCCGTGATCCAGCTCCTCAGGCGTTGAGGTAACTATCAGTACCGTGTCGGGATTATCATCCAGCGAGGAAAGAAGTGCCTCCAATGACTTCCATTCAGCTTCCTTTAGCTCTCCGAAATTGATCTCGTGAAACTCGGTAAGGCGAACCCCGCCATCCGACGGCATATCAAAAAGCGAGACAGTCGCCACCGCGTCCGTCATTTTCTCTATATCAAAGTCAAGGCAATTGACCTTCCGAAAGGAGACCGACTCCGAGTAGTCCTCTCCGAGAAGTGTTTTTCTTGTTAACTCCAGACTGTACTGCTTCAAATATGCCTCTTCCCCGAAAAACAGCCAACCGCCCCGCAGTCCGTTTTTCAACGTGCTGCGGTATTCGTTAGGAGTCATAATAGACTTCATTTCACAATCAATCCTTTCTCAGCATCAAAGCTTCATGACGCAAAAATCAGAGTCTCGCTCATAAAGAATACTCATATAGGCTTAACGGAGATGCGTATGCGGGTATTCTCCACCGGTATGCCTTTAAGCTCTACTGTATATTTTACGTCTATCCGTCCGCCGCGCTCAAAGGTAAGCTCATTCTTGAATCTCTCGGTAATTACCGCGACCTCAACCGGAAAGAAGGAATTATTGTAGCAGCCGATACGCCTTTGCTTCTTATCGTTGAAGCAAAGGGTGGTTCGCGCGTTTCCTTCTCTTACCATGGTTATCTCTCCCGGCTCTCTGAAGCTTAGGAACGTAACTGAGTTGCCCATATTAGTTAGCTCACTTTCGCTGTAGCGAAGACAGGTCACTCCTCCGTCGCAGGAAAGCTCTCCGAGGACCGATACCACCATTCGCCCGTTGTCGGGGGCACCGACACCGGCCCCACCCTTCGGCGGCTCGCTGAAAAGCTCGTCCTCATCATCCTCCGATGGCGCGGGCACCGGAACCAGCTCTCCATCAATATCATCGTCAAGCAGCTCAGGCATGGCAAGAGATGAGCCCAGAATAATGTGCTCAAGAGCTCCGTCACCAACATGAGTCTCAGAGTTGGTGGAAATTATAATGTTTACTTGCTTTTTTTTAACGTCCATATATTGACCTTTCCGATAATTATGTGCTCCGTATAATATTGCGTACCGTGGGAAAAATTAAGGTACGTAAATACTAAGGAGATATAAAAATGAATGTCTACGAAAACAATGACAGAAGCGCGATCTTAAATGCTCTGATAATAGCATTTCTTTCAGCCTGTATAATGTTCGCCGCCATTGGAGCATACCGCCTTACCGCAGGAAAGCACACCGGGCAGGACGGAATAAAAAACGGAAGCGGTAAAGCCGAGGTCTCCGACAGCGCCGGTGATAAAGACGGCGAGCAACCGCTTGTTTTTTCTTGTAACAACTGATAATAAATTGCTTACACGCGGCAAATATCTGTCATTACACCAAGATGAAATCCACCTTTCCCGTAGGAATGTCAACGTTTTCCACACGGATGCGAACACTGTCACCTATTTTATACACACGTTCGTCGCATGAAAGCGAAAGTGTGTTTTCATTAAACCTGAAGTAACCGTCAAGTGATGAGATGGGAACCAGCCCCTCGCAGGTATTTTCCAAGCGGCAGAACATACCGAATGCCGTCACCGAGCTGATGTTAGCCGGATATTCTTCCCCGACGCGCTTAGAAAGATACAGAGCCTTGAAAAGCTCGTCCATCTCCCGCTCCACCTTAAGGGCGCGGAGCTCACAGTCCGATGATGTTCTGGCGGATAACGCGGCAAATCCTGAGTATTTGGCACAAACTGCTTGTGGCTCTCCCTTTTTCAGTGCGTAGGAGATAATACGGTGGACCGAAAGATCGGGATATCGCCTGATAGGTGAGGTAAAGTGACAGTAACAGGACGTTCCAAGCCCGAAATGACCGGAACAGACCTCACTGTAACGGGCTTTCATCATAGTTCGGAGAAGCATGTACGAAACAGGTGTACCGATCCCCCGCTCACGCGCGCGATTGAGGATCCGCTTGAAGTAGCCTGGCGTCACAGAGGCTCCGCGCCTCAGATACTCAGGCTGAAGCCCAAGATTATGCGCAAAAACAGTAAAAGCGGACAGCTTTTCCGGGTCTGGCTGCTCATGAATTCGGTAAACACACGGCAACTCCCGCTCTTTTAGCCAGGAAGCAACACCTTCATTGGCGCAAAGCATAAACTGCTCAATCATCAGCTCGCCCATCCCCCGCTCCCTTCGCATGATATCCACAGGCTCCCCCTGCCCATCCAGCAGGATCGCAGCCTCATCCGAATCAAGCTCAAGCACACCGCGTCGCTCGCTCTTACGTTTCAGTATAGAGAAAAGAGCAAGCGCATTTTCCAGCATTTCTTCGGGAATTACCGCATATTTAGCAATAATTTCATCAGAAGCAGCTCTGGACAGAAGCAAATTAAATTCTGAATATACACCGCGAAGCTTTGAGCGTATGACAGACTTAAAGATATTAGTAGAGAGAATATCGCCGTTTTTATTTACTGTCATTTCTGCCGAAAGCGCATAGCGGTCAACTCCGGAATTAAGGGAACAGCTTCCGTTTGATAGCGCCTCAGGAAGCATGGGGACCACTCGGTCGGCGAAATATATACTGGTTCCACGCGCCATCGCCTCGCGGTCAAGCTGAGTCTTTGGCTGAACGTAGTGGGAAACGTCAGCTATATGAACACCCAGAATATAGTTTTCACCTTGAGTCCTTACGGTGATCGCGTCGTCAAGATCCTTTGCATCCGCTCCGTCAAGAGTAAAGATAATGCTGTCGCGCAGATCAACTCTGCCGTCAGCGGTTATAGGCAGAAAGGAGCGCTCCTGCGCTTGGGCAAGAGCATCCTCGGAAAACTCGGTTATGACCGCGTTTGCTTCGAGAATTGCCTGATAGTTGGCGGATTTACCGAGGGCGTCTCCGTAAACGCGGATCAGCGTGCCTTCGGCATCCGAGTAGCCCCGTTCGGGATATTCCGTAATACGTGCAACCGCTTTGTCGCCGTCCTTAGGCTGAACTTCCGTCGCAAGGTCGGTTATTATAACGCTGAAATCCAGCTTTTTATCGTCCGGCTCCAGTACCCAAACGGTCTGACCGCTCTCGTCCTCCGCTTCATATACTATTCCGATGACGTCAACATGAGCGCGGCTCAGTATTTCGACCACCTCAACGTCATTGTGGTGAAGGGGGCGTACACGAACTATATCACCGTTTATAGCGGTTCCGGTATGGCGATTGTCTATATAGAACCTCACCCTTTCATCCAGCCTTACGTTTTCAACCTCGGGATCGGATAAAACACAGCTATCGAAGCAGTTTTCCGGGGTTTTTACCGCGTCATCGACGGTTCTTTTTATAAAATCACCGTCCGCTATACGAAACGCGATACCGCCGTCGCGGGTGGAAAAATACTTCGCAATAAAGCTTTTGGAGGAGGAACGACCGCGAGGCAGGTGCTTGCGGGATGAATAGTGTGGGTTTTTAAACCTGCTGTTTTTTCTGTTTCTTTTTTTCATTTCGTTATTTATATTTGGGATAAGATTTGGGATAGTATTTGGGATAGTATTGGGGATAGTATTGGGGATAAGATTTTTAGAATAAGCTCTGGGATAAGCTCCGGAATAAGCTCCGGAACAAAATTCAGATAGAGATCAAAAGTGATCCGGAGCTTGCACCGACGGAATTGAGGGTGCTATATAAAGTATTTGCAAAAATGGCAGGTAATCAAAAGGAAAATACTTGCGGAAATTAAAAGGCGACCGTCCACAAGGTGAGACAGCCGCCGATTTAATTCGTCGGGTTTTACTTTTCCTCTTCTTCTTCCTCTACGATCTCCGTATCGTCGAGAGCATCATCGAAAGCATCGTTCATTGCATCGTCGATGGGCTTATCCTGCAATACGTAGACAAGAACAACGATAACAACGAAAACAATAGACACGATCGTAGTGAGCTTGGAGAAGAGAACGTCCATAGCCTTACCCTTCTGCTTGCCGAAGAAGGTTTCTGCGCCACCTGCAATAGTACCGGACAGCTTGTGGGACTTACCGGACTGCATAAGAACGGCAACTATAAGAAACGTAGCCGCAAGTATAAGAATAATACCGAGTGCGATTTCCATATTAAAAGAACTCCTTTAAAACTTTAAATGTGGGAGCCGTTGAGAATATCAGGTGTTTGCTCCCGACTTACGGCATAAATATCCCATTGATACGATATGTAGGGGTATTATAACACATAAACGAAAAAAAATCAATAGTTTTTTGAAAAAAACTCAAAAAAATTTTCAATTCGCTTGACAAAACGATTTTTTTATGGTATATTAATACGGTACGCAAGAGAAACACACCGCTAAAGACTCTCCAGCCATAGAAACAAAAGAGGCGCAGAGAGATATATAGAAGTGCTACGGTTCGTAGAGCAGTACGCGTCTGCTTAACGGTGAATCCGCTAAACATCCGATTTGAACCGATCTTGAAAATTTGCAGTCGCGAGTTTCTGCAAAGTGCCAAAATCCCTTGCTACGCCTGATGTTTTCGTCCTTCCAAGAGTGCAGAAAATTATTCCTTCTAAAGCTTTTTCTAAAAAATTCGCAAATCTAAAAACCAAATAGTCTTATACGGAGAGGTATCGAAGTGGTCATAACGAGGCGGTCTTGAAAACCGTTTGCCCTCTGGGCACGTGGGTTCGAATCCCACACCCTCCGCCACATTTTGCACAAATTTGTGCAGTAAAAAGCACTTGAAT
>JAFVTO010000246.1 GCA_017503165.1 Clostridia bacterium | reverse complement strand
TCCGTGCCGTCCTCGGATGTGCGCTCAGTGGCGATGGAATGTACGATACCGTGTATGCATTCGGAAACGCTGAGGCAGACGTATCCGTCGGATGAACGGCTTTGGGTATGGTCCTGTATCCGCTCGAAATATCTGCGCACATGCTCGCTTTTATATATTCCGCTTTCAATGCCGTAGGCATTCAGAAACTCATCTATGTATTTCGCGGTGTAGTTTACCCAGATCTTTTTCATGGGTGATTCCGCTCTTGAGCGGTAGTGATGCTCCTCTCCCTGGCGCAGTATGTACGTGTCGCCTGCGCGCACCCTTTCCCATCTGCCGCGAATCAGCACCTCTCCCTCTCCCTCCAGGACGTATTCGAAAAGGGTTATGGACATTGTATTAGGTCTGTATACCCAGTAGTCCGGAAAGGGATAGGTTATTCCTATGATGGCCTTATCGAAGGGTACGCCGTTTGTTCCTACCAGAGCGACCGCATTTTCCTTCTGTGGATATTTAAGCTCCCGCGTGTTTTCTGCTGTGTTGCTCATATTGCACCTTTTTCTTATAATTCCGTTAAGTATACATCTGGTCTTATTATAATTCAACCACCTAAAAAAGGCAATAGATTTCTTGATTTTTTCCGTTTTTCCGTCAGCTCGGTAAGCTTTGCTCTCCTTATCCTCAGGAAATCCACCTTTGAATGGCTTATATCGGCGGATTATATTGAAGCCGTCTGCGCCAGGCAGCCATCCTGCTCAAACCAAAACAATGGGCTGAGCCACTGCTTATATATAAGCCTTGGTTCAGCCCATTGCGAGCTTACATTACTGATCGGGCTCAGGGATTATTACCCTCGTCGGGCGGATTGGTATCTCCGTTATTTCCGCCGTTATTGCCGTCCCCCTGAGGACGGTAGTTGGGGTCGATGCGACCGAGAAGCTCATCGAGTCTGCGACGCTCCTCTTCCTCTCTTGCGCGACGTTCGTCAGCCTCGCGTCTCGCCTTATCCTCGTTTTCCTGTGCGCTCTGTCTCTTGTGCTCGTCTCTGATCGCCTCCAGCTCAGAAACGTCTGCCGCCGTTCCTGACATTACTGCCTCGAACTGGTATTCGTCCATGACCTCGTTCTTCATAAGGAAGTCGGCGATAAAGTGGAGCTTATCCATGTTTTCGGTGAGCAGATGCTCGGCAAGCTCGTATGCTTCAAGAACTATCCTCTTTACCTCACTGTCTATCTGATCTGCAGTGTTTTCTGAATAGTCACGCTGAGAATTGATGTCTCTTCCAAGGAATATCTCATCCCTGCCGTGCTGAGAGCCGTATACCAGAGGACCGAGCAGATCGCTCATTCCGTACTTTGTGACCATCTTCTTGGCAATTTCTGTTGCCTGCTGGATATCATGGGATGCGCCCGTGGAGATATCGTCCATTATCAGCTTTTCTGCCATGCGTCCGCCAAGCAGCACCACTATCTCGTTCTTCATGTCGTTCTTGGAGCTGTACGAGGTATCCTCGTTTGGACGGTGGATGGTATATCCTCCCGCCATTCCGGTGGGAATTATGGAGATCTGGTGGACCTGGTTTTCAGGCTGCAGAAGCTTTGTGAGGATCGCGTGTCCTGCCTCGTGGTAGGCAGTTAGCTTCTTTTCCTTTTCCTTTACAACCCTGGACTTCTTCTGAGTACCCACGATGACCTTTATCGAAGCATCCTCCAGCTCATCCTCTCCGATCAGCAGCTTTCCGCGTCTTGCCGCCAAAAGCGCTGCCTCGTTGAGCAGGTTGGCAAGATCCGCTCCGGTAAAGCCTACGGTCGCCTTGGCGACCTTTTCAAGATCCGCGCTGTTTTCAAAGGGCTTTCCCTGGGCGTGTATCTTGAGTATTTCCAGTCTGCCCTTTATATCCGGGTAGCTTACCGTGACGGTTCTGTCAAAGCGTCCGGGACGGAGAAGCGCGGGATCCAGTATGTCCGGGCGGTTGGTGGCAGCCATAACTATGACCGCGTTGCCGGAGCCGAAGCCGTCCATTTCAACCAACAGCTGGTTGAGTGTTTGCTCTCTTTCGTCGTGTCCGCCGCCGAGACCTGCTCCGCGGTGACGTCCTACCGCATCTATCTCGTCAATAAATACTATTGCCACAGGATGCTTTTTCGCCTCTTCAAACAGGCTTCTTACTCTCGATGCGCCCACACCGACGTACATCTCAACAAAATCCGAGCCGGAAATGGAGAAGAAGGGAACTCCCGCCTCGCCCGCAACCGCCTTGGCAAGCAGTGTCTTACCGGTACCGGGAGGGCCTACAAGCAGAACTCCGTGGGGGATCTTTGCGCCCAGCTTGGTGTACTTGGAAGGACTGCGCAGGAAATCCACTATTTCCACCAGCTCATCCTTTTCCTCGTCTGCGCCTGCGACGTCCTTAAACAGGACGCGCTTCTTTTCATCAGAGCCCATCTTGGCGTGCGCCTTTCCGAAGTTGTTTATCTTGGAGCCTCTTGCGCCGCTCAGCACGAATACCCATACAAGAACGAATACCACTATTAGCAGTACCGTGGGAAGCAACGACAGCCATGCCGACATTCCGGACGGCTCCTGGTAGTCGTATTTTTCTATAACTCCGCGCTCAAGCTGATCCCGGATGGTGTCTCCCAGGTCGGCGTAGAAGATGCTGAAATCAAGCAGCTTGTAGCTCTTGGTGCTTCCGTCCTTTCTTACCACCGTGATCTTTCCGTTTTCGCTGATCTTGAAAGACTGGACGTTTTCTGTGTTGAAGTCTTTGACTATTTCGCTGTAATCTCCGTATTTATCCTCAGATGCGTTTCTGGCAAATCCGTTTACCAGCAGGAATATTACCCCTATCAGCAGAAGATAGAAGATTATCAAGCCTGTGTTTTTCTTTTTCATACTTGTGTAACTCTTTCGCTGTTGTAACTGTATTTAAGCCCTTAAGGTTTATTTTCAGATCTTGTCGCTTCGGATCACTCCGACATACGGCAGAGTGCGGTATTTCTCCGCGTAATCCAGACCGTAGCCTATAACAAAGGCGTTCGGTATCTCTTTGCCTATGTACTCAGGGGTGAAGTCCACCTCGCGGCGCTCCGGCTTGTCAAGAAGGGTTACCGTTCGGACAGAACGCGCTCCCTTGTTAAGCAGATAGCTTACCAGATATTTCAGTGTCCTTCCGCTGTCTACTATGTCCTCTACCACTATTATGTCCTCGTTTGGTAGATTCGGTCTGTTGAGGTCAAGAATAATATTGACGTTTCCGGATGCTACGGTGCTGTTACCGTAGGATGAAACTCTCATGAAGTCTATCTGCGCGGGGCATTTCATCGCTCTCATAAGATCGGTCATAAACGTAACCGAACCCTTGAGTACTCCCACGAGGATTGGGTTTTTGTCCTCACCCGAATAGTCACTGTCTATTTGCGCGGCTAATCTTGACACTATCTCCCTTAGCTCCGCTTCGTCGATAAGCACGTGATCTACATGGTCATTCCAATTTGCCATTGCACCGAGTCGTCCTTTCTTTTTTCCGTTTCGGTGGGATTTTGCGCGTTTAAAAGTGTGTTCTCGATTATCTTAGGTATTATCTCACATAATTATTGAGATACACTGAAAAACATGTGTATTTCCATTTAATTTTCTGTGTACCCGATATAAATTAATTGTTTAGATTTTGGTTTGTCCTTATTTTTACCCATATCACGCGGTAAAAGCCCCGGAACCCAGAATATTCCATCTGAGTCGCACAGGCAGGGCAGAGAGTCTCGCTTGTATGCCGGATACCCTATGGAGTTGAGCTCCTTGCGTACAGCGCGGTGGATCCCGCCCCGGAGATACCTGTCGCCCGGAAGCCTTGAGCGCGCTGTCAGCTCTGGAAATCCCTTGTCGCTACCGTCATATCCGTATACTGCCGTTACACCCTCACGGTGGGATTCGAGCCATCGGCTCAGCTCCTCCTCGCTTTCGCTAAGGAATATATTACCGTTACCCACGGAATATTCGCCAAATCCCGTGAGCCTTACCTCATACGGCTCGGCTTCAAGCTTGTCCTCTATAAATACCAGATGCTTTCCGTCTGCTATTGCCGCGGCTTTTCCCGGAAGAGATATTCTGAATCGCTTATTTCCCGCGACGATCTCCTTGCATATTTCTCGGAGATGCTGATGTTCAAGCTGTGCTCGCGTTTGCTTACAGCTGTCAAATCTTGCTCTGATATATCTTCTGAGTATCGGCATCGGCACGGTAGCCAGTAGGCTGAGCGGCGCGTCGGCGGGGATCTTTTCTGCTTGGGAAACGAAATATTCCTCGTCCTCTCTGGCATCACTGCTCAGCCGCTCAAATGCTGACTCCAGCGACGGATTGATCCTCCTGAGTAGCGGAAGAACATCTCCTCGGATGAAATTTCTGGTAACGCTTTTATCT
The DNA here is from genome assembly GCA_017503165.1 of Clostridia bacterium. Classification (GTDB taxonomy): domain Bacteria; phylum Bacillota; class Clostridia; order Oscillospirales; family CAG-272; genus SIG673. The sequence goes on along the minus strand of JAFVTO010000246.1, from coordinate 26,289 downwards.
GAATTGGTGCTGTCGGTGACGTATTCAAGATCGCCATCCTTAAGATAGCTCTCTATCTCGGCTCTTGAACAGCTCAGCAGCGGCCTTATGACTCCGTCGCGGCGCATTGGCGCAATTCCGCCTATACCGTTTGTTCCGGAGCCTCTCGCCGTGTGAAACAGAACGGTCTCTACGTTATCCGTAGCGTGGTGCGCGGTGGCAAGCCTGTTACAGCCGTATTCCTCTGCGGCTTTGAATAAAAATCCGTACCGTTGCTCTCTGGCGCATTCCTCGATTCCCATGCCGCTCTCTGCCGCCAGACGGGGTATATCCGCGCTGCCGGAGCAAAAGCTTATTCCAAGCCTTTGACACAGCGCTCGGGAAAACTCCTCGTCCCTGTCTGCCTCCTTACCCCTTATGCGGTGATTGAAATGGGCGGCAAGCACCGAAAATTCCAGTTCCCGCGAGAGCGCGTGAAGTATATGCAGAAGCGCTACCGAATCCCCTCCGCCGGACAGAGCCACCAGTACCCGGTCTCCGCTGCGGATAAGTGAGTTTTGCTGTATGAATTTTTTTACCTTACGGATGATCGGCATCTGTGTGAATACCTCTTCGATCGGGGCTGTCTCGGTCAGCGCATCTTCTGCATCCGACTGAAACAGCCCCCGTGATGTGTGATTTGTAAGAACGCCTGCTTACTGACCGTCCGGCGGCGCGTCGGCATCCGTTGGAGTGCCTGTTCCGTCGTCCAGTGTGCTTTCGATGGAATGGAACGCGGTGAATTCCGGTGTCCATCCCAGCTCTACCGTTCCGGTAGCTCCGTGTCGGTTCTTTGCGATTATTACCTGGACCTTCTGAGTCTCGTTTTCTTTTTTGTGCAGGAACATTACACTGTCGGCATCCTGCTCGATTGAGCCGGAGTCACGCAGGTCAGAGAGCATCGGAACGCCGTCCTTACGTCCCTCTACCGCACGGTTTAACTGGGCGCAGGTGAGCACGGGACAGCCGAATTCCTTTGCCATAAGCTTGATTCCGCGAGAGATCTCTCCTACCTCCTGAGCGCGGTTGTCAGTCTTGGTCTCTCCCTGCATGAGCTGCAGATAGTCTATGACCACCAGTCCAAGATTCTTTACTCTTCTCAGCTTGCTCTTCATTGCCGTGACCGACATTCCGGGAGTGTCGTCTATGAGTATGTTACATTCTGACAGTGACGACGATGCCGCCGCAAGCGCCTTCCAGTCGTTGACCTGCAGTCCTGCCGGAGCCCGTAAATGATAGTTGTCTATCCTCGCCTCCGTCGAAACCATTCTCATAACAAGCTGCTCCGCCGACATCTCCAGCGAGAATACGCATACCGCCTTTCCGGTGCTTCGCGCCGCTCTGGTGGCTACGTTCATGGTAAAGCTGGTCTTTCCGACGCCGGGACGGGCTCCTACCAGCACCATATCACCCGGTCCCATTCCGACCAGAAGCTTGTCTATTACTCCGAAGCCGGTGGGAACTCCCGCCAGCTTATCCGGATGATCCTTTAATTCCTGCAGATGATGGTAGTTGGCAATAAGTACGTCCTTTATGGAACGGAAGTTTCTGACTATGTTTTTGTCCGAGAGACCGTAGATCTTTGCCTCTGCCGCTTCGAGTATTGCAGCTGCGGTATCCGTTTCGGACCTCGCCGATTCGGTTATCTCGGCGCATATCGTTATGAGGTTTCGCCGCAGGGAACGGTCCCTCACTATTTTGGCGTAATCAACAGCGTTTGCCGCTGTGGGAACAGCCGTTACGATCTTTGCGATCGCTTCCTTTGCCTGATCGGAGTCCAGCTTTCCTCCGGAGACCAGACTGTCCGTTACCGTGACGTAGTCTATCTCACGGCTGGCGGCAAACAGTCTGAACATTGCATAAAATATTTCCTTGTGCGCGTCAACGTAGAAATCCTCGCCGCTGACATAGTTCATGATATCCCCAAAGCACTCCGGCTTGATCAGTATTGAGCCGAGCACGCTCTGCTCAGCCTCGTAGGATACCGGTAGCTGACGGTTCAGAGAGTCCATTCCGTTTCCGTTCCTTCCTTGGAATTTTTAGGAGTAATTTCGGAGCCTCCGGCATTGGCGTTAGCTCCTGTACCTTGTCCTGCCATGTCACGGCATTACTTTATTATTACTACGTTGACCTTGCCGGTGATCTCGGCATAAAGCTTTACGGGTATCTCATAGCTTCCGTAGGTCTTGATCTGCTCCATCTGAAGCTTTCTGCGGTCCAGCTCGATCCCGAACTGCTCCTTCAACGCCTCGCCAACCTCCTTAGAGGTCACGGAGCCGTACATCTTGTCGTCCGCTCCGCTGCGGGCTATCTTTACCACGCACCCCTGAAGCTTAGCGGCGATCTCCGTTGCCTTTGCGCGCTCCTTTTCGTCCTGGATCCGCTTGGATTCCTCGGCGTTGTGAAGCTCGGTCATGTTTTTGGCGTTTGCTTCCTTGGCTAATTTCTTGGGCAGAAGATAGTTTCTTGCGTATCCGTCTGATACGTCGATAAGCTCTCCCTTTTTTCCCTGTCCCTTTACGTCCTGTGTAAGAATGAGTTTCATTTTAGTCACCATGCCTTTCTTTATGCTCTGCGCGCCGGAAGGCGCAATGAGCGACGTGAAAGCATCTGCAGTGTGTTTTTTTACCGTGCATCATCTTTCACGTTATTTTTCAGTGAGTGTTTTGTGTTTTGAACGGCGTACATCTGTACGGTGCCGCTCCTTGATTTTCGCTGAGCTCTATTCGACGCGCTTGAAGCGCAATCTCAAGAATCTCTTGTTTGCCCGTTTTTTGGAGTCTCCGGGCGCTGATAGCACGCGGAAATATTTGTTTATCTCAGCCTGAAGGCTTTGTATCGCCTTTTCCGCCGTGGTGTTTCTCAGCATCGCGGCTGCCGCATTGTAATGTCCGCCGCCTCCAAGCCCCTCCATTATGAGCTGGACGTTTACGGTTCCGTCGGAGCGGGCGGATACAAATACGTCTGCGCCCATCCTGGCAACCGCAAATGATGCGCGTATGCCCTTGATATTAAGCAGTCTGTCGGCGGTCTTTGCCGCGGCTATTCTCTTGGTGGTCGAGCTGTTTTCGCCTGTTTCCTTTGCAATGGCTATGAATCCGCGCTCTATGATAACGTTGGTTCCGAAGCCGGATTCAAGCTGGTAGTCCGTAAGCTCTGTCTTGAACATAGCCTGGGCACGGGCGGGATCAGCTCCGTTGTTACGCAGGTACAGCGCAGCGCTGAAGGTCGCCGCCTGGGCATTTCTGGTAAACTGTCTGGTGTCAAGCAACAGTCCCGCAAACATTATGTTTGCCTCCACCGGTGATAGCGCCGCTCCGTCCGGAAGATTGTGCTCCAGGATCTCCGTTACCAGCTCGGATGCAGACGAGGCTGACGGCACTATCATAAAGTCGTAGTGCTTGTCTGCCTCCATCTCGGGAGAAAGAACGGGAGTCTGATCTCCGGTTCTGTGGTGGTCTATTATAAACAGGGTTTCCGCTTCCTTTACCATATCGGGGGATTGGAACTGGTTGTAGCTGTTTACATCGCAGCATACAAGAATGGAGTGATCCGGCAGCTTATCCAATCCGTTCATGTAGTCCATGAAAAGCAGATCGTATTCGGGAAGAGTGTGCAACAGCTCGATCGCATCTGATATTGAGGATTCCTTTTCGTCAACGATCAGCTTGACCTCCTTTTTGAAGGACATTGCCAGTCGGGCGATACCGACGCAGGCGCCGAGTGCGTCAAAGTCCGGGTTTCTGTGACCCATTATTATGACGTTTTCCACCTCGTCACTGTTGATCACACTGCACAGCCGCTCTCCAAAAACTCTTGTCTGTACGCTGGAGTGAGTCTGCAGGGTATTTCTTTCCTTTCCGCCGTATGACGTAAAGCTCCTCTCGTCCTCGTACACGATAGCCTGGTTTCCGCCGCGCCTCAGCGCAGTATCCAGAGCAAGCTGAGCGGAACGCTCCTTATCCAGAAGCGTGCCGTCAGGTCTTGATACTCCTATTGAAACGGTGACCGGAATGTTTTCCTTGCCTACGGTGATCTCCCGAACGTTTTCAAGAATGTCAAATCCCTTGTGGTTCTGCTTGTCGGTGATTATCCTGCTCATTCTGTCGTGGGAGAAGATCATGATGTACTTGTCCCGCTCGTATTCCTTTATAACGGCGTTGAGCTCGGATGCCCAGCCCTTAATGATACGGTCTACGTCCGCTGATGCCCGACGGTAGCTTTCCTGCTCCCTTGACACCAGCTCCTCAAGATTGTCTATTACCACATACGCGCACATAGGGCGGCTGTCCTCAAGCTCTCGGAGCTTGGCGTGGAGCTCGGTGGTATCCGTCATAACGATCAGAAAATACATATTTTGATCGGATACATGTCGGTAGGCATGCAGAGTCCAATATTTTATCTTTTCCGGTATTCCCATACACGCTATCGGAGCATTGTTGTCCGCCGCGTAACCCAGCAGCTCCTCTACGGTCAGCCCTGTGATATCCGGGTGCTGTGCCTCTCCGTGGGGCGCCGCATCAAAATACTCCGGCTTGAATAGCGTATAAAAGCCGTGAAGCTCCGGAGCGATTATGGTGTTTTTAGGCGCCAGCCTGCAGAATGACGCGTTTCCCCAGACTATCCTGCCCGACGGATCGAATATTGCAGCGGGCTGGCTCAGCTTGTTCAGTATTCCTATGGGGAAATGCTGATGCGGTATCAGGATCTTTTCCTTCAGGCTTTGCGCCTCTGCTTCTCTGAAGTGCAGGATGATATTTATGACGATTATTACGGTGAGCAACACGAAGCTTACAAAAGAGGAAAGCTGAAGGTACTCTGCGGCGTTTCCCGCTGAGCCCTCCATGCCCTGCGCTATCAGCACGGACAGGGAGAATATTATGCATATTGCAGCAATCGCTACCGTTAACACAAGTCTTGGCGAAAGCTTCGGCAAATTGGACCTCTTTTTGTTATTCCCGTCAAATATATCGTCACGGCGCCCTTTTGTGTTTTTATCTGACATAAGTTAGCCCTTTCATTTACATTTAACAGCTCATAGGTGCGTATAAGATTTTTTCATGATTGCGGAGTTGATCTGCCTTTGTCTTTTTGTCTGCCCGGTTTTTTCTTCAGACCGGGATACTACCGCAGACTACATTATACCACATTATTAATAAGAAATATAATATGAATTTGTAAATAATAATTGTACTCATGCCGCACTCTCCTCTCCGCACGCTGTATCGGTCCTTGTGATAGCACGCGGTATTTTAATGAGAGGGAAAGTCAGTTTGCGCATATTCCACACTTTTTAGTGAATATAATCTATTGTTTTTGGGGTTTCGTTGTTTATAATTAAAAATTGAGGAGACAGACCTCCCCATACATATCAAGTGATAACGAAGTCCGGAGCATTCTTACCTCCTTTCCGCCGCATTCTGTTTTATTCGGTGGGTGGGGTGAGCGCTTGACTTCAAAACAGAAAGGTAAGGTATTTTGACATGAAACTGAGAGCACCTGCAGTACCGCTTATAACGGTAGACCCCTATTTCTCCGTATGGTCCGGAGCGGACGAGCTTACCGCCGTCAACACCATGCACTGGACGGGAAAGCCCAATACCATTCTCGGCGAGGTATGCTTTGACGGAAAAACTCTGCGCTTTATGGGCATGAGCGAGTCTCCTGCCATGAAGCAGATTTCTCTGGACATAACCGCCCTGAAGACCACTTATGTTTTTGCTTGTGATGAGATAACGGTTACCGCTGAATTTTCCACACCCTTGCTTCCGAAGGATCTCTACCTACTCAGCCGTCCCGTAAGCTATCTGAAGCTTACCGCCGAATCCAATGACGGCGTGAAGCGTAACGTCAGCTTCAAGGTGTCTGTCTCCGAGGAGATCTGTCTTAACCTTAAGGGACAGTATCCCGTGGTGACCGATGAGGTCGCTATTGGGAACGTAGCCTGCATGAGAATGGGCTCCGCCGAGCAGAAGGTGCTTAACCGCGACGGCGACGACGTGCGTATAGAGTGGGGTTATTTCTACCTCGGCGTGCGGGGAGAGGGAACGGTCAGCGCCGGTAAGCTTGCTGATATGACTGCTCTTACCGCAGAGGTTGGAAGCGGATCGCTCATACTGTTTGCTTACGACGATATTCAGAGCCTCGTTTACTTCGGAAAGAACGTAGATGCATGGTGGAAGAAGGATGGCAAAACTATTGAAGAAGCTATCGCAGAGGCTGCTGCCGATTACGAAAAGCTGGATAAAAAGTGCGTTGAATTTTCCTCGAAGATGTTTGCTGACGGAGTAATTGCAGGCGGCGAAAAATACGCAGAGCTTCTGGCACTTGCCTACAGACAGGTGATCGCCGCTCATAAGCTCGCAGACGACGGAGAGGGCAATATCATCTTTGTTTCAAAGGAATGCTTCTCCAACGGCTGCGCCGCAACTGTTGACGTAAGCTATCCCTCTATCCCAATGTTCCTTCACTACAATCCCGAGCTCGTTAAGGGTATGATGAGACCTATCTTCAAGTATGCGGCAGGAGAAGAGTGGACCTTTGATTTCGCCCCTCACGATGCCGGAAGATACCCCTTTGTAAACGGTCAGGTCTACGGTAAGGTGGACGGAAAGCAGGTGCTCAGCAAGCAGATGCCGGTCGAGGAATGCGGAAATATGCTGGTCATGGCCGCCGCTGTGGCTGTGGCGCAGGGCAACCTCTCGTTTATCCGCGATCATCTTTCCGTTTATGAGGATTGGGCGCAGTATCTTATCCGTTACGGCACCGACCCGGAAAATCAGCTTTGTACCGACGACTTTGCGGGGCATCTCGCTCACAACTGCAACCTTTCTCTTAAGGCTATAATGGGTCTTGCCGGTGTTTCCATAATCTTTAAAATGGCGGGACAGAAGCGCAAGAGCGCAGATTATATGAAGAAGGCTAAGGAAATGGCTGAGATATGGCAGAAGAACGCCGCTAACGGCGACGGAAGCTACCGTCTCGCCTTTGACCGCCCCGGAACCTTCTCAATGAAGTACAACGCCGTATGGGATAAGCTTTTCTGCACCGAGATCTTCGATCCCGCGGTAATTCGCAGTGAATTGGCTTCTAACTTCTCTCATGTTAACCCTTATGGAATGCCCCTTGATAACCGCGCAAAGTACACCAAGTCCGACTGGCTGGTCTGGGTGGCGACAATGATGGAGGAGCGCGAGGACTTCGAGCGCTTTATCGCGCCTCTCTGGAACGCCTACAATTATTCGCCCTCCCGCGCGCCTATGACTGATTGGTACGATACAATCACCTCGGTTATGGTAGGCTTCAGACACAGGACCGTTATGGGCGGAATCTTTATCAAGCTTATGGAAAAGGATTTTGTGGCAAAAAGCAAGAAGATCCTCGGTAAGTGATCTGAGCTCAGAATGCTGTAAAACGATCAGAAGAGTATAAGAAAATCCCCGGTCATTTGCGGTAGATCACCGTAAATAACCGGGGATTTGTATTTGGATCAGGCTGTTATTTTGATACGCCTACGCCTTTTTTTCGGATACGGCAAAATGCTTAAGGTAGTATTCGCACAGGTAGCAAATGCCTACAGCTATAACATAGCCTATTGCCGCGTAAATGAAGCAGGTGAGATATTCCGTTATCCAGTATACCCACTCCCGGACATTGATTGGGGTACCGATGGAGGGATCGACAAACGCGGAGATCATGGAGTACATTAGTGCGGAAATCTGGAAGATCGCAAATGTACCTATAGCGGAGTTCGGATAAGAGAAGGTTCCTCCGCGCGCAATCAGTCTGGAATTAAGCGGAGCGGTGATATCCTCTCCCTTCTTGAGCTTGTGTCGCCGTATAAGTATCAATATCAGGAGAATTACCGCGTAAACGGCGGTATTTATCAGCATATCCGTTCCGAGAACGAATATCGCTTCTATATATGATTTCGCGCCGGAAAAGGGATACGCGCACATTGAAGCTAAAAACACGGCAGGGTGGTACAGCATCGCCATTGCCACCGTTCCCTTTGCTCCCCCTGCTCCGAAATATGCCACCGCACACGCCAGCACACCTATTCCCGCGTATGCGTTGAATACGGCGATCAGATCCCGCGCTGTGATCAGGGCGGGAGTAAGCGTCTTATATGCTATGTTTCCGTCAATTGTCAGTATCACTGTTTGCAATATAAAGCTGCTGATAAACGGCAGGAACACAAAGAGTATTACCGAAAGCCAGAAGATGCTCTCTCTGAGAAGCTGCCTGGGAGATGTTTTTTGTGTTTTCTTCGCTCGGGACATTTTTATTCTGTATTCCTTTCAAGTTGGGTTTATTTTCGGGGATTTACCGCGTTGTTTGAGAGATGCTGTGAGGCTTTCAGCTTGAAAAGAAGGTTATTTGATCTCGTTGATGTCATACGGTGTCATCTGATATACGAAATAGTTCAGCCAGTTCGAAAACAAAAGGTGGGCGTGTCCTCTCCAGAGGTTCGGTGGACGCTTTGACGGATCGTTGTCCGGGAAATAGTTATACGGCACATGTATGGGCAACCCTGCATTAAGATCACGGTGGTATTCCTTTGACAGCGTGTCGTTATCGTATTCCGAGTGTCCCGTTACAAAAAACATACGGCTGTCACGGGCGGATATGATGTACGCTCCCGCTTTTTCCGATGAAGCGAGAAGCGACAGCCTCTTGTCCTGTAGGATGTCTTCTGTCGTGACCTCGGTATGCCTTGAATGGGGAGCGAGGAAGGTCTCGTCAAATCCACGTAGTATGGGATGGTTGGGGACCAGGGGATGATGCTCATAGATACCGAATAGCTTTTCGGGAAGTTGATATTTTGGAATCCCGTAATGATAATACAGTCCCGCCTGCGCCGCCCAGCAGATGTGGAAGGTGGAATATACGTGCGTCTTTGACCATTCCATTACCCGACAAAGCTCCGGCCAGTAGTCAACTGCCTCAAACGGCATATCCTCAACCGGCGCTCCGGTAATTATCAAGCCGTCGAATTTTTGGTCGCATACGTCATCAAAGTATTTGTAAAATGCCTCCATGTGCTCGGGTGAGGTGTGCTTTGAAATGTGGGATGCGGTCTGCAACAGTGTTAGCTCTATCTGAAGCGAGCTGTTTGAAAGCAGCCGTATGAGCTGTGTTTCCGTTACCACCTTGGTTGGCATAAGGTTGAGAATGGCGATCTTCAGCGGACGTATATCTTGGCTTTGCGCCCGCAGCTCGTTCATTACGAATATGTTCTCGTTTTCAAGCGTAGAGGTTGCCGGAAGTCCTACGGGGATTTTTATTGGCATCTGTTGTTTTTCCTTTCCGGATTTAGTGGTAGCGCGTCAGTCGAAATATACGGTCTCTCCCGTGCGCGCCGAGCGATATATCGCTTCGATTATTCTTATGGTCTTTATGGATTCAAGCGGCATTATCTGAGGATCTCTTCCCTCAAGCACCGCGTCTATCATGTCATCTATCTGAGTCACGTGACCGTATTTGCTTCCGTCGTATGCGCAGGCGATACGGTTTCCTCTTCCGTATCTGTCCAGCATATCCTCCTCGTCGCGCTCGTCCATGCCCTCCTGCTTCCAAAGCTTGAGCACGTCGGCGTTTATCTCTACCGCGCCCTTGGTGCCGTAGAGCTGCACGTCGGTTGAAAGGCCGGGATAGCAGCAGGTGGAGGAGACGAAGGTTCCCGTTGCGCCGCTTTTGAACTTGATTATGCTTGCGGTCATATCCTCTGTCTCTATTTTGTGGTTGTATATCTCGAAGGTGGAGGTTACCGATACCGGATCTCCCATCAGCCATTGCATAAGGTCCAGAGTGTGGATGGCCTGATTGATGAGCGAGCCGCCACCGTCCATTGCCCAGGTACCGTGCCACGCGGTCTCTCCCTCATAGTAGCTCTGGTCGCGGAACCATTTTACCGCAAAGGTTCCCAGGAATATCCTTCCGAAGCTTCCTTCCTCCAGAGCCTTCTTCAATGGCTTCATTACGGCATGGTTGCGGTTTTGGTATATTCCACCCGCCTTCATGCCTGTGCGGAGTCTTGCCTCCTCTATTTTCATTGCCGCCTCTACGGAAATGTCGATGGGCTTTTCCACCAGAACGTTCTTTCCGGCTTCCATTGCTCTTACCGCATATTCTGCGTGCAACGCGCTGGGAAGTGCGATGCTTATTATGTCTATTTCGGGATTCTTCAGCATCTCGTCAAAATCCTTGTACGCGATGACTTCAGGATATTTGTCCGTTACCTTCTTTATTCTGTGATCAAGAAGATCGCATACCGCGATAAGTTCTGCTTTTTCTGATGCCGCCGCCGCTGCGACGTGGGTCATTCCTACTCCGAGTCCGGCTACGGCGTAACCGATCTTATTGTTCTTAGTCATGACACTTGCTCCCTTTTTGGTGATTAATGTCTTGATTTTTACAGGCGGCGCTCCGCGCCCCACTGTTTTTGTATTATACCACTTATTCCTTTCAATGTCAAGCATAAAAGCGGAATTATTGCCTTTTTTGAGAATGATTCGCCGATTTCTCTTGACAAACCGTCGGTTTGAGGTTATAATATCCTATGATGCTTTCAGTTCCAACTCTTTGAAAGATAAGGAGAAGTTTTTATGAAATTCATTAAGGTCGATACATACGACAAGTTAAGCTCTATTGCTGCGGGTATTATCGCTGCCCAGGTGATCTTGAAGAGCGACTGTGTGCTGGGACTTGCTACCGGCTCGTCTCCGCTCGGAACCTATTCCAAGCTTGCGGAAAAATACCGCAACGGCGAACTGGATTTTTCCCGCGTGATCTCTGTTAACCTGGACGAATACGTCGGTCTGGACGGCTCATGCGATCAGAGCTACCGCTATTTTATGGACAACAATCTTTTCTGCAATATCAATATAGCAAGAGAGAATACATACGTTCCCAACGGATGCGCCGAGGATCTCAAGGCAGAGGGGCTTGCTTACGACCAATTCATCAGTAAGCTTGGCGGAATAGACCTTCAGCTCCTGGGTATAGGTCTGGACGGACATATAGGCTTCAACGAGCCGGACGAGGCTTTTGTTCCGGAGACTCATGAGGTGGTGCTCGACCCCTCGACTATTGAAGCCAATGCCCGCTTCCTTGCTTCCAAGGACCAGGTCCCGACCAAGGCGATAACCATGGGAATGAGATCTATAATGCAAGCAAAGAGAATTTTGCTTATTGCCAACGGTGCAAAGAAAAAGGAGATACTTGAGAAGGCGTTCTACGGACCTATAACCCCGTTTGTGCCCGCATCTATTCTTCAGCTCCATCCCGATGTTACCGTTGTTTATTCCGAAAACTGACCGTTTTTGCGAACAGTCTTTTTTGGGAGCTCACGTTACAATCACGGTTTGGAGAAATTAGAATATGAAGGTAGAACTTATTACATGTACTCCGGATGCCGACAAGCTGGTGGCAGCGGCGGCAAAGCTTTGTTATGCGAAAAGCGATATAGATACTCTGATGGACAAGCTGACTCCCGAGAAGGTGGAGAGCTTTCTGAAAACACTGAGCGATCTGGGGCACGAGAGTCCGGTGGAACACGCCAGCTTTACTTTCGGTATAGAGGGCGTATCCCGCGCTTTGCTCGCGCAGATCACCAGGCACAGGATCGCTTCATTCTCCGTTCAGAGTCAGCGATACGTTGACAAGAGCGGGTTTGAATATATCCTCCCCCCGGAGATAGAGGCTGTTGCCGAGGCTAAAGCGGAATTTATTGCCGCTATGGAGGAGGACGTTGCCCACTACGAGCGACTCAGAAGGCTTCTTATTCCTGAGAGAAAGCGCAGGTTTATGGAGGAGGGAATGGATGAAGCGGCAGCAGAGAGAGCGGCGGAGAAGGCGGCAAACGAGGATGCCAGATTTGTGCTTCCTAATGCCTGCGACACCAGAATGATAGTGACCATGAACGTCAGATCCCTGTATAATTTCTTCCGGCTGCGTTGCTGCAATCGCGCTCAGTGGGAGATACGCGCCGTTGCAACGGAAATGTTGCGGCTTTGCCGTCAGGCGGCGCCTTTGCTGTTCAAAAACGCAGGCCCTGCGTGTCTTGTCGGACCTTGCGCCGAGGGCGCGTATACTTGCGGTAAGCTGAAGCAGGTCAGAGAGAGTTTTTCCGATCTTTAAGCCTTTTGGGCGGATGGCGGGCGGTCGCGCCTGTTGCGCGCATTCCTTGCGCTGTGAATAGTACTGTTTGAGCGCATTTAACTCCGCAAAAACCGGCGGTTATCGCTGTGAATATGTTGAAAACAGCTTTCTCAAATACTGAATTCGGGGTATTTGAGAAAGCTGTTTTTTGTTTTTGAAAAAGGCGCTGTCACCTCATCTGACTGAATTTTGGCGGAAAAATACTGCAGAATTCTACGAGTTTTGCTCAGTTACAGACACGCAAATAGTATTCGCCTCGGAAAAACACTTGTCGTCCCCCAAATTTTTATTGCCAAATTATCCAAAGGATTAATCAGTCATCCTCAGTGACCGAGCTTTGAAAAATCTCCTGTCCGGCAGGGCGGAAAAGGACTTCGGCGGTTCTTGATGTCTTGGGATGCGCCGGGAAACTGTGTCGGGAAATGTCGTTGAACATACAAAACGGTAGGGCGGAGGCTTGTTGCCGCTGAAAACAAACGCAACCGGGTAAACGCAACCGGGTAAACGCAACCGGGTAAACGCAACCGGGTAAACGCAACCGGGTAAACGCAACCGGGTAAACGCAACCGGGTAAACGCAACCGGGTAAACGCAACCGAGTAAACGCAACTGAGTAAACGCAACCGAGTAAACGCAACCGAGTAAACGGTGCGGGATGTTGAACCGACGGATAATGCCACGATGTACGGCGGAAGGCTTGGTAAGTGACGCGGGTGTAAATTGTAACTTATTGCCAAAAAGGTCGAGGAAAACATCAAAAACGCGGTTTTGTGCAAAATGCCGAGGAGTAGAAAAATCTGCTTGTTTTTTGTGCATATTCGACAATTGACTGCGACATATTGTGTGAAAAAAAGCAATGTCGAAATGTGGCTCTTGAAGCAAAATCCCACTTGTTTTTTGCGTGGATAATTGGCGAAAAAAGCTCGAAAACAGCTGAAAAAACAGTCGAAACAGCGGAATTTCCCTGTTATTCAGGGAGAAAAAATACGAATGTCGTGAGCGGAAAAGGGCGAAACCGGACGGAGAGAGAAAGATGTTTTCGGGCTGAGAAGAACGGTAAAAGGGAAATTTTGGGAGAGGAATGCCGTATTATTATATATTTTTGGAAAATAAAAGAAAAGTTCCTCTTGACATTGGAAAATTTGTGTGGTATAATTGTCAAAGTACACGAAACTTTCGAAGTCGCAGCAGACCGTCCGAGTCTTTTCCGAAGGCGGATGCGTGCAGGAGCTGCACCCCGGTTATGGGTGAATCGGGATCCGCGGTCAGGGCGCGGGCAGTGAGTTGTGATTTTGAAAGCGGTTGCGGCAACCGGCTCAGAGGAGCGAAGTCGCCGGAAAACCATATATCGCAGCGGTGAATTGCCTATCCGTTGCGGGCGAAGTATAAACTCATCACTTTGGCAGGAGGAAAAATTGCATGAAACATTGGCAAATGCGCAGACTGCTTGCTATGCTCCTACTGTTGGTCACGGTGTTTACAGCGGCTATACCGTTTACGGCTTCCGCTGAAACCTCCGGCTCCGGAAGCACCGAACCCGAGGAAGAGCTTTATGGCGGTCGTACCATCGATGAGATCCTGAATCTCATAAGTGGTTCATCTTATGACGACTATGCGGCCAAAAACAATGATAAGCCGATCGCGTCAGCCGACAGAGGTAAGAATCCTATCATTCTGTCCCCCGATGCTATCGTAGAGGAGGGCGACGCTGATTTCATCGACGATAAGACCGGTGAAGAGCGCACCACCGCTGACTACATCATTGGAACTACGGATCAGTTCGGTATTGAGGATGTACCGGACCTGAAGGGTAAGCCCATCGACAACGCGCAGGTCGTATACACCCCCAACAGCGGAAAGATTACATACAAGGTCGAGATCACCGAGGCCGGTATGTATGCCATCGACCTGATCTATTATCCGATAGTCAGTATCCCCCAGGCTGACGGCTCAAGCAAGGTGGTAAGTACCAAGACCACCATTGAGCGTATGTTTATGATCGACGGAGAGCTTCCCTTTAATGAGTGCCGTTATCTCTACATACCCAGATGCTGGGAGTACGTTGGAACCGACGGAGTATCCACGCTTCTGAAGGAAGGTCAGCCCAATCCCGCGGATTACCAGACTCAGGAGTCGTACGACAAGGCTTATGAGGAATGGGCGCTGGCGAACGGCGGCGGAGCAGGTAACTTCCTGTGGGATAAGGATATTCAGAACAACGATATCCGCCCTGACCGTATCGAGGCTCCCGAATGGCGTACCTACTTCCTTCGTGACTGGCTTGGCTACACTGTTGAGCCCTTCCAGTTCTATCTGGAGGAGGGAACCCACTACCTTACATTTGAATCCACCCGTGAGCCCATTCTTATCGGACAGGTGATCCTGTACGGTTACGAGCAGGAAAAGGCTTACGAGCAGCAGCTCGAAGAGTGGAGCAATATGTACGACGTTATCACCGGTGAGAAGACCTACATCATCGAGGCTGAGAGCCCCGACAGAGTTTCCGACCAGGTTCTGTTCCCCGGTACCGACCGTACCTCTTGCATCAACTCTCCCTCCGACCCCGCTGACCTTCTCTACAATATAGCTCAATCGAGCGTTGTTGGACAGTATCAGCGTTACAACGTCTACGTCGAGGAAGAGGGGCTGTATAATATAATGATACGTTTCCGTCAGAACACCATGGCGGGTATGTTTACCTCCAGACGTATCAGAATTAACGGTGAGGTCCCCTTCAGAGAGGCAAGCTACCTCAGATTTAACTACGACACCAGATTCCAGAATCAGCTTCTCGGTTACGACAAGGCTGTCGAAGGCGGTAAGGAAGGAGAGACTGAGTTTGAGGCATGTCTGTTCCATTTGAAGGAAGGCTGGAACACGGTTGAATTGGAGGTCGTTCTCGGAGATATGTGCGAATACGTGTACGAGATCGCAGATGTCATCAAGATAATGAACTCCGCTTACGAAGAGATCCTTAAGATCACCGGTACCAACCCTGACTCCTACCGTGACTACGGATTTGACAGACTTATTCCCGGAACTATCTCCGACCTTGCAAATATCGCTATCCGTCTTAGAAACGTTTACGAGTCTTTGGTCGAGATCACCGGAGCTACCGGTCAGCATATAGTTACCTTGGATACCATCAAGGAAATGGTTGCGAGAATGGCGCGTGACGAATACGAGATCGCTCCTAACTTCCTTACCTTTAAAAACTATATGACCACCCTTAGTAACTGGCTGTATACCTCCCTTTCTCAGCCGCTGAAGGTTGACTATCTGCGTATCCAGACCAGCGATACCAAGGTCCCGAGACCGACTGCAAACTTCTTCTACTCCGCTTGGTACGAGTGCAAAGCATTCTTTGCCAGCTTCTTTAAGGACTACAACGTTATCGGATTTGCCGATGACGGCAAGGAGACCAACTACGAGGGAACCATCCTTATGTGGAACACCACCAGCCGTGAGGATGCGCTTATTCTCCGTACAATGATCGACTCCACGTTTACACCCAGCTCCAATATAGCGGTTAACATCAGATACGTTGCACAGGGTCTGCAGGAATCAATTCTGGCAGGCGTTGGACCCGACGTTGCTATGATGGGCTCCGGAACCGCGGTATCCTGGGGCTTGCGTCATGCGGTT
The DNA here is from genome assembly GCA_017503165.1 of Clostridia bacterium. GTDB lineage: Bacteria > Bacillota > Clostridia > Oscillospirales > CAG-272 > SIG673. The sequence continues at coordinate 10,465 of JAFVTO010000246.1, read as the reverse complement.
TCCAACCTGTCTGAAAAGAACGAGGACGGAACCGATAAGTTCCCCGGCTTCAGTGAGCTTGTTCCCAAGTATACTGAAAACGATGCGACCGCTCAGGACGGTATGACCGGAGGGTTCGTAACTCCTATCTTCGATCCTGAAACCAGACGCTTCACCAACTGTACCTTCTCTCCCGCAGCTCTCGAAGCGGTATCGCTTGACGGTGCTACTTATGCAATACCCACTACCATGAACTTCGAGATGGCTTTCTACCGTGTTGATATATTCGCAGGCTTCGAGGAGATCGGTATTCCGAGAACCTGGCAGGAGCTGAGAGAAGTTCTTCCCGCTCTGGTCAACCAGCACATGACCATGGGAATGCAGACCAGCCTCGCAGGTTATCAGATGATCCTTTATCAAATGGGCTCCGCTATGTATGCTGACGACTATAAGCGTTTCAATAAGGACGTTACCGCCCTTACCGCGTTTGATACTCTCTGCGACATATTCATGAGCTACTCTCTGCCTATAAGCTACGATATGACTCGTTTCCGTACCGGTGAGATCCCGATAGTTGTTGCTAACTGGACAACCTACAACACCTTCATGGGTTACTATGAGCTCCGTGGTCTGTGGACTATGGAATCTCTGATGGGTTGGGAGCATGACCTTGACGGAGACGGAGTGACCGATTACGTTGACCGTTCTTCGATACTCAACCTTGACGGTATCGTTATCCCGAGAGGCTCCTCCAGCGAGCAGAACGTATGGCAGTACATCAAGTGGTACACCGGCGACGATGCACAGACACGTCTGGCACGTCAGCAGTTGGCTACCGCAAGTAATACCACTGTTAAGTATAACACCGCTAATCTGAATGCTCTGCTCCAGCAGGCATGGACCAACGAGGAGTTTGACGCTCTGGTCGATCAGATAGGTTATCTGAAGGGTATTCCCTTTAACCCCGGTGACTATAACATCGGTCGTTACGTTAACTTCGCATTCCTTGCTGTTTACAATAGCAAGGCAAACGCAGTTGACTCTCTGCTTAACTACGTCGTTGATATTGATAAGGAGCTTACACGTAAGCGTAAAGAGTATCATCTGCCTTATCTGGGTGAAGAGCCCGAGAATGTAGATGAGACTCCGGCTGAGTAAGCTGCTCGCGTGATACTACACACTAAATCCATTAGAATAGGAGAATTGACATATGTCTGATAATGCAGCTGTAAAGCAACTTGATGAAGACGTAGTTGAGGAAACTCCGGTCGAAGAGACTGAGGAGAACACCGGCAACGGCTCATCGGGTAAAGGTATCAGCAGATGGGAGTACACGAAACGCGAAATGAAGCAGAAGTGGGCCGGTTATGTTATGGTTGGTCCTTTCCTGCTCATGTTCACGGTGTTTACGATCCTTCCGGTCTTTGTGTCGTTCCTTTTGAGCTTTACCAACTTCAACATGTTGGAATTGCCCGAATTTGCGATGTTTGATAACTATATCCGTCTGTTCCTGGAGGACGACCTGTTCCTTACCGCCTTCCAGAACACCATGATATTCGCTATCACTACCGGACCGCTTTCTTACATACTTTCATTCCTGCTTGCATGGTTTATTAACGAACTTGCCCCCAAGATCAGATCTCTGGTTACGTTTATTTTCTACGGACCTTCAATTTCCGGATCCGCATACCTGGTCTGGAAGCTGATTTTCCAGGGCGATATTTACGGATTGGCAAACGGTTTGCTCATGAAGATGGGCCTTATCACAAAGCCGATAGTATTCTTCCAGGATACGACCTACATAGTTCCTCTGTGTATCATCGTTGCGATATGGACCTCCTTGGGTACTGCCTTCCTTTCCTTCATCGCAGGTCTTCAGGGTGTTGACAAGTCTCTTTATGAGGCAGGCGCTGTTGACGGTGTCAGAAACCGTTGGCAGGAGCTTTGGTACATCACACTTCCTTCGATGAAATCCATCCTTATGTTCGGTGCGGTTCTCGCGATCACCGGTGCGTTCGGCTTCGGAGGCGTTGTTAACAACCTTTGCGGAAACCCCTCCACCGACTATGTCGCATGGACTCTGCAGCACCACATGGCTGACTACCTGAACGCAAGATATGAGGTCGGTTATGCTTCATGTATATCCATCGTCCTCTTCTTCCTGATGTTCGGCTCCAACTTGCTCATTAAGAATGCTCTCGGAAAGGTAGGTAGGTAAGCGTGAAAAAATTAAGAACAAGAAAGCATTCCGTCGTTCTTAACCGAAGCGTCGGCGGAGATACCGTTATAACAGTAGTTCTTTGCATTTTCGGTATCTTCATGTTTTCGCCTACTTATTACCTTATTATAACGGCATTCAAGCCGATAGGCGAAATGTTCCTCACTCCTCCTAACTTCTACGTTATAAGACCTACTATGCAGAACTTTATTGACCTGTTTGCGTCAATGACGTCAACGTGGGTCCCGTTATCCAGGTATATCTTCAATACCATTTATATCTCTCTGGGCGCGACCGTCGGATGCCTTATCATAGGTTCCATGGCAGCTTATGCGATATCTAAGGTAAGATTCCCCGGATACAACGTAGTATTCCAGCTCATCGTTTACTCCCTGATGATCTCATCCACGGTTACCGGTATTGCTCACTTCCTGGTCTTCGTTGCTTTGAAGTGGCTGAATACCTACACCATTTCGATAGTTCCTATGTGGGCTTCTACTCTGGGACTTTACCTTATGAAAAACTTTATCGACTCGAACGTTCCCGATTCAATGATTGAGGCGGCTCGAATCGAGGGTTGCTCGGAATTCCGAATCTATCTTACGATAGTTATGCCTCTGGTTAAGCCCGCGTGGCTGACACTTATGATAACTGTTTTCCAGAACGTTTGGAACGTCGGTGCTTCCAGCTACGTTTACAGTGAAAACCTGAAGACGTTCGATAACGCTATCAACTCGATCATCTCGGCATCAGGTACTCAGGGTGCAGGATCTGCCGCAGCGGTCATAATGATGAGCGTTCCGATCATCGTATTTATTATAACCCAGAGCCAGATCGTTGAGACGATGGGATCATCCGGTATGAAGGACTAAGGAGGTTGCACGTAATGAAAAACAAGAAATTTCGCGCCATATTTGTATTGGCGATATGTATGATTACGCTTGCCACCGCGCTCCTTCCCATTTACGCAGCAGCGTACTCAACTTACACTTATTCTATCGACGGAACTCAGCTGGCATCTCCCGATGCCTACACCCCTCTTAAGGTTTACGATTCCGATAATACCGGGATTCTGGCAGCTACCGGTTTTGAATTGACCGACCCCCGCGATATGACCGTTGACGTAGACGGAAACATCTACATCTGCGATGTTGCGGTCCGTGAGGTAACCGATGCCAGCGGCAAGACCAAAACCGAAAAGTGTCCCCGTCTGGTAGTTCTTGACAAGTACTACAATTATATGTACCAGATCAAGAATTTTACAAACGACATGGGTGTTTCCGACTCATTCAACGGAATCAGCGGATGCTGTGTCACCGAAAAGAAGCTCTATATCGCGGACACCGATAACGCTCGTATCGTTGTTTTCAACAGAGAGAACAACGGACGTAACGTTCCTACCTTTGACCGCATAATAGAGGCTCCCTCCGATGATGTTTTCCCCGAGGGCTCCATCTATAAACCGGTCGCGGTTGCCTCCGATGACTCCCATATCTACGTTGTTTCCAACACAACCTTCATGGGTATCATCGCTATGGATATGTCCGGTGAGTTCCAGGGCTTTATCGGAGCTCAGAAGGTTAGCGTCAACATGCTGAACATCCTTATCCGCTTCTTCCAGACAGCGGAGCAGAGAGCTCGGTCTGCAAACTACGTTTCTACCGAGTATAACAATATCACTATAGACAGCGAGGGCTTCATCTACGTTACCACATCCTCTATTAAGGAGGGCGATCAGCAGAAGGCAATTAATAACAGGTCTACTGCCTCCACCTATGCCCCCGTTAAGAAGCTGAACACCGCAGGTGACGATATCATGAACCGTAACGGCTTCTATCCGCCTTCCGGTGAGGTCAAGGTTGCCAACGTTTCTTATAACGCGGGTACTATCGGTGCTTCCCGTGTTATCGACGTTGCAGTCGGTCCCGAGAAGACCTGGTCCATTATCGACGAAAAGCGTCAGAGAGTATTTACCTACGATAAGGACGGTAACCTGCTCTTCGCATTCGGAGACTCCGGTAAGCAGCTCGGTAACCTTGTAAGTATCGAGGCTGTGGCATATCAGGGCTCTAATATGCTTCTCCTTGATAAGTCCACAAACTCCTTTACCGTTTATTCCAGAACAGAGTACGGTAATCTGATCATTACCGCTCTGGCAAATGACAACGCCCGTCTGTACGACAAGGCGGTATACGACTACGAGAACATTCTTCAGCGTAATATCAACTTCGATACCGCTTATATCGGTATTGCGAAGTCCCTGTACCGCGGCGGAGATTATGAGGGCGCTATGGAGCAGTACTCATTTGCCTATAACACCTCCGGATACTCCAATGCATTCAAGATGTACCGTAAGGATCTGATATCCAAGTGGATCATCCTTGTTCCGATCATCGTTGTCGGTCTGGTTCTTGCTCTGTGGTGGTTCTTCAAGGCTTGCGGAAAGCTGAACGCAAAGACTGCGGTTACCTCCGGAAAGCGTACCTACGTTCAGGAGCTTGCGTTTGCATTCCACCTTATATTCCACCCGTTCGACGGCTTCTGGGATCTTAAGCACGAAAAGCGCGGTTCCATTCGCGGAGCACTGACCTTCCTCGCTCTTGCGATCCTGGCATCTACCTATCAGAGCGTCGGACGCTCCTACATGTATAACCCCCGCGGAGTTTACTCCAGTATCGGCGCCCAGGCTCTCAGTATCCTGGTTCCCGTTACTCTGTGGGTAGCCTCAAACTGGTGTCTTACTACTCTGTTTGACGGAGAAGGAAGCGCAAAGGATATTCTTATCGCAACCGGTTACTCCTTCGCTCCCATGCCCTTCTTCATAGTAGTGGCAACGGTTCTTACGCACATCCTCTCTTCCTCCGAGTCCGGTATTATCAACCTTATTATAAGTGTATCCTGGGTTTGGGTAGGACTTCTCATATTCTTCGGAATAATGGTTACCCACGACTACTCTATACTTAAAAACGTTCTTACTACCGTCGGAACAATCGCCGGAATGGCGTTCATAATGTTCTTATGTATTCTGTTCTTTACACTGATCTCCGATATTATCGGTCTTATCAGTACGATAATTACAGAAATCACATACCGAATGTAATCGAGAAGGAGGAATTAATTAGAAATGAGTACAACTATGAAAAATGTATTCCTGAAATCACTGTCAGCCCTTCTCGCATTTATTACGGTTTTCGGTCTGCTTACCTCTCTTTCGATGATTCCCGCCTTTGCTGCGGAAACATCAAAGGATGACGGAGAGACTGTTGAGCTCTCTTACGATGAGAAATACAAAAAGTATTACGTCGAGGGTATAGACGTCGATGATAAAGGAGTTGAGACTCCCGTTGACTTCTCTACCGAGGAAAAAAGACTTGCCGCTATGGGCGATCCTTACATCACAGAGGGCGATTTTGAGCTTTATGTTGACAGGATCACCGGAGAGGTTGCTATTAAGGATAAGTCCACCGACGACATCATCTTTACCAACCCCTACGATATTGCTTCCTCTACCGCTTCCAATTCCGTTAAAATGGAGCTGCTGAGCCAGGTATATATCAGATATACCGACAACGGCTCCGAAAAGGAGTACTTCTCCTTTGAGGATTCCGCGCTGCTTGCTCAGATCGACGTTAAGCGTCTGCGCGGCGGTATCCGTATTGAGTATTCGATCGGTGAGGAGGAATCCAGAACGCTGGTTCCCCGTCTGATCGAAAAGTCCCGTCTTGAAACCGCTATTCTTGAGGTTATGGCGGCGGCTCTCGAGGAAGGCACCGAGGCAAAGAAGTACAAGAGACTTCTCGGCTTCTACGTTCTGTTCGATCCTAACGATCCCACCAATACCAGCGCGCTTATTCAGAAGATGTTCCAGGATTACCCGGTCACCATGGAGGGTATGGCAGTTTACGTGTTCGACGAAAAGGCTGCGCTCCGTGAGATCAAGCTCATTGAAAGCTACATCAAGGAATATTGCCCCGATTATACCTATGAGCAGCTGGACGCTGACCATGCAATGACCAAGTATGAGGCTACAAACCTTGCCCCCGCTAACTTCAGAATGGCACTTGAGTACTATCTGAACGAAAACGGCGTTGAGGTAAGATTCCCCGCAAACGGTCTGCGCTTTGACGAAAGCGTGTTCCAGCTTACCACTATTTCAATTCTTCAGTATATGGGCGCGGGCTCCAATGAATACGAGGGTTATTCCATGATCCCCGACGGAGCCGGAACCCTTATCAGATTTGAGGACGTTGAGTCTCCTATGAACCTGACAGGTAAGCTTTACGGTCAGGACTACGCGTACCAGGAGATAGGCAATGCAAACCAGGAGGTTTACAGAATGCCTGTGTTCGGTATCGTAAGGAGCGATACTCTTCAGGAGAGTGTGACCGTTGATCCCGGTAAGACCTATGCTCAGTATTCCAGCGGATATTTGGCGATCGTTACCGAGGGTGATGCTCTTACCAATATTACCTCTACCCACGGTGGTCAGAACGGTATCCATAAGTATAACGCCTGCTATCCTTCCTTCTATCCCAGACCGAAGGACTCATACAACCTGGCAGAGGCGATCTCTATAGGCTCCAATACGACCTATACCGTTGTTTCAGAGCGTAAGTACACCGGTTCCTACAGAATCCAGTACATAATGCTCACCGACCCCGATAATACCGATAACAGAAACGCAGAGCGTACCTACTACGATACCTCTTATGTCGGTATGGCAAAGGCTTACCGTGATTATCTTGAAAAGAGCGGTAAGATAACCAAGCTGACCGCAGAGGACGTAAAGAGCGATATTCCGTTCTATATCGAGTCATTCGGTACCACCGAGACTGACGAGACTGTTGCAAGTATCCCTGTCACCGTTAAGAAGGCCCTGACCTCCTTTGAGAACTTGACTCTTATGGCAAAGGAAATGAGAGGCGATCTTCTCACCAAGGAAGAGATCTGTGAGCTTATGGATATTACCTCCGATGAGTACGACGAGATGGGTATGACACCTGAGAAGTACCAGAAGAGCAGCTCCAAGATCACTAATCTCAACTTCCGTCTTACCGGATTTACCAACGGCGGTATGGTTTCCACCGTTCCCACTAAGGTAAAGTTCGAGAAGGCGGCAGGCGGCAACAAGGGATACAAGAGCTTCCTGCAGTTTGCTGCGGATAATGAGATCGGTGTTTATCCCGATTTCGACTTCGTTTATATGTCCGACGTATCATTGTTTGACGGCTTCCGTTATAAGAGAGATGCTGTTAAGACGATAGATAACCGTTACATATCCAAGCGTAGCTACGATGCGGTTCTTCAGAGCTTTACCGTTGACGGCAAGATCTGTATTTCCGCAAGTGTTTTCATGGATTACTACGATAAGTTCCATAAGTCCATGACGAAGATCCTCGGTGATCTTACCACAGGAATCTCCGTCGGCTCTCTCGGTGCGGATCTGAACCCCGACTTTGACGAGGACGATCCTTACAACCGCGAGGACTCCAAAGTATACACTGAGGAGATGCTCGAGCAGATCACCAAGGCTTACGGAAGCGTTATGATCGATGCAGGTAACTCCTACGCGATCCCCTACGCAGACGTTCTTCTCAACGTATCTCTTGACTCCAGCCGCTACCTCAATGCAAGTGAGGCGATCCCCTTCTTCGGTATGGTTTATCACGGATACGTGGTATTTGCCGGTTCTCCCACCAACATGGCGGGTGATGTTGATTACGAGCTTCTCAAGATCATTGAAAACGGCGCGACACTGTATATGATGCTGTCCTATGACAACATCGAGCTTCTCAAGGAAGACCCAGTTCTGTCCAAGTACTATGCTATTTCTTATGATATCTGGAAGGATTCCCTCCTTTCCAAGTATGATGAGGAAGGAAACCTGGTAAGCGTTGGTGTCTACGATAAGCTTAATGCCGCTCTGGGTGATGTTCAGGCTTCACTGATCGACGATCACCGCTTCCTGTCCGCTGACCGTGAGCTTTCGCAGACTGAGCTTGATGCTATAAAGGCTGACGCGGATGCAAAGTATAACGCGGCTTATGCTACTATAGAGAGCAGATATAAGAATGCGCTTAACAAGAGAGCAGACTACGATAAGCTGGTTGCCTGCTTCGGCTCGACTTCACAGCAGTTCAAGGATGCGCTTGTTGCTTACGGACTTGTTTCTCTCGAGGCAATTGAATTCGAAATAGCGAACTACCGCTCCCAGATGGAGGCTCTTGATTACAATCGGTATTACAATACTGAGTATGAAAAGATCAACACCTTTGTTGACGACGGAAGTATCGTCTATGTTAAGTACGACAACGGTCATTGGTTCATTCTGAACTATAATGACTTCAATGTCACGGTCGTTTCTCCCGTGGACGGCACGACCGAGATCAGTGTTGGAGCGAAGTCTTACTTCGATTCCAATGCTAACGCTTAAGAAAGAGGTGTTAAGTAATGGATAATGGAGTAAATCTTCAGGCTCCTCAGGCTCCGGGCGGCGCTCCCTCGCCGTTCCAGCAGCCCACGAGAGTTACAGCCGCACCTGTCAAGAATCGCCGCAAGGCAGTTTCGCTTGATAAGAAAAAGGCGAGGGGTGGATGGTTCTTCGTATTGCCCTTCATTCTTGGTTTCTTTATTATTTATCTTCCGATAATATTTGATTCCTTTATGTACTCGGTATGTTCAATGACTCCCGATAAGAACTCCGGTACGGGCTTTATTCTTGAATTTGTTGGACTCAAGAACTATCAGGAAGCGCTGTTCGTTGACCCGAGCTTCCTGACGACTCTTACCACCGGTATTGCGGACCTTATTCTTGACATTCCCGCAATCGTTATCTTCTCGCTGTTTATAGCGGTCATCCTTAACCAGAAGGTTCTGGGACGCGCAGCATTCCGTGCGATATTCTTTATCCCTGTTATCTGCGCAACCGGTATTATCAGCTCTATTGATGCTACCAACTCTGCATTCCTTGATTACATGGCAGACCAGTCCAGCGGTATTCAGACAGGTGCCACAGAGTCCTTCTCTGTAAATGCCGATGCGCTGACAGCCTTGTTCCGAAACATGAAGATAGGTACTGAGATAACCGGCTACGTTATCGGCGCGGTTAACGGAATTTCCGATATAATCAACCGTTCCGGTGTTCAGATGCTGATATTCCTTGCAGGTCTTCAGTCTATCTCCCCCGCGATTTACGAGTCCTGCTCTATCGACGGAGCAACTACATGGGAAACCTTCTGGAAGATAACCCTTCCTATGATCAGCCCCATGATACTCGTTAACGCAGTTTACACGGTTATCGACTCCTTCACTTCAGAGTCTAACCGAGTAATGAACTACATTTCCAACACTTATTCCAGCGGCGGTGCGGACGGTCGAGTCGTTTCCGCAGCTATGGCGTGGGTATATTTCGCGATCATCATCGTTCTGGTAATTGTGGTTTCCGCCATCCTTAAGGCGTATACCTTCTACCAGAGAAGAGACTAAGAAAGGAGGGTTCAGATAATGGATAATTCTGTAAACGAAACTCCTCAGGTACTGAAGGAGACAAAGAATAGCATCAGAGTTGATTTTGAAAGAACCTCCCGAACCGAAAGAATGAAGATCAAGTATCTGAATATGTCCTATCTTGGATTACTTGTTTGGAGAATCTTCCGCTTCCTTCTGCTGGTTGGCGTTTCTTACGTAATTCTGTACCCCTTCTTCTCAAAGATCGCTGCGTCCTTTATGAGCGCGGAGGACTTTGTTGACGTTACGGTTAAGCTGATACCCAGGTATCCGACCTTTGATACCTACAAAGCTATTATTGTTGACCTGAAATATTTTGAAGGTCTTATCAATACCGTTCTTATTGCTCTTGTCTGCGCTGTTATTCAGACCTTCATGAGCTGCCTTATCGGTTACGGCTTTGCAAAGTTCAAGTTCCCCGGATCGAATCTCCTGTTTGCGTGCGTCATGTTCACCATGATCGTTCCTCACTCGACTATTCAGCTTTCCCTTTTCATGAAGTTTAAGTATTTCGATATTTTCGGAATTCTCGAGCTTCTCGGTGTGGGTAAGGGCTTCATTGAGCTTACAAACACCTACTGGCCTCTCGCTATCCTCTCATTCGGCGGTCTCGCGTTTAAGAACGGACTCTATATATTCCTTATGCGTCAGTTCTTCAAGGGCGTTCCCGACGAGCTTGAGGAATCCGCATACATCGACGGTAGCGGTATTTTCAGAACCTTCTTCCAGATCATTCTTCCTCTGTCCGGACCTATGATGATC
>JAFVTO010000245.1 GCA_017503165.1 Clostridia bacterium | reverse complement strand
CTGTCTTACGTTATAGATGTATACAGAGGGGAGATAAGGTGCGAGAAGAACTTCTTCTATTATGCACTGTACGTTGTGTTCTTCCCGCAGCTGGTCGCAGGACCTATTGAGCGCCCGGAAAATCTTTTGCCTCAGCTTAAAAAGAAAAATCCCTTTAATGCAAACGATACCATTGTCGGATTGAAGTTCATGATGGTCGGTTTCTTTAAGAAAATCGCTGTTGCAGACCAGATATCCAAGTACGTTGATGCCGTTTATAACAATGTTAACTCGATCGACGGTACATTGGTCAACGGCTTTACGGTGCTTCTTGCCACCGTGCTGTTTGCAGTTCAGATATATTGCGATTTCTCCGGATATACCGATATTGCCATCGGATGCGCAAGAATCTTGGGTATCCGCCTGATGCAGAACTTCAATGATCCCTATAGCGCAACAAGCATAAAGGATTTCTGGAGAAGATGGCATATATCTCTCAGCTCGTGGTTTACGGATTACGTTTATATCCCGCTGGGCGGTTCAAGATGCTCCAAGCCACGACACCTTATGAACCTTATGATCGTTTTCCTGGTCTCGGGTATATGGCACGGCGCCGCGTGGACATACATACTCTGGGGTGTTATGCACGGATTTTATCAGATAATCGGAAACCTTACCGCAAAGCCCAGATCCGCTTTGATCTCGAAGCTTGGATTTAATGAAAAGGGCTCGCTGGTGGTCGGGGCGCGCAGGGTGATAACCTTCGCCCTTGTTTGTATCGCATGGATGTCGTTCCGCGCAAACAGCATAGCGGATCTCGGTGTTCTTTACCAAACTCTGTTTACCAAATGGAGCGGAGTATCCTTAAATGCTTCTCTTGACGCATTGGGGCTCAATCTTGTGGGTGTTGTTACCACGGTGCTTTCGGTGATAATCATCAAGCAGATGGATATTCAGATAAATACCAAGCCTGCGCAGGATCATTCCGCAGAGCTTCTTAACCCCGTGAGAGTTTCAGCTTATGTATGCGTATGCTGGACTATCGCGGCGGCTTGGCTCATTCTGCTTGCCTCAAATATTGAAAGCTCGTTTATCTACTTCCAGTTCTGATAAGCGAAAGAGACAGAATAACAAGGATTTATAGGATAGAGATAGAAAGGATAGGTTTCGGTTATGCTTCTTGAAGAAAGAAGATCGGTGATAAAGCACATTTTGCTGAATATCATAACTCTGGGACTCTACGGGCTGTACGTTTCGGCGGATATTGCCCGTGATACTAATGTTGCCTGCCACGGAGATGGCAAGTACAGTGTGTTCGGTACGAGGGAAATGGTGCTCAGTATAGTGACTCTGGGCGTTTATCAGGCTATATGGATGCTGAAGGTTATCAAGCGATGGAACAGCTTCAGCTCAGCTAATAAAAAAGGAATATACATAAGAGGCGGTTTCTATCTGGTTTGCCGTCTGACGGTGATCGCCGCTCCTATTGCGATAATGGAAGTGTATAGGATGCTCGGCAGACTTTGTGAGGACTTTAATGACGATTTCTTCCGACTGGATGAAAACGATGTCTTTGCCAAGAGAGCGAAAGCCATTATCGAAGAGGTTGCCGAAAAGCGTGTCGACAATGCCGAAGGCAAGGTTGCGGGTCATAAGATAATTGAAGAATACGATCCGTTGATGGATCGTCGCCGTCTCGACCACTCTGCCGAGGAAGCAGCACGCGCCGCCCTGCTTGCAGAGCTTGAGGAGGAGGAGCGTCTTGAGGTGGCGCAAAGACTTGCAGATGAAGTAGCCGCCGAGGCGAGAGCTGAGGAGGAGAAAGAGCTTGCCGCTCAAAATGCCCACAGAAACAAGCCCTGGTTCCGAAAAGTGTTCATTCCGTTGCTGACAATATTCTTGCTTCCAATGCTGTTTGTCATTACAGTGACATTCTTTATGCCGGCAGTATATGACGATACGTTTGTCGGAGAGCTGGGTGATAAGTATGAACGTCTGAATGATACGGACGAACCCAAGCTGGTGGTTATCGGCGGAAGCTCGGTAGCCTTTGGTCTGGATAGCGAAATGGTCAAGGAGCACCTCGGTATGGAGGTGGTGAACTTCGGTCTGTACGCGAATCTTGGAACCAAGCTGATGATCGATCTTTCCAAAACGAACATCAATAAGGGGGATATAATCGTTATCGCCCCCGAGATGAATTCGCAGACACTTTCTCTGTATTTCAATGCGGAAACCGCCATTCAGGCATTTGACGGAAACTGGTGGATGCTGAAAAACGTAGATACGGGTGATTATGAATCTATCGTTGGAGCAATGTGGAAATTTTCCGGAGAAAAGCTTGAATACCTTATCACAGGTAAACGCCCCGAGAACGTAGGCGCTTATCAGAAGGAGTGGTTCAACGAGTATGGAGATAACACATTTGACCGCCCGTACAACACTATGCTTTCTACCTCGAAAAACATTGAACTGAATTTCAGAGTGAATACCGAGGATAGTATTACATCAGATTATGAGCAGTTTGTTGATTATGTAAACGACTATGTTTCTTACTGTTCGAGAACGGGAGCTACCGTATATTTCAGTTTTGCTCCTATGAATGCGGCGGCTATGACCGATTACAATAATTCGGAGAATATATATAACTTCTATAAAAACCTCTGCGCTGCTCTTGATTGCAGGGTTATCAGCGACGTAAACCAGTATATTATGGACGAAGGATATTTCTTTGATTCAGAGTTCCACCTTAATAACGCAGGAGTTACCGTGCGTACCGCTCAGCTTATTGACGATATCAAGCGCGAGCAGGGCGAGGTTACTCTGACACTCTCTAAAAACGATATTCCCGAGCCACCCGGATACAAACCTATTGACATTGTTGGCGGAGATGAAGAGAATTTCTTCTTTAACCTTGAGCTTACCGAGAGCAACGGTCAGAACGTATGGAGTGTGGTTGGGCTGAATGACGAGGGTATGGTGCAGAAGGTACTGAAGATTCCAAACAACGTTGACGGAATTCCCGTTGTCATCGTTAAGGCAAATGCTTTTGCGGGTTCTTTGGCTGAGGTGCTGTATCTTGGAGAAAATATAGGTGTTCTCGATGCCGGTGCTCTTGGCGGTTCTACCGCGCTTAAGTCGGTTTACGTTCCTCAGTCCAAGAACGATCCCGCAATGATCAGTGTTCCAAACAGTATGGATCCCGCGGGATTGGCTACAATGGGCGCGAGCGATTCTCTGAAAATCTACGTTAATTCTCAGGGGCTTGAAGCATTTAAGGCTGACTATTTCTGGGGTGACTACAATAAGCATCTTGAGGGCTATTCAGAGTAAAAGAAACACGGGTCACCATTACTGCAGGTGTGGCGGATTTGGCGAGTCTTAGGCTACAGAAATGGGCTGAATCAAAGCAAATATCGGCTGTAATAGGATAAAAGAGTAGAAAAATGAAAGTGACATAATCGTAATTCTGCTCAGAAAATTCAATAGAATAGGTTATCTGCCAATATTAAAAGGGCGAGGAGTTGAAAAAATTCCTCGCCCTTCTGCATTTTAAGCCTTATTTTCTGCATTATGCACAAACGGATGCGGAAAGTAAGGTAAAACACTTGACAACATTCACCAAAAGTGATATAATATAGGTGAAAGAGTAAGATAGGAAGTCCGGTGAGCGTTTGCGTGCTCAAAAAAGCTCGTAAAAAGCCCGCAAAAAGCCCGCAAAAAGGGCTGCAAAAAAGGCCCGCAAAAAAGCCCGCAAAAAAGATTCGCAAAAAGCCCGCAAACGCCGCCGAGATAACCGAAACAATATAGAAAAATGGGGATATTCCCCCATGAAGAAAGGAGAAAGCTACAATGGAGACCAAGAAATCAATGTTTACGCCATTCATAAGAGGGATAGCGATAGTATTGACCGTGTTGACCGTCGCATATCTTCTTCCGATGACCGTTTT
>JAFVTO010000244.1 GCA_017503165.1 Clostridia bacterium | reverse complement strand
CATTATAGCATTGGAGATGGTCAGACCGTTTATTCCCTCATAACCGGATGCCATAAGCGGCTCGCCGTGAAGCAGGTGGTTAGTGAAGTTCTGGGTAATGCCTCTGTGCTGAGGAGCCATATCGTATTCCGGAGTCAGCACGACAGTCTCAGTCTTCAGCTTTTCAAATCCTGCCTGAACAGTGAAGCAATGCTCCCTCTCGTCGCCCAGGTTCTTTACCCAGGTCAGCTTATTGCCCTCTGCAACCAGCTTACCCTTTGATCCACTGATCTCAAGACGGTTGGTGCCGGGGCACTCACCGGTGGTCGTAATGAACACAGCGGTAGAACCGTTGTCATACTCCGCGTATGCGGTAACATCGTCCTCAACCTCAATATCATGGTACTTACCGTACGCACAGAAGCCGCGGATCTTTCTGGGCATACCGAAGATCCACTGCCAAAGGTCGAGCTGATGAGGACACTGATTGAGCAGAACGCCTCCGCCCTCTCCGGACCAGGTCGCTCTCCAGTCGCCGGAATCGTAGTAATACTGAGTTCTGTACCAGTCAGTGATAATCCAAACCATTCTCTTCAGCTCGCCGAGCTCACCGGACTGGACCATCTCGCGCATCTTTCTGTATACGGGGTTTGTTCTCTGATTGAACATAACTCCGAAAGCCTTACCGGATTTTTTCGCAACCTCCATCATTTCCTTAACAGCCTTGGTATAAACACCGACAGGCTTCTCGGAAATAACGTTGAGACCTGCATTGAACGCGTCAATAGCGATAACTGGGTGCATATACTGAGGCGTAGCAATAAGAACCACGTCGCAAAGACCGCTGTTCAGAAGATCGTGATAATCCTCAAACACAGGGAAATCCTCACCGAACTTCTCCTTTGCCCACTGACGTCTTGATTCCTTAAGGTCGCAGATCGCGCCGAGCTCTGCGCCCTTGATATCGCCGGCAAAAAGATACTCTGCATGAGTAGTACCCATGTTACCGACGCCGATTATGCCGAATCTAACCTTTTCCATATTATTATCTCCCTATTCAAATACCGCCTCAGCGGCTTTTTCGCTTTTAGTATATCACCCTTTTACTGATATGTCAAGTTATTTGACCGCATTTTGAAAAATCTTTTCGCAAAAAACGTACAGTCAAGCGCCAAACCGTCTCACTTCAAAAATCCGTCAATTATCTCCTTCTCAGCCTCTTCCTCAGTAAGCCCCAGGGTACAAAGCTTAAGTAGCTGATCGCCGTTTATTCTTCCGATAGCCGCCTCGTGAACGATCTGAGCCTCCGGATGATTTGCTGCGATTTCGGGAATAGAGCGTATCTTTGCTCGGTCCATAATTATCGAATCGCACTGAATATGCGCGCGGCACGCACCGTTACCGACCGCTATAGGATTGAACACCTGCTCGGAATCGTCCTTACCTACCGATCTGGACACTATCTGTGCAGAGCTTCCCTCTCCGTTCAACTCGACCACCATATCTGAGCGAGCGATCTGCTTTCCGTGAGTCATAAGACGCTCCGTCATGATCAGCTTTGCGTTTTTGCCAAGAGTTGCGCGGCTGACACGCACAGTAGAGTCTACCCCCTTTATCTGAACAGTCTCCATCTCGCATACCGCGTCATCCTCAAGCACTATCTCGGTGGTAGGGTTCATAACTCTCTCTCCGGTCCCCTCTCCGTCCCCGTAGTGTTTTTCCACGTAACGAACCTTCGCGCCCTTACCGACGAAAAATCTGTGGATGCCGTCGTGCTCCGATTTTTGGTCTCCCGAATTATGGATACCGCATCCCGCTACGATAAGAACATCTGCGCCCTCTCCGATAAAGAAATCATTATAAACCATTTCGCTGATCCCGGATTCAGTTATCAGAACGGGGATATGGACCGACTCGTTTCTTGTGCCGGGAGCAATGCGTATATCAATACCCGGCTTATCCTCTTTTGTTATTATCTGAATATTCTCAGTGCTTTTTCTGCCTGCCGATTCGCTATTCTTTCTTATGTTGTATGCGCCTACCGGAACATCGTGCAGATCGGCTACAGCCTTAAGCAGCTCTCTGTCTACCTTCTCCATCTCCAAATGCTCCTTTCTCTCAGGCTTCACCGCCGCGCATGGCGCAGCAGGAAGGACTGAATTCCTTCATAAGGGTGGGCAGCACCTCTTCGCGAGTGCCCTGCTTTGCAATCTTTCCGTCCGCGATCACAACCACGTAATCGGCGAGCGCCATAATACGCTCCTGATGTGAAATGATTATAACCGTACCCTTTGAATCCTTCTGCATCTTTTTGAAGGTCTCCACAAGCATAGAAAAGCTCCAAAGGTCGATCCCCGCCTCAGGCTCGTCGAATATGGCAATAGAAGGATTTCTCGCCATAAGGGTAGCTATCTCTATACGCTTGACCTCACCCCCTGAAAGGGATTGATCCACCTCGCGGTTGATATATTCAGCGGAGCAAAGCCCTACCCGGCTGAGAAATCCGCAGCATTCGTCCTTGGATAGCTCTTTACCGGAAGCGATATTCATCAGTCTGCGAACCGTCATTCCCTTAAAACGCGGCGGTTGCTGAAAAGCATATCCCAGTCCGGCTCTCGCCCTTTCGGTAACACTTTTTCCGGATATATCCTCGCCATCCAGCAATATAGCTCCTGCAGTAGGCTTTTCGATTCCCATAATAAGACGGGCAAGAGTAGACTTACCTCCTCCGTTGGGACCGGTAATTACTATAAACTTTCCCTCAGGAAAAGATATGTTGACACCGTCGATTATTCCCAACTTACGTTCGCCGTCATCAACGTCAAATTTTAAATCCTTCAGT
This sequence comes from Clostridia bacterium, assembly GCA_017503165.1. Classification (GTDB taxonomy): domain Bacteria; phylum Bacillota; class Clostridia; order Oscillospirales; family CAG-272; genus SIG673. Next base: position 5,107 of record JAFVTO010000244.1, on the reverse strand, counting down.
TCAAGCATTGCTCAAACCTCCTCACAGTCATTTCCACAGCACGCCACATAAAGCGCGTGTGCCGACGTCTTTTTACCAACCTCAAGTATGAACTTTTCTGAAACATTTTAAACACAAAGAAACTTTTTAACTTATGTTTCGGATATAAGGTTGACATCGAAACAAATATATGATACTATATTTATAATGCATTGTCAATGCGTTTCAAAATACTTTTACATTTATTTTATTTTTGTGTTTAATCTGTGCCCGGATGCAAACTCTAAGACCAACAAACGGTCTCCAATAAAAAACATCAGGAAAAAATACAGTCTCCGAAAGGAATATGTTTCAATGCTGGATATTATATCAACTCCGTTCGGTTATCTGATGCGCTTTCTGTATCAGCTTACCTCAAACTACGCGCTATCGCTTCTCATCTTCGCAGTGATAGTAAAGCTTGTACTGCTCCCGCTTACCATTCACCAGAGAAGCAGCTCGGTGAAGCAAGCAAAGCTCCGCCCAAAGGAAAGAGCCATACGTAAGCGTTATCAGGGCAGAACAGATCCCGAAGCGAGGATACAGATGGCAAATGAGCTGCAGGCTATGTATAAGGAAGAAAACTATAGCATTGCCGGAGGCTGCCTGCCTCTTCTCATCCAGCTCCCCATCATCCTTGCTTTGTACAACATCGTCCGCGATCCATTAACGCACATCAGCCGTCTTACCGCGGAAACCGTTACCGCAGTACAAAACAAGGCTCTCGAGCTTATCAAAGCGGGAGAGCTGGCTTTAAGTGGCGCATCCGAAAGCACCTCCGCGCTGACACAGATACAGATGAGCGCAGCCCTACGAAAGCTTCCGGAAGCATTTAACGGAATACTTCCCGCTGATACAGTTCTTCCCGATTTCACTCTTTTCGGCGTGGATATGTCCAACAATCCCACCCTTTCGCTCAGTTTCATAGTTATCTTCCCGATACTTGCGGCGGCATTCCAGTGGTTCTCTTCATTTGTAATGACCAAAATGATGCCCAAGCCGGAAACCGCGGGATCAGAGCAGACTCCCGAAGCCCAGGCAGCTGAGCGCACCATGAAAAATATGAACATCATGATGCCGCTACTGACGCTGTTCATTGCCTTCAAGCTTCCTGCTATCATGTCCCTTTACTGGGTATATCAGAGCATTATCGGAATTATCACTCAGGTCATTGTGTACAAGCTCATGCCTATCCCAACTCATACGGAAGAGGAATATGCCAGAGTAGAGGCGGAGATGAACAGGGACTACATTCCGATCCCGGTTCAACGCGCCGCATCGACACAAAGATCCCTGCATCACATCGACGATGACGACTGCGATACTGACGGCGAGGATGAAGATTCCGATGGCGAGGTCATAGAGGTATCGGATTACCGAGAGGTCTCCGACGGGGACAGCTCATCCGCACAGAGCGATGATTTGCAGGATGGCGGCAGTGAAAGGTCGGTAACCCACAGAGAGGAATCCGCGCCCAAGGTAAGATATGACAAAAACGGAAATCCGATCCGCTCACTCCACTATATTGATTTCGATGACGAAGAGTAAAACGAAAGGCTGTATCATATGAAAAACAAACGTTACGCCGCTATCATCCTTGTGATTTCAATGTTGCTAACATCAGCGCTGGTTGCCTGCAAGGACGAACAGGAAGACACATTTGACCCCGATACCCCCGGAGACGATTTTTCTGGCTCCATCGCAGACAAAGACGAAGAAAAGGATGAAGCTCCCGGGGAGCAGATAGACGAGGGGGACGAGACCAAGACCTATCTTATCTCCAACGCAGACGAGCTACTTGCAATGAAGCGCAAGGGAACATACGTGCTCACTGCGGATATTGATATGACCGGAAAGGAATGGATCCCGGTAGGAACCTTCGAGGCTCCGTTCGTCGGAACCTTTGACGGAGCGGGATATACCATAAAGGGGCTCACCGTAACCGATGATATCGAGGGAACGGGAGAGTGTATTTCATACACCTATTCCTATGCCGGACTGTTCGGATTTGCTCGTGATGCCGTAATAAAGAACGTAAAGCTGACCGACGTAAACATAAAGGTGGACACCGTAGGTGAATACCGGATAGTATACGCCGCCGCGATAGCAGGAATGACAATAGACTGCAACGTCACGGGATGCCATGTGCTTTCCGGCAAAGTAACGAGCTCCAGCGCCTTCTTCAAGGCTTACTCTGCGGGTATAACCGCGTTTTCCTTCGGAAGCCATTTTATTGGATGTACTGTTAATGCGGACATCTCGGTTACCGGATCTGCGATAACATCGGTGGCAGGCGGGATCAATGCTCAGATAGGCTTGAAGTCCACTGTGAACAAATGCTCCTCCTCCGGCACAGTATCTACTGTTTCCACAGACGGAAATGCGTATTCAGGCGGTCTTGTGGGATATGTAAACAATTCCACTGTAACCTATTGCTCATCCTCCTCTGACGTAAGCTCTGCCACTGAGTGCAACGAATCGGAGACCGGCAAGGCGGGAGCATGCTTTTCCGGCGGAGTTATGGCATACATAACCAACTCCCTTTCCGAGAGTTGCACCGTAACCGCAATTTCGTCGAGCGGGACAGTGAGTGCAAACTCAGTGGATTACACCGCATACGCAGGCGGAATAGCAGGATATATGGCGTACACCGCGTTTACGCACAGTTATTCATCATCATCAGTGACCGCTCACAGTGAGTTAAAGGAAGCTTATGCGGCAGGCATCTGCTCATACACCTCATCCTCCGTGAAATACGACGGTATATTCTTTGTTGGCAATGTATCCACAGAAGCGACTAAGGATGATCCACGTTGCGGTCTGCTGACGGCGTACAATGCTTCATCCGATGACAAACCCATTGTAACAGTGGGCTTTGCCCATCTTCCTCTATCCGAGATGCAGATCAAGATAAACGGAAAAGTATACGGTTCAAACGGATTTCCCACCGACACCTTGATAGTGCACGGCGAAGAATATTCATCCTCAGCACTGAAATCAAAAAATATTCTGACCGGCGACCTGGGATGGAATGCAGATGATTGGAGCTTCTCCATGTCGGCGTATCCCTCAGTAAATCTCACGGTAGTATCTGAGTAAAGATTTAACAGGAATGCAAAAGACGATGGCGTACAGCACATACTGACAATAAAGGTTTTAATAAAACAAAGAGTTCCAAGCAATAGCAAGCGGACGGAGAATGCAGTATTCCCCGTCCGCTTTTTTGTAAATACAAGAAATCATTCCATATTGTAGACCAAGCTGTATGCAACCTCGGATGAATAAGGCCTGCCAAGAATATAGTTAACCGCTTCCTCGGCTATTTTATCAGTGGAATATTCAACGCTCAATATCCTTACAGTAACATCTTTCAATACAGATATATTATCAAATCCTGCAATCTGCAAATCTTCAGGATATCCCAGAGCTTTCAAAACCTGTAGAGCATAATAATCGGTAGCGCAAATAATACCGCCACAGTCAGAAAGCTCTTGAATGCTTGTGGCAATGCGATAACGTTTTCCGCTCCCTTCCATAGCCTGAACAAAGCCATTCAACCTCATGCGCTGAGCATTGAGAGAATGAAGCGGTTTTTTTAAAACGGGAGCAAAGTACATAATCTCATCACTCATTACATTTTGAACAAATTTTTGAGATAACTCGTACATTGCTTTCGTATCATCTATTCCCACAAACGGTAGGTCAAACAATCTGTTTCCAATTAAGATCAGAGGCTTTTTTAACAATGACAGATAATTCTTGTATTCTTCATTGTCACTGCCAACTGAGAACAAAATGATGCCGTCAACCCCAATATAATCAAAATATTCCAGCGCCGTTTTTTCATTCTTTTCGTCTTTTTTGGAGAACTGAAAGATAATTGAATACCCGAATTTTCTTGCTGTATCGACCAAGCTCATAGCAAGCTTGGAAAAAACTCATTGTAAAGATCAAAAAGAACAACCCCGATCAACATAGAGTTAGCCGACTCCCCCATTTGAATATTCGGGCGGTAATCATATTCTTTTGCGACTTCAAGGACTCTCGCTCTGGTTTCGGAATTGATACCTCCTCTGTTATGCAGCGCACGGTCCACCGTTCCCTGGGACACCCCGCAAATTCTTGCGATCTGTGTAGTAGTTATTTTGGAAAAGCGTTTCATTTCAGACTTAACTCCTTGTGGACCTCGACCTTTTCGAAAATGATCCGACCGTTATCAGCTTTAAAATCAATGCTTACTCCGTCAACCGTCACACTTGTGATCTTCTCTGCATCAGGTAAGGATATGGAATTCAATACCAATCCGTTGCCGAGGACAGAAACAGTGCACCTCCCGTCACGAAGCTCTACACTTCCCCAGCTTTTACAAACACTGAAGAGATATTTTCCATTATTGAGAACAGGAGCAAAGCCTATTAGGTTTCGGGTCATATCAAAAGTAAAACCGCTATATATGGGCATCAATGCGTAAGATGCCATAGAGCGCGCGTAGTTGTTGCCGCATTCGATCTCATTCCAAGGGTTGCGCTTCTCTCCGTCGTACCTATCGCGAATCGCCTTGACTATACTTTCTCCCTCTTCAATATACCCCTCAGATATCATAAGTCCCGCAAGCGCATATTCGAATCCCGTCATAGTTTCCTCACAATACGGGATAGGTATAGCGGGAGTCTTTGCGCCCTCCGGATAAGAGCATATAATAGTACCCGCTTCATCGTTCAACGAAAAATTGCGCCACATATTCACAACGCTTCTCATGGATGGCTTGTAGTTATTTTTGTACAGATTTTCAAGAGCAATCCGTTTCTTCCCGAGATCAAAAACTCCTTTTTTACCGATTAGGACTGCGTGCCAATCCGCAAGCATTTGGTCGATAATACAGCCATCCGCAACTTGGTATTTGATCTCCATTGCTTCATCGTTCCAATAAATCTGCGCGCCATCGTACCGGTCAAGCTGAGATTTGTCCGAAATATCAATCAATTGGTTGAAATATCTTCCGTTAAAAAGATGCTCGTTCATCCACGTCTTGCCGCTCTCATAAAGCTTTGAATAGAGGCTACGGCGCTTTTCATCCCCAACCACCCCT
>JAFVTO010000026.1 GCA_017503165.1 Clostridia bacterium | reverse complement strand
ATTAAAGCTTCTTTCGGACGGGCTTTTTACTGAAATATGCGAAGAGCTGAAAAGACTGGATTGTGAGTTTAACGGAAGGGAATACGCAGCGGACGGTAAGGTTACAAAAACATTTAACGAGGAGTATCTTAAGCTCGTTCTTCAACGTATGACCCTCAGCGCCGGAGTAAAGCTTCTTTTCCATACCAAGGTCATCGGAGTCAAACGTGAAGGGGGAAGGATCTCTGCGGTAACGGTTTCTAATAAAAGCGGAATATATGATGTTTGTGGTAAGGTATTCATAGACGCTACGGGAGATGCTGATGTTGCGTTTTTAGCAGGGTGTGAGACCAATCTTGGCAGAGAATCGGATAATTTGTGTCAGCCTATGACTCTTTGCTTTCGCGTGGCTAACGTTGACATAAAAAAATTCAATGCCGACAGATCTAATATGCAGGAAAAATACAAGCGGATGAGGACTGAGGGTAGGATCAAAAACGTCCGCGAGGATGTGCTGGTATTTAATACTACCTCAGATAATATTCTGCATTTTAATTCTACACGGGTGGTGAGGTACAATCCTGTTGATGCGGAGGATGTTACCTCAGCAGAGATTATAGCTCGTGAGCAGGTCGCGGAGCTGTTTGAATTTCTGAAGAAGAATGTTGACGGTTGTCAGAATGCGGTGTTGGTCAGCACTGCAATGCGCATAGGGGTACGGGAAAGCCGCATGATCTGCGGGGAGTATACTCTCACCAAAGACGATCTGCTGAATTGCAGAGTACCGTATGATACCATAAGTATTTGCAATTACGATATTGATATACATAATCCGGAGGGAAGCGGAACGAGTCACTATTATTTTCCTCCCGGAGCCTACTACGGTATTGCGTACAGATGCCTTATCGCGCGCGACTGTGTTAATTTGCTCGCGGCAGGAAGATGTATCTCTTCCACTCATGAGGCTCAGGCCTCCTATCGTATAATGCCTACTTGCTGCACTTTGGGGCAGGCAGCCGGTGTAGCTGCTGCACTTGCGCTTGAAAAGAGCGGAGCGGTAAGGGATGTTGTCGTTGAAGAATTGCGCGGGATTTTAAGATCAGACGGTGCCGCTATAGATTGATATTTTTAAAACGAGGATAATAACTGTGGAAATATTGACAAATTATTTGAAAAGGAATATTAAGCTTGCGTATAAAAGCGTTGTGTTTCATTTTAAGCAGTACCTGTGCTTTTACGTAGCGTTATTTGCCATTCAGTTTCTTTTCGGCATTATCGTTATGTCAACCGTTAATACCAATCACATGCGTAAAGAAGAAATTCTTGACGAATACGACTATCACGTGTGCTTGGTTGGACTGAATTCTGGACAGGCTCAGTATCTTCAAGAAAAACAGTATGCTGTCATGACTAACGAATACCAGATGGTCGATGTGGTAAGGACTGAGCAGCGAAAAGTCGGAAATGTAACGTATACCGATATGTATCTTCTGTATGAAAATCCCGACGGTGATTCTCCGCAGGAAATACATTCCTGGTTTAATGATAAGGCATTGAGCCATATACGAAAGGCGACCTTCTCAAACCCCGGCTTCAATGTAAACTTTTCTCCGCTGTATTCGCTGAATGATACGATGTCTGACTACATATGGGTGTGCGTAGGACTGCTTTCGATACTGCTTGTAATAGGAGTGATAATACTGGTATTGCTTTATAATATCAGAATTAACCACTTCAAGTTCACATACGGTATCTATATGTCATACGGAGCGGATTTCCGCAAGCTGTTTGAAACCTCATTCTGGGAAATGTTTGTGATACAGGCGCTTACCCTGGTGCCCGCTACTGTTGTTGCTACCATTGCAGACTGGTTATTTTTCCTGTCCTCAGGGTATTCATACTTTTTCTCGCCGTATATGATGCTCATTGCTCTTCCTTATACCGGGCTTGCAGCATATATCGCGGTGTATATCCCCATAAAGCGAGCGGCGGTAAAGCCTCCGTTGGAGCTGCTTTTGGCTGAGGATAACTCAAACCTTGTTATATCTCCCCGACTGTCGTTTAATATGTCAAACCGCAGATTCCCGACTTCCTATAATCTGTTCAGTGCGATCAGGTTCAGAAAGTACAATATTCAGATCGTATGTAGCTCGGTTATTTTTGCGGCACTGTTTATCTGCTCTATGTTCTGTACTAACCTTTATGCTTATACAATGGCAAGCAGTGAGCCGGAATACAGGGTTTCGTTTAACCAGCACGCAGAAAAGGTTATCGAAACGGTTGTAGAGGAGAAGGATGTTACTGAGGAGTATAAAAAAGCTGAGAATAAGGATAAGTATTACAACAAAGATAATTACAAGATCGTTGATAAAGACGGAAATCCCGGCGTATTGCAAGACTTAGTGAACGGCGGAAAGATTTTCCAGTTAATAACCAAAGAAGTAGAAAAAACTATAATGGTCGGTGACACCTATACGGCTGAAAAAGGTCAGCAGCTGATGGCTATCAGCGGTGTTACAGGTGTATACAAGGAGTGCTCAGTATCTGCAAACGAAACAGGAACGTTTGTAACGATGAAGCCCAGTCGCGTTAAGAACGATACTGATATGGTCCTGTTTAATGGTAATGCTTACACCCAGGATGTTACCTACTATGCTTCTGATAAGGAGATAGTGGATTACCTTGTAAATAACTATAAGGTAAAGGGAGATCCTTACAAGCTTTCGGAGAACGATGATCCGTACACGCACTACGTTATTGTGACTAATTCCCGTAATAATGAGAATATGCTTTCGCTTAAGCCGGGAGATGTACTGATATTTGATACGATCGGAGAGTTGACCGCATCGACTGATGAACCGTTGACCGGAAAGCACCTATTGCAGTTCGTTATTGAAAACGGTGTTATTGATCTGGAAAAGAGCTTCCGGTTTGAGGTTTGCGCGGTGGTGGAAAATATTTCCACAGGAAGTGATTACCCGATGTTTATTTCTACCGCCGATTACAAAAGAGTTACCGGAAATGCTCACGAGTTCAAGAACGTTTCGGTTTTTGTAGATCAGTCATATGGTGAAGAAGAAGTAGCGCTTCTCACCGCAAATATCCGTTCGTGGGCAGAGAACTTTGGGGATACTACGGTAACCCCGTTGAATGCTCTTGAGTTAAAGCGCGCACAGCTTGCTGAATGCCGTTTACCGCTTCTTGTTTGTGTTTCTGCCACATTGTTGCTTTTATCCCCGCTCTTCTGGTTCTTCTCACAGACCATGTTCTATAAGAAGAGACAAAAGGAGATGGAACTTCTGCGCGCAATGGGTGCAATAGAATCGGAGATGCGAGGATTGTTTATTCGCGACGGTTTGATTTATGCATCCTTTGGGGCGTTGTTTACCGCTTTGCTCGGTGTAGCAGGAGTATATGCAATATACCGTGGAGCACTTTTTATTCTGGCAAGTGTGAGCAATACCTTCACACAGCGTTTGGTTTTTGAGGTGCCGTGGCTTGCATTCATATTCGGAATTCTGGTTACTGTCGTCTGCGGATTCCTGTCATCCATGCTTCCGTATTATACAGATAGAGCATTAGCAAAGAAGCGACTTACCGAGTTTCATTCGGATGACGAATAAAAAGCATTATTTGAAAAAATCGTCGTAGAAGCAAAGCTTTCGGAGCTTTGAAATCAGAAATTTACGATCAAGAAAGGCTTGGACTATTATGGCAATACTTGAAGTCGATAGCGTTATAAAGCAGTATAAGCAGTACGATGTGACAGTTACCGCCGTTAACCGCGCGTCAATAAAGGTGGAGGACGGAGAATTTATAGCTATTATAGGTTCATCAGGTTCTGGAAAAAGTACGTTTCTTAATCTTTGTGCCGGTCTTGATGTTCCAAATGCCGGAACGATAAAGATAAGAGGCAATGATATTACTAAGATGAATCCTGATAAGCTTAGTCGGTTCAGAGGAAACTTTACCGGATTCATATACCAGAAGCATAATCTAATTCCTCACCTCACGGCATTGGAGAATATACTTATTCCCACCCATATGTGCAATAAGGAAGAGTTCAGATACGAGGAGCATCTTAAAAAGCTGATTCGTGCGCTTGATCTCGGTGACCGTCTGCACCATCTTCCTTCAGAGCTTTCCGGAGGTCAGCAGCAGAGAGTTGCTATCGCGCGTGCAATGATCAACCGCCCTCAGATACTTTTTGCTGATGAGCCGACCGGTAACCTTGACAGAGATAATGCTGACGAGGTGCTCAGATTGCTTTTGGCTACCAAGGAAGAGCTTGGTCAGACCCTTATGATGGTTACACACGATCTTACTATTGCTGAGCACGCAGATAAGATATACAAGATGGATAACGGTCGTCTTACCCTCTTCAAGGATAAGAGAGGATACCGCCTTAATTCCTTTGCTGAAGAAGCCAAGGCTGCTGAAAGTCTTAGCCGTTTTGAAGAGTCAGCGGAGAACAAGGGTGAATCAGATAACGAAGCAAAGGAGCGTAGACCTGAAAACGAAGGTGTAATAAACCGTGATGGTATTAACGCCAACGGATACCAGGGTGTTATTGGTCTGAGGGAAGAGGCGAAGCCTGCCGGCGGCGGACTGCCTCCGCTCAGCAAGCTCCCGCCACTGGGGGGCTTATCACCGTTAGGTAATCTGGAGGATGAGATCAACAACGTTGATCCGGATTAAATGATTCTTCTAAAAAAGATTATATCATACGCCATCCCCACGGTGGTCATACCTCTGGCGGTTATGCTCGGAGCCCTAATATTCAGGGACAGAATGTATGTATGGATAGCTGTGTGTGTTGCTATAATGGCTTGCATCCCGTTTTTCCTCGCATTTGAGAAGGGGAGTGCTTCATCCAAAAGGCTCACTTTGGTCGCTGTGCTTACCTCGCTTGGTATCGTTGGAAGACTTGTATTTGCTGTAGTTCCCCATTTTAAGCCGGTGGCGGCACTTACTCAGATAACAGGCATGTTTCTTGGCGCGCATTGTGGATTTATCTGTGGAGCGCTTTCCGCGCTCATATCCAACTTTGCCTTCGGACAGGGACCGTGGACACCTTTTCAGATGCTATCCTGGGGATTAACCGGCTTTTTCGGTGGAGTTTTCTCTCGCTTACTTAAGCATTCAAGAGTAGCGGCATACATATATGGCGCTTTGTCGGGGGTAGTGTATTCTCTAATATTGGATGTTTGGTCTGTGTTGCTTTACGGTGGGGAAGCGGGGAGCGAGATGATTTCGTTGCTGATAGCTTCGGCGCCGGTAATGCTGATATATGCGGTGTCAAACGTCGTGTTCTTGGCGTTATTCATTCGGCCGATAGGTGAAAAAATAGAAAGAATAAAGCTGAAATACGGAATTGAATTGCCTGAGGAAGACAGATAATAATTCGTATATATCTGTTCGTATGTTCGTCGAGTGTTTTGCAAAATGAAAAATAAAAGGCTCTGTCACTCTCTTGTGACAGAGCCCAAATAAAAAACTTTCGTACAACGTTGTTGTTATACGAAAGTTTTTTTGTTTTGTTCAGAAGAACATTCGTTCCATGTATTCCTCTGTAAAGACTGGGTTTGAAGATAAGACTACTACTTGAGCATCATCAAGTATCCTTTGGCATTCTTGGCGGACCTCGTTGCTCAAAAGCAACATAGATGCACCGACGAGAGCAGCATTTCCCAGGATCTTAACCTTTTGAACCAGTTCTTCGGGAATAAGACCGATTCTTCCTGCGTTGCGGATGTCCAGATAGCTACCGAATCCACCTGCTACGTGCAGAGCTACTACGTCTTCACACTCTAACTCAGCATAGCGGAGCAGAGTGCGCATTCCAGCGTGTATAGCGCTTTTTGCAAGCTGAACCATTCTTATATCACCTTGCGTAAGCACAACAGGAGCAGCGATTACCGCTTCATCGTCATCTAAAAGACCTGTTTCATCCAACTCTTCTGTAACAAGAAGCGCTGCTACAGCATCGACTACACCGCTACCGCATATTCCTTTAGGTTCAGCTCCGTCAATAGTATCAACAAGTAGATTACCGTCCTGAACAGTGACCTTATTTATGGCTCCGGGCTTTGCTCCCATACCCATAGACAGTCCGGCGCCCTCAAAGGCGGGACCGGCAGCTGTTGAGCAGAGAAGTAATCTTTCACCGTGAACCAATGCCATCTCTCCGTTTGTGCCGATATCGACCAATAAGTGAGTGTCTTTTGAGCCCACAATACCGGAGGCTATCAGTGCTGTTGTAAGATCAGCACCCACAAACGCTTCTGCGCAAGGTGGAAGATATATCAAGGCATCCGATGCAAGGGAAGTCAACTCCAGGGTCTCAGCACTTAAAGATTCCCCAAAAAGTCTTTCTGCCTTGAAGGGGGCATGAGAAAGAGGCTCTGTTGAGGTTGCCGTGAGCAGGTGCAGCATAACGGTATTTCCGGTGATAATCGCAGCGTCGATCTGAGT
>JAFVTO010000243.1 GCA_017503165.1 Clostridia bacterium | reverse complement strand
GACACCTACTCCGGCGAGCTCAGCGATATGATAACCCACTTAAAGAGCTTTGGATACAGATTTGCTATTGCTGAGGCAGATGCGGAGAAGGACGTATATTCCGCTGATCTGTCTTATCCTCTTATTCTCGCCGTCGGTGGGGAAAAACGGGGTTTTTCCAAGGCTATAACCGAAATGGCAGATCTAAGAATATCACTACCCTACGGAAGGGACTTTCCCATGGCGCTTTCCGCCGCATCGGCAGCAACGGTGCTTGCCTTTGAGGCGGCGCGTCAAAACAGATAAAGCATTACTTAGTCATTTTCTCTGACGGAGCCAAAAGGTTTCTTTTCCCGACTGTCATCGCGCGCTTATTAATTTTTCTTTACAAAAGAATTGCTTTGACAAAAATTTTAATAATTTAATACCCGAAAGCCCTTGAAATTCATTCCGTAATGTGATAAAATAAGTGGGATTTTTAATTAATATATACTCGAAAGGATACTTTGTTAATATGGCTGAACTCAGATGGAATCCCATGATAGATGACTGGACCATGATCGCATCCCACCGACAGAACAGACCGCAGATGCCCAAGGACTTCTGCCCCTTCTGCCCGAAATTCGGAAAGGTCCCCGATTACGACGTCTATGCGTATGACAATGACTTTCCCGCGCTATCCCAGACTCCTCCTCCTATGGACTACCCGGTAACCGAGGCAGGAAAGGCCCTGTATAAGGTCGCTCCCTCCTACGGTAAGTGCGAGGTTATCCTTTATTCCCCCGACCACACAGGCTCACTTTGCCTACTCCCCCGCGATCACATAGTCAAGCTGGTAAAGCTTTGGATAGAGCGCTTCAATGCTATGGCAGCGGACGAGAAGATCAAATATGTTTATCCCTTTGAAAACCGCGGTGACAAGTGCGGAACCACCATGCCCCATCCCCACGGTCAGATGTACGGCTTCTCGGTAATCCCGAAAAAGACCGAGCTTCTGCTCCATTCCTCAAAGAAATTCATGGAAGAAAACGGAAAATGTCTGTTCTGCGCTATGGTCGAGGAGGAAAAAGCGTTTGGCAAGCGCATGGTTTATGAAAACGGCAGCTTCATCGCATACATGCCCTTCTTTGCCGACTATGCCTACGGAGTTTACATTGCTTCGAAAAAGCATATAGCCAGAATGAATGAGCTGGACGAGGCGGGTATTGCTGACCTTGCGGATATAATCAAGGTGGTTCTCGGCTCCTACGATTCACTCTTTGACTATAAATTCCCTTACATGATGACCATGCACAATGCCCCCGTCAACTCAGAGGATACCTTCCCGGCAAACAGCGAGTATTCTCATTTCCATATCGAGCTTTATCCTCCCATGCGCTCCGCAGACAAGCAGCAGTTTATGGCTTCCTCCGAAACCGGTGTATGGGCGCACTGCAATCCCACCGCTCCTGAGGCTATCGCAGAGCAGCTGCGCGCCGCAGTAGCAAAGTTCATTGCTTCAGGCAAATAAGCTCTGAGGGCTCGCAACGCATATTTTTTCCACAGGTTCAAGCTCAAACCTTTACTGAGCTTTATTACACTACTCTTAATTCAGAAAGGAAAAGCAAATGAGTATAGCAGTAAAAAAATTCGGCACTCTCTCCGACGGCAGAGCGGTAACCGCTTATGTTATGACCTCCGAGTGCGGAATAGAGGTCACGGTGCTTGATATGGGAGGGATCCTCCAGTCCATAAAGATGCCCGGCAAGGACGGCAAGTTCGCCGACATCCTCTGCGGCTTTGATACTCCCGACGAGTACGATCAGAAGTCCGGATATTTCGGCGCGCTTATCGGAAGATACGCAAACCGTATCGGCAAAGGTAAATTCACCATAGACGGCGTTGAATACAACGTTGGTCTTAACAACAACGGCAACTCCCTCCACGGCGGTGTCGTGGGCTTTAACAAGAAGTTCTGGAAGGTAGAAACCGGGGCCTGCAAGTGCTGCGGAGCAGATAAGCTGGTTCTTTCCTGTGTTTCCGAGGATGGCGAAGAGGGCTTCCCCGGAAAGGTAGAGGTCAAGGTTGTCTATGCCCTGGATGCCCGGGGAGAGCTTACCGTTAAGTACCACGCCGAGGCAGATAAAAAGACTCCTATCGCGCTGACCAACCATGCATATTTCAATATGGCAGGCTACGAGAGCGGCACCGTTCTCGACCAGGAGCTGACCGTAAACGCCGATGCTATCTGCGAGATCGACGATCTCTTTATTGCTACGGGTAACCTTCTTCCCGTTGCCGGAACCGCCTTCGACTTCACCGAGGCAAAGACCATCGGTCGCGATATCGGAGCGGATGACATTCAGCTTCATAGAGCAGGCGGATATGACCACGGCTTCAACCTTGTCGGCAAGGGCGAGACCATCAATTGGAGAGGAAAGAAGGAGCTTGCATTCGCCGCAAAGCTTAAGGATCCCGCCAGCGGAAGAACCGTAAAGCTGTATACCGATGCCCCCGCGCTCCAGGTATATACCGGCAACATGATCGACTGCGAGACCTTCAAGGCAGGCGTTCCCGCTGTCCGCAACGGCGGTGTATGTCTTGAAACCGGTAACCTGGCAGACTCTCCCAACCACGATAATTTCCCCTCCTGCATCTACGGCCCGGACAGAGATTACGACTGCCTCGCCGTATTCAAGTTCAGCGTAGAGGAATAATATCAAGTTGCACAAAAACAACATTTCGCACACAAGAGCCCTATATTAACAAATTCAGTCCTGATAACAAGAAAGCCGCAGGCGTTCAGAATGAACCCTGCGGCTTTCTTTTGTTTGAACTCAAGCGCGTGTGATAAAAATTATCAATCCAACTTTGCTTTCGGGAAATAGGTTATCCTCAGATTGGTACAGCCGTATGGAACAAGCTCAAGCGGTATCTTTTCTCTCGCCGTCTGATACTCGCCGTAAGGCTCGTAAGTGGTCTGCGGATAGGGTGGGAACATATGAGGCACTTTGTACGCATGGGTGTGAAGCTTTATCATGGGTGTCTCCCAGGCGTAACCCTTTGGCTCGATCTCCTCGATCCTGAAATCCTCTGCACCAAGTCGCTCGTCTATAGCGATATTCCAGCTTATCTGCTCGCGGCGGAGTCCCAGTCGCTCATGAGGATCGTTTGCCTTATACTCCTCAAATGCAGGCATTGCCTTATACCAATGCCATCCTTCGGGAAGCTTGGTCGTTGCTCTGCCCTCGTAGCGACACCATTTTTCCGGTATGTGGTACGCATACACAAGCGCGCCATAACGCACCGCGATAGGGTGATTACCACAGCAGTCATCGTCGCAAAGGACCACCGTTTCCACCTTTGCCTCAAAGCTTATCTCTATAATGTCGCTCTTCTTCCAGCTTCGACGAACTGATACAAAGCCATCCTTAGACTCCGCGTTTACCGCCTCTCCGTTCACCTTCAGAGTATAGCCAAGGGCAAAGGAGGGAATGCGAAGGAAAACCGAAAACTCCTTATCACAGCCCATCTCAACGGACACGGTATTTCTGAATGGATAAAGAGTATTGACTGTAAGAGACACTTCGCCGTGGTCGAGGGAGCAAGGACCGTAAGCCATAATATGCACGTTATCCTCCCTGTCGCGTAACAGCATACCGCGAATAAACTCCGGTACCACAGCCACAGCGTTGACAGGACAGCATGAGGTCGGATAGCATGGCGCGTAAGCCTGCGCATCCCAGTGTGTACGGGATGAACGGTCGCTTGCGTACACCTGATTGGGCGTATTCATATAGGCGATAGCCTTCTCGTCCTTTTTTCTTGCGCCCTGGGCGCCATTGTAGAACAAAGTTTCCATACGGTCGCCGTACTTCGCCTCGCCAGTAATGAAGCTCATATAGGAATACGTGGCGTTAAAAAAGGCATAGCAACAATATTCCGTCTCGGAGACCGCGCCAACCGGAGAAAGATACTCGTTGTCGGAAACGGGGCTTCCCGTAACCTGAACGGATTTTTCATGCATCATATCCAACGCCCGCACCGTCGCCCTCAGGTAATCGGTATTGCCGTCGACACTGTAAACAAGCGCCGGCTGACGTGTCTGGCAGCCGTACCATGCCGTATGAGCGGAATTGTATCGGTATTCGCCGTTCAGCATGGTTTTGTATGAGGTATCGAATATATCGTTACCGCAAACGAACTCCAGGTAATCCTCGCAGAATTTAAGCAAACGGTCATCCCTCTTATAGTTATATACGAAGATCATGGGCTCGATAATAAACGGCCCCGCGTAAACCGTCTTCTGATCACCTGCCCAGTTCTCGCAAAACCAGAGCATACAGCGGTATACCGCCTCCAGCATATCCTCCCTGCCGGTTGCCTCGTAAAATGCGATAAGACCGCGCATCGCGCAGGCGGTTCCCCAGGCGTTATAATCATCGTGAACAGATGCATCAGGCTCATAATAGGTTCCGAGATAGCCGTCTGAGCGCTGATTCTTCATCATACCGTCCACCCACTCAGTGGCGGTCTTTATCATTTCGGGATCGCCCAGCGTATATGCAAACTGTATGTAGCCGGACCAGTAGTTTCCTGAGATCTCCGCACCCCAGCCGTTCTGATTACCGTTGGTCCAGGCTGGAACGTAACTCTTTTTTATAAACGGGTCGGCTATCATTCCGGGCTCCAGCTCATGGAGATGACCGCAGATACCGTCCTTTCCGCGAAGCATCTGATCCCGTAAAAAACCCTTTGCGCGTATCGAGCCAAGTGGGTACCGTTCAAGCTTCTGATATTTGTTCATATAGCCTCCTCCTTTTATATGACCCTGATATTTGTACGTTAGCATATATTGCTATGCTAATGAGGTTAAGCAGATGTGTGGGCGCAATATATTTTGCTCAGTTACTCGAAGCGGACCGACACCTTGAAGCTCTTTTCAAGCTTCTTTACCTTAAGATCCACTATCCAGACGGTAGGACCTGTGCCATTACCGCGGATAATGATATCGCTCGTCAGCTCATATTCAAACACATCGGGATCATAGGTCATAATACTATCTCCGCAAACAACCCTGCCAGCCTCTGTCTGCTTGGGCTGTTCATAGGAAACAAAACGCTCAACTACGCTTTCAGGCGCTTCGGTAAACTGATATTCATCGGTAACGGTAAAGCCCTCTTCGTCACAGTTAAAGTCACGCTTCAGAGAGATAAGAGCAGGAACCCTGTAGGCATTCTCCATATTGAAGTAATAGCGTTTATCAAGCTCTGCCTCATAAACAGTAGATTTTACATCACTCGTTACCTGCTCAGCGCCGTTGATCAGCGGTACGCTATGTCCGCGGGAAGCGCAAGCAAACAAGGTATACCTTTCGCTTGAAAAATACTGACGGGTGTACTCTCCCGCGCCGGGATCCGTAAATGTTGTCTTTCCGTTTTTGGCGATGACAAAGGAACCGACGTCATTGTGATTATGAGGCTCATTGTTATGTCCCGCCTTGCATGCAACAGTGTACCTCGGGCGTCGGGAAATAAACCACTGAGCATTTTCGAATATTTTGCTCTTTGGCTTCATCTCCGATTCTGCATATTCCGGATACTGCCAGAAAAAGTATCGAAGCGCAGAGCCTCCTACAGTCTGGGGAATAGAGGGTATCTCCATATCCGGGTATTCGTGCTTCAGATACTGGGAAAGCCAGTTGGCAGGACTGAAGGATGCGTTTCCACAGTCGGAAAAACTTATACTTTTATTGTTGGTTATAGCCATATTTTGTTGAAATAACGCAATTTCATGCACCTTTGGATCCTTGAACAGATCAATCTCCCCGTCGGTATAATCACGAAGCATGCTTGCGAACAGGCAGAAATACGAGAATCCGTACCCCCAATATGTGTAGCCCTCAAGGCAACATCCCTCGTCGTCAAAGCCACGGAGATAGCACCTTGCGGTCTCGATCATTCTGGGGAGCTGGGCATCTATCTCCTCCTTTTCAGCCGCGTACAGATAAGCGGTCAAGGTTGCTCCTATACATACGGAGGACCAGTTGTTGGTTGACTTCATCCACCAGAAATCCTTTTCCGAATACATAGCGTATGACTCGATCAATCTGTATCTGACCTCATATTTAGCTCTCTTCACCACCAGCTCCGGAAGCTTATCTCCAACATAGTAAATAACCTCAGCAACTCTTGCGGCAAGAATGGTGGAGCAAAGATCAAGATTTCTTCTTCTGCGCTCCGGATCAAGATGCTCGCCCACGTGGGCGGGAATACTCCAGGATTCAAAATCACAGATATTCCAAATTATATCCGCCAGTGGCTCAAGATACTTCTCATCCTGATCCACTAAATAAAGAAAGAAGTAATCCTCCATCCGAGTCTGATAGTTGCTGTATACGTCCTGGAACACAGATCTGTTGCCGGTGGTAACGAACATATGTATCTGACTGAACTTAATTCTCGGTGGATCGGTAGCAAGAAATTTTTCCGCCCTTTTACGTATTCCCTCAAGCGCAGGCTTGTAATAAGGATGTGTGCGGATCTCATTGAGCTTTTCTTCCGTAAATTCTTTGAATAGCTTTCCCATAGCGGTATTCCTTTCTTTTTTGCTCTGTTATATAGCCTGAATGATTATATTTGTTATTATTCAAATTCAAAGCACAGGGTCATCTCTGTTTTCGGAGCCTTTAAAGTAAGCTCAAGTATCCAAACCGAGCTTATTTTTCCGGGAGCGCGCTGAATTCCATCCTTGATAACGGATGCATCGAATAGTTCCGGATCAAATCTCATCTCTGTCTCTCCGCATTTTGCGACTCCCGGCTGTGTAACCGTTATTTCTTTAAGTGATATAAAACGCTCTGTAATGCTTTCCGGGGCAGCAGTGAACTTGTATTCGTCAGTCATCACAGCAACCTCTTCACCGCATTCAAAGCTTCTTTTAAGTGATACCAATGACTCGATCTCATACACGCCTTCCATAGAAAAGGAGTACTTGTTTTCAGCTTCACAGTAGACAGTTGATTTGTTTTTCAGCGCAGACTGAGCGCAACCGTTGATCACCGGAACACTATGCCCGAGAGACGAGCAGCACAGATAGGAGTATCGTGTGTCCGCGGCAAAATACTGACGGGTATATTCTCCTCCCCCGGGATCGGTAAAGGATGTCTTTCCATTCTTTGAGATTATAAAGGAGCCG
>JAFVTO010000242.1 GCA_017503165.1 Clostridia bacterium | reverse complement strand
CTATAAGACAGAAGCTCCCTACTCCCCCGTTCAACACCTCGTCAATGCAACAGGAGGCTTCCAAAAAGCTTGGCTTCCAGTCACAGTACACTATGCGTATAGCGCAGGAGCTTTACGAGGGTGTCAACCTCGGCGCAGAACACGGAGGCACCCACGGTCTTATAACCTATATGCGTACAGACTCGTTGCGCATTTCCACCGAGGCGGCAGAGGCAACCAAGCAATACATCACAGCTAAATACGGAGAGGCATATGCCCCCGCTCAGCAAAGAGTATATAAGGCAAGAGACAATGCTCAGGATGCCCATGAGGCAATCCGACCTGCGGATGTTACACTTGAGCCGGATGCTATAAAAAAATACCTATCTTCCGGACAATACAAGCTATACAAGCTGATATGGAGCAGATACGTTGCCAGCCAGATGTCCAATGCCGAGCTTGACACCGTGGCGGCGGACATAGTTGCCGGTGACTATCTGTTTAGAACCAGCGGTTATATAGTAAAATTCAACGGTTATATGGCTGTATATGACTCCGGAGAGGATGCAGATAACGAAGAGGACGAAAAGAATAAGCTTCCCGCGATAAATGAAGGCGAAGCACTTAATCTGTGCGAGCTTTCCCCCACACAGAAATTCACCGAGCCCCCCGCAAGATATACTGAGGCATCACTTATCAAGTTCCTTGAGGAGCGCGGGGTCGGAAGACCTTCAACCTACGCCCCTATTATCTCCACCATTATCTCAAGAGGATACGTTAGCCGTGATAAGCACTCCCTGCTTCCTACCTCCCTCGGAGAGATAACAACAAGCTTGATGCTTGAGCATTTTCCCGACATAGTCGACTATAAGTTTACCGCTCAAATGGAAGACCGTCTTGACAATATTGCTGACGGAGAAAGCACCATGAGTGACATACTCAAGAGCTTTTATGTTGGATTTGCACAAAATCTTGAAAACGCCGAGGAAAAAGCCAAGGAATTCACTGTGAATATTCCTGCTGAACAAACGGATATTATATGTGACAAGTGCGGAAGCATCATGATCATTAAAAACGGAAAGTTTGGAAAGTTTGCGGCTTGTCCCAACTATCCCGAATGCCGAAACACCAAGCCGCTCGACAGCTCCGGAAAACCCAAGCCTGAGATTCCCGAGCCTGCTCCCACGGGACTTACCTGTGAGCTTTGCTCCGGCACTCTGGTTATGAGAAACGGAAGATACGGAAGCTTCTATGCATGTGAAAACTTCCCGAAATGCAGATATACAAAGCAGATAACCAAGGATACCGGTGTAGCCTGTCCGAAATGCGGCGCAAAGATCGTTACCAAGCACGGTAAGAACAATACTTTCTTTTATAGCTGTGAATGCTATCCCGAATGTGATTTTTCTTCCTGGGATCAACCAATGAAGGAAAAATGCCCAGAATGCGGAAGCATGCTTATGAAGAAAAAAGGGAAATCTCTGTTGTACTGTTTCAACCGCGATTGCTCGTACACTGAGTACCTCCAGCAGGATGATCAGGAAAACTGAAACGGATAAAACGGTCTTCCTGAGGTAAAAGAGAAAGACTTAAAATTATGATAAAAGAAATTCCACCCGTAATGGTAGTTGGAGCGGGACTCGCGGGATGTGAGGCTGCATTTCAGCTTGCATCTCGCGATATTCCGGTTTTGCTTTATGAAATGAAGCCCTGTAAAAAAACCCCTGCCCACACCTCCGAGCTTTTTGCCGAGCTTGTATGCTCAAACTCATTGCGATCCGCTCAACTTACCAATGCATCAGGTTTGCTTAAGGAAGAGCTCAGAAAATGTCGCTCTCTCATAATGGAAGCCGCAGACGCCACCACTGTTCCGGCAGGAGCGGCTTTGGCCGTAGACCGCGAAATGTTCTCATCGTATATAACAGAAAAAATAAGGTCACATCCTCTGATAACCGTGATAAGTGAAGAAATAACCGACGTTCCTCAAGACGGAATCAGAATAATAGCAAGCGGTCCCTTGACATCAGAAACGCTCGCAGATTCAATAGTCCGTTATTTCGGAAAGAATGGGCTTAGTTTTTTTGATGCAGCTGCTCCGATAGTAGATGCACAAAGCATAGACCTAAGCATAGCTTTCGCGCAGTCAAGATATGATAAAGGAGATGCTGATTACCTTAACTGCCCTATGGATAAGGAGCAGTATCTTGCATTCTACGATGCCCTCCTCCATGCTGAAACAGCACAGCTTCATAGGTTCGATTCGGAATCCCAAAAGGATCTGACCGTATTTGAAGGATGCATGCCAATAGAGGTCATGGCAACACGAGGTATCGACACAATGAGATATGGACCTATGAAGCCGGTTGGGCTTACAGATCCTCGCACCGGTAAGGAGCCATATGCTTGCGTGCAATTAAGAACCGAAAACAAAGAAAAGACAATGTTCAACCTGGTAGGATTCCAGACCCATCTGAAAATAGGCGAGCAAAAGCGCGTATTCAGTATGATACCCGGGCTGGAAAATGCAGAATTTTTGCGTTACGGAGTGATGCACAGAAACACATATCTCAATTCACCGGAATTACTTACAGATACTTACGCCACCAAAAAAGATCCGCTACTCTTCTTCGCAGGTCAGATGACCGGAGTGGAGGGTTATATCGAATCCGCAGGCTCAGGTCTGGTAGCAGGAGTAAATGCGGCGGCACTTGCTGTCGGAATTGCACCGAAAAAATTTCCCGAAACAACCGTGCTTGGCGCAATGGCTAAGTATGTGTCGGTAGGATCGTGCGGAAAATTTCAACCAATGAACGCCAATTTCGGAATAATAAAGCCTTTGGATAAAAAAATAAAGGGCGGAAAAAGCGCCAGAAACCAAGCGCTTTCAGAAAGAGCCCTGCGTGATCTCAACGCATTTTTGTCAGCAGACAGCAGTATTTCGGCTGAAACAGAAGACGATGGCGAAACGACGGTGAGTGTATGAAGATAATTGTTGATGTAATGAGCGGAGATAATGCTCCCAAAGAAATACTTACCGGCGCAATATCCGCAAGACACGAATACGGATGTGAAGTCGTGCTTGTAGGTGACAGTGA
Organism: Clostridia bacterium; assembly: GCA_017503165.1. Classification (GTDB taxonomy): domain Bacteria; phylum Bacillota; class Clostridia; order Oscillospirales; family CAG-272; genus SIG673. Next base: position 2,562 of record JAFVTO010000242.1, on the reverse strand, counting down.
TATCATGAGACTTATAGCCTCACAAAACGGATACCCTCTCGATAGCAACGGCGTTTACGTTGAGCATACCACCGGTGTAATCAAAATGGAAGATCCTCCTATGAGTATCCGTACAAAAAAGGATTCTTCCATGGTAAAGGCACTGAATCTGCTTGCAGACGGAACCGGGGATGCAGTAGTAAGCGCGGGAAACACCGGAGCACTCTATACCGGGGCATCAATACTTGTTTCCCGTATAAAAGGGTTTAGGAAGGCTGCTATTGCCACAATCCTACCTCTTGCATCCCCTGTATTGCTTATAGACTCGGGAGCCAATATTGCTGTCACAGATGAAAATCTTGAGCAGTTTGCCATCATGGGCTCCGCATATATGGAAAAGGTCATGAACGTGCACGCCCCAAGGATAGGACTACTGAATAACGGGGTTGAGCGTACAAAGGGATCCCAACTGCTCCAGGATACGTATAGCAGACTTGAAGAGAACCGCTCGATTAATTTCATAGGAAACGTAGAAAGCCGTGCGCTGCCATACGGTGTATGCGATGTAATAGTGACAGATGGATTTTCGGGAAATCTGATTTTGAAGTATACCGAGAGTATTTGCAGCTTTGTTATGGACAGAATGAACGAAATATATTCCAAAAATCTTCTCGCAAAAGCCTCGTCATTGGTGTTGAAGGGCGAATTGGAGTCATTGCGAAAAAGGTTCTGTCCCTCTGAATACGGAGGAGCCCCACTTCTCGGTATTTCAAAGCCTGTAATTAAGGCACACGGAAGCTCCGATGCCTTCGCTATAAAAAATGCCATACATCAAGCTATAAAATATGCAAAAAGCGGAATGATAGAGCATCTTTCCGGAATCTCCACAGACTGTTCGGAAAGTGAATATGAATAAAACAGGAGAACTTTAATGTCTGAAAAATTTCAATTGCAGACGGTAGAAGGAATCATTGGATACACATTCAAAGACCCTTCGCTGATAACAACGGCATTTCATCATCCCTCAGCAGCCTCCAATAGCCAGCCTTCAAATGAAGCGCTGTCTTTTCTTGGAAAAGCCATCTTGGATCTGCTGATTCGGGATTATTTATATACAAATTTTGAAGGCAACGCAACACAGTTGAAAATAGTTGCAGAAATAGAGCCTATGCTCAAAAAAAGCTGCAGTGATCTTAAGTTGAACGAATATCTGGTTCTTTCAGATTCAGCAGAAGCACTAAGGTACAGCAAGATAGTGGGAGAGGAGCTGTTCCATGCATTGGCGGGAGCAATATACAAGGATGGCGGAATGCCGTCGGTCAGAGCATTTCTGCTCCCCAGACTGAGAGCGGTAATGCTTGAAGAGGCGCCCGAGCTCGTCCGCGACAGTCAGCGGCGTAACGCGAGGAAAACCAAGTCCGAAAGAGATCCCTTTTCCGATGACATATCAGTATCCGAAAAAAGGTCATCCTCTACCAAAAGCGCAGCAAGCGCTCTGAAGAGTCTTTTCTCCCCGAAAAAGCGGAAAACATCCATCACCGAACAGGATGATACCCCTTTCATCCCGGCCGAGGAAGCATCAACTGATGCTACCAAGGATGAAAAAGCGCCTCTTCCCAATACTGCACGGAGAGACTCTGCCCCCAAAGAGCCTTTAATCACTCAGCTTCAAAGCCTCCGAATCTCCGATGACGGAGTATCTGACGGAAATTATAAATCTGTTCTCCAGGAGTATGTACAAAAAAACATACGCTCGTCCACGGTAATGCTCGAATATAAGGATAGAAAAAGCGCTGACGGAGTAACCGTGGAAATATATCTGTTCGGCAAAAAAATATCCGAAGCCAACGGATCGACGAAGAAAGAGGCCTCACAAAATACGGCGTGCCTTGCCTACCGAGCTTTGACTGATGTTAAAAGCGAAGCATACCAGTGGTTTTCCGAGCTGAAATCGGACCCGGAGCGCATAAACGAGCAAAACACGGAAAAAGAGGATAACGATTACGTATCCCAGCTGAACCGTACATACCAAAAGCTATATCACCGCTCCGATGCACCCATAAAATACGAACCCCTTCCCTCACCCGGAAAACACTTATTTGCCACCGCAGTAAACTTAGATGGAAAAAGAATGGGAGAGGGCGAAGGAAAAACAGCAAAAGAGGCTAAACAGAACGCCGCAAAGGCTGCACTTGTCATTCTTACAACTGAAAAACACTGAAAAACACTGAAAAACAGGCACTACAAATGAAAAACATAAACTTTGAAAAGCTGCAAAAAGATATCGGCTATATTTTCAAGGACAGCGCTATACTTAAGCTTGCAGTCACTCATTCGTCTTATGCGTATGAGTTAAGACAGAAAAAAGTAAATTGCGAATCAAACGAGCGTCTGGAATTTCTTGGGGACTCAGTCGTGTCAATAATCTCAACGGCTTATCTGTACAAAAAATATCCCGAGCTTCCCGAAGGCGAACTTTCCAGACTTCGCGCGGGAGCTATATGCACAGCCTCCCTTTCACAGTTTGCGCGCGGTATATCATTAGGTGATTATCTGCTGTTAGGTTGCGGAGAGGATAAGGGG
>JAFVTO010000241.1 GCA_017503165.1 Clostridia bacterium | reverse complement strand
CGCTTCACCGTCTGTCGCTTCACCGTCTGTCGCTTCACCGTCTGTATCTGTACCGTTCTGCTCTGAGTCGGTATCGCCTTCACAAGGGTCTGCCTCATACCTTTCGCTCGCACCGCACACTTCTCCCAAAGCAACGCACTCTGCGGGAACGGGGGTATCACTTAAATCGCTATCGGTCGTTTCATCAGGCTTTTTAACAGTACTTTCCTCTTTTTTCGCCTCAGAGATATCCGTATCCTCGGATACCTCGCCATCCGTCTTTCGGTTATTCTCATTCTCACGGTCCAGACCAAGCTCCGTTCTGCCCAAATGCTCGGGATAATCACCGTCGGCATTATGCGCGGAGTCAGCATTATGCCTATTGCGTTCCCTCGCCTCTATTTTTTCGTCGGTCTTTCTGTTGATGATATTGGCGAACACAGCGCACATAGGCACTCCTATGACCATTCCCACTACTCCGAAAATACCGCCCATAATAGTGACCGCTGAAATAACCGCTATCGCAGAAAGACCGGTAGATTCTCCAAGAATTCTCGGCGCAATGACGTTTCCGTCTATCTGCTGGACCAAAAGCACTATCAGCACAAACCACAGTGCCTTTATGGGATCGGAAATAAGGATGATAAAGAAGCTGGGGATCGCTCCGATAAACGGACCGAATATCGGGATCATATTGGTGAATCCGCAGACAATACTTACAAGAGGTGCGTATGGGAACTTAAAGATGGTGAGCAACGCAAGAAATACACATCCGACCATTGCGCTGTCAACAACAGTACCGAGAAGATATCTTCCGAAGGTGTGGTCGGAAAATCTTACAAAACCGGAAAACTTCTTATATCTTTCATCACTGAGCAGAGAATGCAAAAGCTTGCGGATCTGCGCGAAAACAAGCTCCTTTGATGCAAGGAAATAAGCAGAAAAGATCAAGCCCAAAATGATGTTCCTGAGCTGAACCATAAAGCTGTTCACAAAAGAGAGAATAAAGGGTGAAAACTCAGCGAGAATTCCCGACATGCTTTCAAACAGCTTTGACAGCGAATCTGAGACAGAATCAACGTCTATATAGTCCAGAAGTGAGCGCAACAGTGCTTTGAACTGAGGGGAGCTTGCGGAGATCTCGTTCACCCATTCATCCAGGGAGCTGGCATACAGTATTAAGTTGCTCTGCAGATCGCTGAAGCTTCGCGCGATCTCAGGAATAAGTGCGTAGCCCAAAAGTGCCACCACAGCAAACACGATAAGGTATGAGATCGCCATACTGATACCGCGCCGTGTTCTGCGGAACCTCATTTTTTTGAACGCCTTATTCTCAAAAACCTTCGTGATAGGATTCAGAATATACGCTATTACCGCGCCGTAAACGATAGGCGCGACAACATCAAACAGCATTCCCAAAAATGACAGCACACCCTTGAAATATATTCCGAGAAAAATCACGAATGTGAGCGCCGCACCTACAATGCATGCGTACGCCGCGTAGGTGTTATATTTTCTATTCCAGTTGATCTTCATTAACGCAGGTCCTTTTAGAAAATTAAGAGAGTATATTATATTTTAGGGCAAACACCGCTATATTTCTACCATCTGAAAAGACTAAATTAATAATTTTTTGTAAACGCCGCGAAAATCAATTGCAATCGACAAATTTTTGTGGTAAAATATAGACATATCGGTCAGTTCAAAAAACACGAGCTGATCGTCCGGATTTGCGTTCACCGCAAATCCGGCTCAAAGGTATAAAAGCATATTGCACCGTCTTCGGTGCCACGGAGTATAAAAATGTACAGTAGTTATAAACATCCGCTTCCCTCTTTTCTGACGGAATATGAACAGTATATGAGGGTAATAAAAAACCGGGCTGAGCGAACAGTAGAGCAGTACGAAAACGATATAGTGCTCTTTCTGTGCTTTTACCGCGCCAAGCGCGAGGGGCTTCCTACCTCTCCCGAAAAACACAACGATGTAGACATCTCGGGGATAACCGTGGAATATCTCTCGGAGGTCCGTCCCGAAAACATCTACGAGTTTCTTACATATGTAGCAAACGAGCGGGGAAATAATGCAACGGCGCGAGCGCGCAAGCTTACCGCAATCAAGTCCATTTTTAAATACCTGACGGTGACCACACACAGACTGTCAAACAATCCTGCCAAGGACATAGATTCGCCCCATACCAAAAGCGCTCTTCCCAAGTTCCTTTCGCTTGAAGAATCCCTGGAGCTGCTCAACGCCGTAAAGGAGGACAAGTCCTCGGCAACCAAAGAACGGGATTTTGCAATACTGACCATGTTTCTCAACTGCGGGCTTCGTCTATCGGAGCTATGCGGCATCAATTTAAACGACATTGACCGCGAATTCACCTCTTTGCGCGTGCTGGGTAAGGGCTCAAAGGAGCGAATGGTATACCTCAACACCGCATGCGCCGATGCCCTTAAAACATACATTGCAGTCAGAGCCCAGGACACCCAGATAAAGGATAAAAACGCTCTGTTCATCAGTACGCGTCAGCACAACAGAATAAGTAAAAAAACCGTCCAGTGGCTGGTAAAGAAGTACCTTGGAAACGCAGGACTCTCCCAAAAGCACTATTCAACCCACAAGCTTCGCCACACCGCCGCCACGCTTATGTACAGAACGGGTAAGGT
>JAFVTO010000025.1 GCA_017503165.1 Clostridia bacterium | reverse complement strand
CGCTGGACTTATTACAAGAAGCGTACCGAGGGACAGAACACCCTCGTAATGCTTGATCACGGTGACACCTGGACAGGAAAAACGGGTAAACCCGAGTATTACCTTGATGCTAAAAGGAATATTACCTTTAACCAGGACGAAGCAGTTTATATAGTTTCTTCCGGTAAGGAGTACTGGTACCTTATCGACGAAGCTACGGGTAAGCCGTATATGGGCAACGAGGTCGGTACAACACCGAATACCGCTCCCAATAATAAGTATTACGGTCAGATGACAGGCGCTATTTCAAGAGCAGTCGATTACAAGAGCGGAACCAACTCAGCATACGGTATAATCGATATGAAGCCCGCTTATGAACACGTAGCTGAAAACGCAACTATGCACAGAGGTCTTTATATGACCAACAATCGCTCTACCGTGGTTATCCAGGACGAGGGAGCATTCAAGAATGCTCAGGATATCTGGTGGTTCGCACACACTGAGGGCAAAATAACTATACTTGAAGGCGGAAAATCGGCTTATATTTACAGAAACGGTATATATCTCTATGCCGAGATCGTTGAAGATCCGAACGCCGCTCTTAATGCGAAATTCACCCAGATGGATGCAGAATCACTTGATACAGAGTACATTGGAGATAAAGCTATATCAGGTAAGTACACCGACGAGACCGAAAAATCAAGAGCAGGTATAACCAAGCTTTGTATTGAGGTCGAAAACACGAGTACGTACAATATCGCAGTTGCATTCACAGTCATCGCATCTCCAAACGATCTTCCCACTGCGGGAAGCATCTATTCATGGAAGCCAATGAGCGAATGGACTGTTGATTAAAACACAAAAAAGCTTGGCTGATTTTCAGCCAAGCTTTTTTATATTAATAATTAAGTGAATTTATATGATCGAACAGTTTTTTTGCAGCGTTCTTTTTACCTATCTCATTTACAGCCTCCGTCATTGAAGAGCGTACGTCACCGTCAGTGAAATACTTCTTTACAAGAACGTCAACAGGCTGCTCCTCGGTTACCGTCATCGCCGCGCCATTCTCGGTAAGGAAAGCGAGATTCCGCTCCTCATGACCGCGTATAGGCTTGGAAATTATCATCGGAAGATCCTTGGATAAAGCTTCGGATGTTGATAATCCACCCGGTTTAGTGATAATCAGATCAGATGCATCCATAATTATATTTACCTGATCTGTGTACCCGAGCTTCAAGGTCTTATGACGGAAGCGCTCTTTTCCGAGCTTTTCGTACTCCTTTTTGGACGAACCGCATATAGCAACTATCTGGAAGCACTCGTTAACTGAGTCTATCTTCTTAACGGTCTGACATATTCCGCCATGGCACATGCTTCCGCTCATAACGGTTATAACCGGTTTATCGGACATAAGTCCGAGCTGCTCCCTTGCTTCAGACTTTGAAAGCTTACCGGAGAATTTTGAATGTATCGGAATACCTAAAGGAAGTATCTGTTCTTCTCTGAAGCCCTTTGCAAGAGCCTGAGGTATAAGCTTTTCGCACGGAACAACGATACCGTCAAATCCGAGCAGCTCCTCCCAATATGGATGAACCGTGAAATCGGTAACGACACCGAAAGTCTTTGCCTTTATCTTTTGCTTATTAATGAGGTGCTGGATCGACATACCTCCGAAAACGTGAGTGCAGATTATAACGTCGGGATCATATTCCTCGATAAATTTGCCGATTTTTCCCGAAATCATCTTGCTTGACAGAACGGTCATATCGTTTTTACCGGCTTTTCTGCTCTCAAGCTTGGTATAAGTATGAGCATACATACCGGAAAAGCACTTTATGGTTACAAGATATCCCTTAGAAAGACAGAAGCCAAGCGGTTTAAATGCGTGATAATGTGCATCTATCGTAGTACATTCCCAACCGTTTTCGATAAAAACAGACTGAATAGCCGCTGCCGTCGAATTGTGTCCCTGTCCGGTCGATGCCGAAATTATCAAAGCCTTAATACGCTCACTCCCCTTTCTTTTTCCTTTTTAGCATTTTACCATACATTTGGGAATAAGTCAAGTATATTTTGTAAACGAGCGGCAAAGCATACTATGCAGGAACACTGAAAAGCCCACCGCCTGCATCAAGACTTTTCAAAAGCTGATCGCCGTCGGTTTTGCGGGAATACCTGATTTTTTTTGCACCTCTGTCGAATGTACCGATATTGCCGCCGTCAGCTACTGATTTAACCTGACCTGCATCGTATACAATTACATCTCCGTTATCCTTTATCTCAAAATTAGGGTTTGCGCCATCCTCAAAGTATGAGCTGATATAAACAGGCTGAGCATTTACACGCTTGTTTTGATAAACAGTAACACCGTCGCTCCAATCTCCAGCAGCATTTTCAGGTAGATAAAACACCTTTGGCAGTCCCGTGTCTTTGTCGATAAGATGTTCGTTTACAGATTTTGGTTTGAATTTTTCATCAAAAGTCTTGACAATTTCAAATAAATCGGATATACTATAATTGGTAGTTGAGGATTCGCTATTTGCGGTGTACGGCTGATCTGCTTGATCAGAAGAGCCGCTGATATCCTCAGCTACGTTTTCTATTTCCCTTAAATAGCGTAAATTATGGAAACGGTAATCATTTGGTTCGGTATAACTTTGAAATATATCCTCTATTGTTATTTTGTATAAAGCGATACTACCATGCTCATCTTTACCTAAAGCGTACAACTTGTGATCAAAAGAAACAGTTTCATTGGG
>JAFVTO010000024.1 GCA_017503165.1 Clostridia bacterium | reverse complement strand
TCTGTGTTGTGATATTTGATAGTTAATTTTTTAAATCCCTCTAATCCGTATATAAGTGTAGAATCATACTTTTCTAGATGATCAAACGTCAAAGCAAGCGTATTGTTATCAAAGGCTGCAGTAAATGAACAATCGTGCATAGGATGTGCTTTGGAAAAAAGTTCACCTTTATTGCTGAATAAAAATAATTCAGTTTTCATTACATAGTCCCCCTGCGTTTTTGTTTTCATTATATCATAGCAATATGAAATTTGCAAGTTAAACATATTTCTTGTCAAGTTGTTTTACAAAACAGCATCAAGGATTTTGCTCCAAAGGAGCAATATACCCTCACTTTTCGCCTGGAGAGTAAACTCTCCGATCTTCAAGTGGGGTATGCGAACCTTATTCTGCGACATAGTCGCAGAGCAAGGTTGAGGACTACAATGCGCAACCAAAACAAAAAGAGGTCAACCGCAAGGGCGACCTCTTTTTGTTGGTGGAGCATCAAGGACTCGAACCTTGGACCGACCGGTTATGAGCCGGTAGCTCTAACCAACTGAGCTAATGCTCCATAAATGGACTAATCTATTCTATCAAATAAATTTATAAATGTCAAGTGGTTTTGCGGAAAAATGAAAAAATATAAAATCGACCAAAAGCGACTTTGGACAGCAACAAATCGCGAAAGCCCTAAAAATATATTTTTCTAAGATTTCTTTTGGTGTTGTCTTGATGTTACTTCTCGATTCGGACTGTGAAGAGTCCGATGGACTCTTCAAGACTAAGAAGCTACGAAGTAGATTTGTGTCTTTCCCCGGTCCGTGCCGGGTGGCAGCACATAAAGGATAGCAAATCCCCATAAAAAAACCAAAGCCCCGAAGGTTTCCCTTCGGGGTTGTCTGGAGCTGCTACCCGGATTCGGACCGGGGACCTCATCCTTACCAAGGATGTGCTCTACCAGCTGAGCCATAGCAGCATCACCACAAGAATATTTCCTCGTGACGCTGACTATTATATCAAATATTTTTGTATTTGTCAATACATTTTTCAAAAAAACGAAAACTTTTTTATTTGTTGCAATATTTTGTCCGTTATGATATAATTAAAGCACAAAACTCCAAAGGAGGCAAATTATGAAAAGGTTTCTAAAGGGTCTATTTTTTGTTATTTTGGCGCTTATTATCATATTCGGAGGTCTTGCTGTGGCAAACAGGATCAACGAGCGAGCTATGCACGAGTACATCGACACCTTTAGTGCTGTCGAATACGAAAACCAGCTGAAGCCCGCATTTGACGAAAACGGTGCGCCATACTTCGTAACCGACGGCGAATTTAAGGTTATGCAGATAACCGACGTACATATCGGCGGCGGATTTCTCTCGGCAACCGAGGATAAGAAGGCTATCAACGCCGTTGCGGCAATGATCACAGCCGAAAAGCCCGACCTTGTTATCGTAACGGGAGACATCTCCTTCCCTGTTCCCTGGATCGGCACGCTAAACAACCGCTTTGCCCACGAGATGTTTGCCTACCTTATGGAAAACCTCGGAGTATACTGGACGGTTTCCTTCGGCAACCACGACTCCGAAGCATATAACTTCTACACGAGAGCCCAAGTGGCGGAAATGTACGAAAGCGAAAACCATAAATATTGCCTCTTTGACAGAGGACCCGAGGGATTGTACGGCGAGTGCAATCACTACATTTATCTTAAAAACACAGAGGACGTTATCACACGTGCCTTCATCATCGTTGACACCAATGCATACACCGACGAGGATCCCCTGGGCATCAAGTGGATATACGACAACATTCACGAAGACCAGATCGAATGGTATGAGGAAACCATCAACACTCTTAACACCCACAACTCTAATCTTGGCGCTGGGGAGGTCAAGAGCCTGCTGTTCTACCACATTCCCTTAATGGAAATGCGCGAGGCGGTCAACGAGTACAACTCGAACGGCGAAACCGACGATCTAAAATGCCATTTCGGCAAGATCGGTGAGGATAGCCCTTACGTTTACTGCTCAATGGAGGCAGAGGAGATGTTCGAGACCATAGTAAGACTCGGCAGCACCGAGGCAACCTTCTTCGGCCACGATCACCTTAACAACATCGTTCTTGAATACAAGGGCATCACCATGAGCTACGGCTATTCAATCGACTATCTGGCATACTCCGACATCGACCTTGTGGGCTCACAGCGTGGATGCACGGTTATCAACTGCTCGCCTGACGGCGGATTTGAGATAATCCACGAGAACTATTACCAGGATAAGTACGTACCCCTTTACGAGAAGGAAGTCGTTGACCTGACAAACTAAAGCAAAAAAGCGAGGACAGAGAACGCGGAGTTCTCTGTCCCTTTTTTATTCAGAAACCGAATCGAGGAATAATTCCTCACCAATTCCGAGCATCATCATAAGCATAATTTTCTCTGCATCGCTGTCTATACGGTCGAAAATGCTGTCGATATATATATACTCCTTGGCACCACAACGCACGCACTCCCTCTCGTATCCCTCGGGGGTATCGGTCCACTCGCCGAAGCTGTGGCCTGTGGGATAGGTAGCATTACCCTTCTGAAGTCTATATCCGCAATCAACACAGTAAAGGTCACCTGAATATCCATCGCTCTCGC
>JAFVTO010000240.1 GCA_017503165.1 Clostridia bacterium | reverse complement strand
GTTATTATGGAGATTGATCTGTTCTCCCTCTCTCGTCACGCCGCGTCCTCTCTGCCGCCTTTCCCCGAATTTCTCTCGAAACTCGCGGCGGCAGAGTCGGTTTACGCAATAGAAAAAGTCCGTCACCCGACGGGCTTTTTTATTGCTCTTGGCGAAGTAAAACCGCCGTCAAACTCCGACAGCGGTTTCCCTCGCCTAGCGGCGCTGTTCTTTTTTATTGCTTGGCTTCGCCTCTCTCACTGTATCGAAAGGGATGTCTCTAATTCTGCTATCGCGTTGAACCCTTGATATAATTTAAACTCCCGCGGGCTCTGTTAGCCTCCCTCCGGATGACAAAGCTTCGCGTTGTTTGGAAGGGGGACGGCGTTTAGCGGTGGAAGGAGCCGGCGTAACCATTAATTCTGCTATCGCGTTGAACCCCTGATCTGATTTAAACTCTCGCGGGCTCCCTCCCGGTGACCACACAACACCTATCTGTTCTCCATTCTTGCGACCTGACCCCATGGCGGCGAGATATTATTGTTGTTGAGCAGCCAGAGCACAGGAATTCCCATTGCCTCGGATTCATCGGGAAAGCTGCAATAGCCATCGGTAAGAATAACGATACTGACCGGCGGATCTTCAGCCAGTTCCTTACGCACGTATTTAAAGACGCTCATAAAATCGGTTCCGCCGCCGCCGCGAGGGCGGATACCGAGCAACTCCTGCACGTTTTCGAAGGGTACGGCGGGATAGGCTGCGGCGTCAAAGAAGCCGAGCAAGCCTTTAAGCTTTCCGTTAAACTGAATAAGCGCGCCGCTAAGCTCGGAGTATGCTTCGGAGATCATACTGTCGGACATAGATGCGGAGGTATCAATCATAAAGAGGATCTTTTCTATCCTATCGTCCTTTTCGTTGAGATCGGGAATAAAGAAATCGGAATCGGAAAACCGTCTGTCGGGTGGCGAAAAGGAGTAATCGACCACTTCTTCATGAACAAAATCGTTGAGGACGGTTCGCCAATCAACAGAGGGGGAGTTAAGCTCGCCGAGCATTCTTTCAACGCCCGCGGGACAGCTTCCGCAGCCCTTTGAGGACTCGATTCTTCTCATCACCTCGGCGGCATCCCGCACGCGCTGGCTCCACACGTCGCCATCGGAGTCTTCGCCGAGGCTTTTTTTACACCATTTATCGTGCTGATCAAAGCCGTTACCGTAGTCTGAGCCGTTATTTTTCCCATTTGAGCCACCGCCGGCGCGTTCCTTCCCCCCTTTGTTTTTGGCCCCATCCATCCCGGAGCCTCTGCTCTTGCCGCGCTTTTTATCCGAGCTCTTGCTATCTGAGTTATTGCCGCTTTTGCAACTGTCATCACCGTCGCCCTCTCCCCCATCTTCACTGTAAGGAGTGTCAAGCAGGCTTTTTCCGTATTTGGCAATAAGCATATAGTAGACCTCCTCGGCGGTATAGAGATACCCCTCCTTACCGTCGGGAGCGACGTGCATAGCTGTGCCGTATTTTCCCAGCGTTATAGAGCTCTCATCCATATCAACGGACTTGAGAACATTGGAATTAACCACTATATCGCAAGCAATATTGAAGATCTTCGTGATCTTGTCGGTCATTCGGAAGCAATGGCTCAAAGCCACGTGAAGGATCTCGTGCATGAGCACGAAATCCAACTCGGAGTCCTTAAGCCCATCCATAAACTCGGGATTGAAGGCAATCCTCTCGCCGTCGGTATAGGCGGTATTGCATTCCTCGTCAATGGAGAACTTCATGTGTGATATAAGCAAGCCGTAAAAGCCGTGATTACATAGCAGCCGAAGCTTGGATGCCATCAGCCGCGAGGAATATTTTCTGATCTCATCCTTAGACAGAGCCATTGAGCAACCGTCCTTTCGTTTTAGCCCAAGCCATAAACTCGGGGATCCGCATCAGCTTTTCCCGATATCCATCCTCTATCGCCATATAGTTTTTCATAAGGACGGTAGAGAAATCCGCGGGCATCTTCATTCCGTAACGAATGGAGTTAGCCATTCCCGCCATATCGTCACGATGCTCTCCGGCATAGACGGTCATGGATGAGATAAGCGCGTAAAGAGCATCGGTATCCGTGGGAACCGTAGCGACCTTACCCTTAAAAATATCCTCGGTAGCAGGCAGCGAGCCGTACACTCTGCACCAGGTGCGGAACTCGGCGGCAACTCCCGAGCCTATGCATCCGGCGATCAGAGGATACAGCTTTTCCATAGACATACCGGTACAGTTCATCAGTCGGCTGACCATTTCCCAGGAACGGGGGGTGGAGAACGCCAGCTCGTCCCTGCTCGCGTCGAAGCCCATGAGCAGGTCGTTTCGCGCGGAAAGGAAGCCAATGACCTTTTCGTTTATACCTTTAGCTATCGCCCATTTGCGCCATGACTCAAAATTACTTTCCAGCTCGATGTGACACAGACGGTTAGCAAGCGCCTTAGGCATTTTATACGCCACGGATTTATCGGTAACTCTGTTGCCCGCGGCTATAACGATGCAGTTATCCGGAAGCTTATGCTCTCCCACAGTATGATCCAGCGCGATCTGATATGCCGCTGCCTGTACCGACTGAGGGGCGGCGGAGATCTCGTCCAGAAACAGGATATTCACCACGCCGTCCGAGCCGTCCATGCGGAATATCTGGGGCTTGAGCCATATTGCCAGAGTCTTATCCTCGTTAGCCGTCGGGATACCTCTGAGATCAATGGGATTAAAAAGCAGGAGACGGACATCGGTGACTACGACACGCTTACCGGTATTTTTTTCAATATGCTCAGCCGCCTGACGCACCGCCTGGGATTTTCCTATACCCGGCGCGCCCCAAAGCATTACCGACGGAAGCACGGAGGGAGCCATCCCCCCGTTTATAACTGCGGAATAGGCATCAGACAGCTGCTTTACAGTTTTTTCAGCCGATAAAGTGGGGATATTTCTCATTTCATCGTTGCTCATAACACAAGACATCCTTTCTCTGTTGGATAGCAGCATTTAAAGCTCTCTCCGGTATTTGTATCTGATTTCGGTATCTGTATATTGTATTTGATCCGATATTTATATTTTGCTTCAAAGCCCCCTGCTCTTTTTGGGGCTTATTCCTCCGGGAACTCGACTCCCAGCTTTTCGTCCAGCTCCTTTAGCTCCGCTCGGATCTCGGCAATGTCTTCGCCGTAACGGAGAGGCTTGGTAAGCTCTTCGGTAAATATGCGATAGTTTTCGCGGTACTTTTTCAGCACGTCGCGGAACTTATCGCGTTGCTCCTTCAGCGCATCCAGATAATTGTCAATACGGCGTTTCATACCAAGCTCAGCGCCGAGAGGAACGTAATATCTGCCCTCACGAACCAGATTGACGTACGGCTTGTCCGCCGACATATAAGCAGGCAGAACGATCTTGAAGCCCTGATACTCCATCAGCTCTGTTTCATGAGGCACGGCGGCATTCAAGCGGAGCGCGCGGTCTATCCTTTCGCGTATCTCCCTCGCCTGCTCGGCGGAATATTCCACCTTACATTCCGCGTATGCCTTGATATCCAGGTTGCAACAGCTGACCAAATGCTTCTGATTTTTTATTCTGTCGGGAAGGGCGTTCAGCTCTCTTGCCATCTGCTCCCGCTCTTCAAGCGCCGCTCGTTGGAGAATACAAAGCCTGCTCAGCTTATTCGAAAGCTCGACTCTCTGCTTGATACCGGGATTTCCGATCGCCAGCGCCTTGATCTCCGCATAGCTGAGAGCTGCGCTGTCAACGTCACCGCCCTCTCTGTCCTTTAAGGAGCCTGCAAGAAGCTGCTCGATAAAGCGTTGCTTAGTTTCAAGAAGCTGCCAGGAGTAGGCATCAAAGCTACCCTCTGTAATATATCGGTAGATGTTTACCTTAGGATTGGTATTGCCCTGGCGCAGAATACGTCCCTCTCGCTGAACCATATCAGATGGTCTCCACGGTACGTCAAGATGGTGAATAGCTATCAGTCTCTCCTGAACGTTAACACCCATGCCCAGCTTAAAGGTAGAGCC
>JAFVTO010000023.1 GCA_017503165.1 Clostridia bacterium | reverse complement strand
GTTTCAGATTCTCTCGGCATGACCGTTGCACTCTCCAAGCAGCTCTCGTCATTTATCCGTGAGGAATATACCTTCTTTGCCGGGTTTGACAGGATAATCGTCTACTACGATAACGGACAGGTCGAGCTTAATAAGATTCTTGCATCCGTGTTCACGGTAATGCTTCCGCAATCGGAGTTCCGAAAGGTGATGCCTGCAGATTACAGACTGTTTCAGGTCGCAGACCTCTTTTGTACGCTGGAGCTTATTTGCCTGAAAAACGAGCGTCATATTATGTCAAAATCTGAAGAAGCCTTCTTCGGCTCTGTGAGGGATATGCAGAAGAATTACCTTAAACCGATGTATAAGAAGCGGTATATATTAAAATGCATGTAATTTAAAAAGGTCTATAAAAGTATAAATCTCCTCATTTTGCAGATACTAACATTACGATCAAATTCTGTAGGGCGGGGGCTTGCTCCCGCCGTTCATTAAAGTATCTTGATCGGGCGGCGGGAGCAAAGCCCCCGCCCTACGAAAGTACCTATAATTTAAGGAGATTTTATATTATGAAAGCAACCGGAATTGTCCGCAGAATAGACGACCTTGGCAGAGTGGTCATCCCCAAAGAGATCCGCCGCACTATGAGAATCCGCGAGGGCGACCCCTTGGAGATATATACCGATCGGGAGGGAGAGGTCATATTTAAAAAGTATTCTCCTATCGGTGAGCTTAACGAATTTGCCGCTCAGTATGCTGAGATACTTCACAAAACCTGCAATATGTCTGTGCTGATAACCGACCGCGACAGTGTTATTGCCTGCGCAGGCGTACCTCGCCGCGAGTACGGAGATAAGCGTCTGTCTGCCGATCTTGAAAAGATAATCGAAAACCGCGCACTCTACACCTATCGCCCCGGAGAACGTAAGCTGCCGGTCATTGATGATGCGGTCGGCGCTCATTATGCTTACTGTGTGATGCCAATAATCGCGGAAGGTGACATTATCGGATGCGTTGCATCCGTGCTTTCGGAAGGGGACGATGCCTCGCGGAGGAATACGGAAAGTGATACCAAGCTTATTCGGACTGCCGCAGGATTTCTCGGTAAACAGCTTGAATCCTGACCGTTTTTTGCCCATGGCAACGGCGGTTACCGTTAATAATTCAGCCGGATAAATTAATATTGAACTATAAGCAGTCGCTTTTACCCAACGGTAACGAGGGACTGCTTTTTGGTTTTCATCTCTTGTATTTGAGCCTTCTAAAGCCATATATTTACGTTGACCGTCCGAAAGCAAAAGAAGCGCGGAGAGGGAAAATCTTGGAAAATTAAAGCTCCAAAAGCCTTTGAACTATGGATTCTATGGAAAATGAGTCTTTTGCATTGACATTTGAGTGCGGTCATGGTAAAATAATGTCGGTATGGACGGTTTAAAAACAGTTACGGGAACAGTATTGGTATGGACGGTTTAAAAACAGTTACGGGAACAGTATTGGTATGGACAGTTTAAAAACAGTTACGGGAACAGTATTGGTATGGACGGTTTAAAAAACAGTTACGGGAACAGTATTGGTATGGACAGTTTAAAAAACAGTTACGGGAACAGTATTGGTGGGGACAGAAAAATGTTCGAACGAGTCTCTACTGAAGAATAACCGTAGCGTGAAAGATACGGCTCAGTTGCAAAATAAACCGCAGATGCTTTCACGGTGCTCTTTGCGCCTTTCGGCGCGCGGAGCCTAAGAAAGGCACGGTAATTAAGATGAAAGGTGGGACCCATGATACCTGAGGCGCTTATATATCTCGGCGTAATGCTTGCCGTTATCTGCCTGTGGATGTTGCTTTTTAAACGCCCTATACACGAGGGCGTGGTTCTGTCTTTTGTTGTACTTATTATAATCACCGGAACGTGGGGACAAGCCGGCAATTTCTTTGTTTCGGCAATGAAGACTCCCCTTCTGTACTCTATGGTTGCGTTTATTGCCATGTCGCAGATTCTGACCAAGACCAAGATTGTGGACAATTGCGTTATGATAATTATATCTCTTCTCGGTCGGATTCCCGGTGGCGCGGGATATGCGTCTATTATTGCGTCTGCCTTTATGGGCGCGCTCTCGGGGAGCGGTCCCGGTAACGTTATGGCAACCGGAACCATAACCATTCCTGCTATGAAAAAGACGGGATTTCCTCCTGAGCTTGCCGCTAACGTAGAAAGCACTGCAAGCTATCTTGGCAATATGATCCCGCCATCCGCTAATATCGTGGCGGCACTGGGCGCCTATCTGGCATTTGCGCCGGAAAGCGAAGTGACCGCCGGTCGCTTCTGGGTGGTATGCTGGGGACTGTCGCTTTGGTTTATTTTGTCGCGGATGGTTACGCTTTTCGTGTTTTGCCTGGTCTATAAGATCAAGCCTATGGAAAAGGCGGATATTCCGCCCCTTGGAAAGACCTTGAAGGAGGGCAGGAGCGGACTTTTGCTACCCATTATTATACTGTTGCCATTTGTGTTGGATTCTATGCTGAATGCAACCTTTATTGCCGGAAGATTAGGGGAAACGGGCGCAAAGTATTTTTCAAGCTCGCTTCTGATTTTCGTGGCGGGAATTGCAACAATCTACGGCTTGCTTGTGGGCAAGGACAGGTCGTTGAGAAGGCCTGCTGTCCTTGTGGAGGTGTTTTCCAAGGGAGTAAAGGGGCTTGCTCCTATCGTTGTGACCTGTATCTTCGGTTATGCTATCGGTGAATTGTTTGAATATATTGAGGCGGGCGCGCAGATCAAGACGGTGTTTGAGGCGCTCGGCATCGGCAGAGTCGGGCTATGCCTTATTGTGCCTCTTCTGACCTGTTTTGTGACCATGGTTATTCCCGGATCGTCGGTTACGGTTATGTTCGGAACGGTATTTATAAGTCTTTTTGCCTCAGTGGGCGCGGATCCGCTTCTTGTGGCGGCTATGCTGCCGTGTATGTGCGGCGTTATGTGCGGTATTACTCCGCCATTTGCGTTGGGTATGTATGCGGGGATGTCGATTGCAGGCTCTGACTTTGGCAAGACACTCAAAAACGATCTTTGGTGGGTCGCGGTACAGTACGTTATGGAAGTTATCGTACTGCTCGGATGGCTCCCTGTCGTAGGACTGTAGGAGGTGCGGTATGAGACAAAGGATCTCAGGGATCTTAGGGAAAGCTTACGGAATAGGCATTCTGATCGCGCTGTTTGTCGGAGGGCTTTCCTTCCTCGGTTACCTGGCTGCTCTCATCATTGGTGGCGAGACGGCAACCGCTATCTGCGTGTTCATTTATAAAAGCGCCTATCCTGTTTTGTTTGTATTTTCCTCCTCAGTGGCGTTACTGGGACTGGTAAAAATGTACGTGGCGGGGGAGAAATCCATGTCGCCCTCCAAGCGCCGCTCAAAGTCGGCGGAGGACGGAAAAGAGCATTGATTTGCGGTGAATTGCCGCGAAATGCTCGGTCTGTTGTTACAAGTACTATACGCAAAAGCAGAGAACACCTCGGTTTCTAAGCCGGAATGCTCTCTGCTTTTTGTTTTCTGTTTTAAATCAACAGCTCCGCCAATGTTGCGCAGCGCTGCTCAAGCCTTGGTTACGGTAAGAGTTACCTGTTTTTCGGTGGGAATGCAGACCAGACGGTACAAGGTATCCTTTTTCCATTGCTTTATAAACAGTCGTGGGATAAGAACAGAATATCCGTCAGCTCTTCGGTTTGCCACGTCTCCCACGATTCCGTCGGGTGGAAAGGCGCCGGTAATGTCCAGGCTTTCAAGTCGGATATCCTTTACACCGTCCAGCCTTGCCTTGACGCCGCAGGAGAAATTCAGAGTGTTACCCTCTATCGTCGGCATTTCGTAAAGAATATAGTGAAGCTCGCTTTCGGTCGCCTCGTCGGAGAGGTCGGTTATAACTATGCTGTCGCCGGAAAAATCCATACTGCGTATCCAGGGCGCAACATTGCCCTCGTATGCTCCGGAGATATCGGTCTGTGCATACATCTCATCGGTCCGGAGAGGCGTTGCCGCAAACTTTTTGCCGACTCCCTGGGCGTTGCCGCGTATAACCGGCAGGTTGTGGTACTCTGAGCGCATATACCACAATTTATTCCTCCATTCCGAGAAGGTGTATCCGGAGTACAGATCGACACCGGGATCAATAAACACGGGTGTTCCGTCGTAATAAACAACGAAGCTTCCCACGTCATTGTGGTTGTGGCATTCTCCGTTGTGGTTGCCCTTAAGGCAGGCGAAAAAGCCGTTTTTTCTCATGGTGCAGATGTTTATGCTGCGGAGCAGGGTGAATTGGGGATATACGATGCGTTCAAGCGGCTGTATATGCGATGCAGTATATATGTTTTTGAGCTGACGGTAAAAATTATCGTGCAGTGATCTCAGATTGTCGGGGCGGTACAAAGCCCTTCCCATATCCTCAAGAAGCCGATTTTCCGTCCGTTTGCCTGCTCTGGCGAGAAGCGCGCAGTCCGGATAAAATTCTATTGTGGCATCCGCAAAGTTGGCGGGAAGTCCGTGCTCATCATACATTCCGGTAATGTAGGAGCACGCGCCCTTTACCTGCTCGGATACGGTGACGTCAAGCATTCCACCCGTAAGGTCATACATTAGCTCCGCATAGTCGAAAAGGCAGGCACCGGAGAGATTCCAATAACGCACTCCCTCGTCGCAAAGGAAGTCGTCGGATAGGAATTTAAAGTAGTTTTCGGTAAGTGAGCAGGCGCGCTTTACTATCCTTCTGTACTGTTCAACGTCACTGCAGACCATAGCCGCGCAAAATGTAACATTGGAATTGATCCACGGATTCCAGTTGTTTACTCTGTTACCGTGTACGCCCATCCACCAGTAGTCGTCCGATTCGGTATATGGAACGAACATTCTTTGGTTTATTCGCTCGTATATCACGGCGAGCAGCTCTTTCGGTAAGGTGTCCTTGAGATATTTATACGTTACTGCCAGAGCGGAGCAGGTTTCGGCGGCGAACAGATCCAGAACCGGCCCGTCCCAGCTTTTGGGCTTGCTTCCCATGTGCGCGGGATAACACCAGTTATCCTCGTCGCAGATCATGCGGATAAGGCTGATTATCCCGTCGGTATATTTGCCGCTCTCAACGTATATATCGTAAAAAACGTAGTCCATGAGGGCGTTGCGCCGGTTTATATACAGATCTCCGAAATTGCATTGATTAAGATTGCGAAAGAACTCTCCGTAGCTGTCCCCGAACGGCTTGTGCTCGTAGCCTACCCAGCGCCTTGCGAGCTGTGTAAGACGGGTTTTTACCGCGTCGGAAACTTTTCTCTGCTCCGAGGGGATATCCTTGAACCATTCTATCTCATTCGGGGGCAGTAGCTCCTTTTGGAGCATATCCAAATCGAAAAGTGCCATTATATTTCTCCCTCTGTTTCTCTTTCTCTATCCACGGCTTGGTGTACCGCTCATCCTCGGTTGTGACCGGCTTCAGGGAAGATCAGATATACCTTTATTGATATAGCCCAGATCCTTGCCGCCGTCTATTTCCCGTATCTGACAGTTTTTCGGATTGCGTTGGTCCTCATACCATTCGGGAGGATAGTGAAACCATCTGAGCAAAAAAGCGCGGAGAGTAGTGCCGTGGGTGAAGATAAACAGAGTGTTCACGCCGTGCTTTTCGCAGTCGCGGTGAATGGTTCCCATAAACTGATGTATGCGAATTGCCACGTCAAACGGGCTTTCGCCCATTGGCAACCTGGCATAAAATCGCCCTCTGTTTTTTACCTGCCGCATATACTCCGCGTATTCGTTGGGGAAGCGGCGTATCACTTCCTCTGTGGGAAGACAGTCAAAAAGCCCGAACTGCTGCTCTGTCAGCGTTATGTCCTCGCGGATATCCGTTATTCCCAGAGATTTATTAAATTCCTCCGAGGTCTGTCTTGTGCGCAGAAACGGGCTTCTCCATATTCTCGCGCCTGTTAGGTCTATATTCTTTTTTTTGCAGTATTCGGCAAGAAAACGTCCGTTTTCGTATGCCTGCCGCTTGCCCTCATCCGTCAGCGGAACAAGGTGGTCAAGCTCTCTTTTTTCGTAGTTTCCTCCTACGTTTGCCAGGGATTCACCGTGTCTGATAAGAAATATATGCATTACTCTTTCCTTTGCCAGGTCATCTGTCAGTTTCCGTAAAGCTGCTCGGAATATTCAAAGTAGTATCCGCTTAAGGTGTCGTCGAGAAAGGAGAGTCCTTCCTCAGCCAGGTCGTCGGGAATCCCGAAGAACGCCTCGGCAACTGCTCCCGCCATTGCCGCCTGGGTATCGCAATCCCCGCCGAGAGATACTGCGAGGCGGATAGCGTCCTCGTAGCTTTCTGCCTCAAAAAAGCACTCCAGCGCCTGGGGAACACTGCCCTGGCAGGTAACGTCGAAGCGGTAGTCCTCGCGGATCTCGTCCAATGTGAAGTCTAACTTATAATATTTTTCATTTATATAAGCCTTTATCTCATCCTTATCCGCGCCGGTTCTTGCCATCCAGACAGCCGCCGCTACCGCCTGCGCTCCGCGGATGCCCTCGGGGTGATCGTGGGTGACCTCGGCGCTCCACATCGCCAGCGTTTCCGCCTGTTCAAGTGTGTTCGCCGCCCATGCCACGGGGGAAACACGCATGGCTGAACCGTTTCCGAAGCTTCCGTAAGGTCCCATATCGGGAGTCTTCAACCATCTGTAAAATTTTCCACCGTAACCCGCATAGGGGTATTTGTTGCCCAGCTCTCTCATGTATTCGGCAACCTTGAGCTTGAAGTCGCTTTCGTCGCTGAGATCCGAATTGACGCAGGCGCATCCCAACGCAATGGTCATGATACTGTCGTCGGTTGGTTTGCAATAGGGAATGAACAGTTCAAAATCAACTATTTTGTCGGAAAAATCCTCGTAAGGAGAACCGACTATATCTCCGATTATTGCACCAAGCATTTTTTTACCTTGCCCTTTCCACCGGGTTGCCCCGGACACGACAAAAAACGGTTATACGGGATCTACCCGACCGTTTCTGTCTCTGTCTGTATATATTTGGCTTTTTTCAGCACGTAAGCGGAGCATTCCTCGATTTCTCTGAGCATATCCTCTCCGTACTTGTGCCCCGCTATGATCTCAAGTCCCCTGTCCAGGTTTGGCGGTCTTGAGTCAAGATTGTGAGCATCGGAGCCCAAAAGATGTATTCCGCCCTGAAGCAGAAGCTTAAGTGCCTTGCGGCAGGTCTTTTTCTCGGTGAAATATTCTGCATTTGACTGAATGAGCACGCCGCCCTCGATAAGTCTGCCGAGAGTCGAGCCCTTTTGATAATCTATGTAGCGCTCGATATGAGCGATTATCGGCTTCAGTCCCAGCGCCTCGCGCACTGCCAATACCTCGTTTATTACCGAGTCTGACCATTTGGCAAACGGCATCTCTATGAGCAGGAATCTTGTGCCGCTTATACAAAGCCTTTCGAGCTGAGCTGAGCGCGCCATGCCGGTAAAAAAGGCGACCTCAGCGCCGATACAGAGCAATGGGTGCTCCGTATCGGGATGATAGCCGCCACGAATAAGCTCTGCGACGGCTTGAGCGCGTCTTGCGAGAAAAGAATCCGGCGTCTCTCTGTCGGCATAGAAATGCGACGTCGATACCATGCTTGATATCCCCTGTTGCTTGATACGGGACAGCATGGCGAGTGACTCGGTCACGTCCTTGGCTCCGTCGTCCATGCCCGGCAGAACGTGACTGTGGAAATCCGAGATCTTCCAAAAGCCTTCTCCGTATGTCTTGCAGGAGCCTGCAAAGCTGTTTACGTTATTTGATTTCATATTTTTGTATTTCGTTTATATGGGTTTATATCAATTGAAGCTTATGCCTCTTTGTTTTCCTTGTATGCATAGTCCTTGCGGTAATACTTGGACTTTTTGTAGTATCTGCCCGATCCGTGGTGGTAGCCGTTGTAAACGAATCCCAGAATACGGACACCTGAGAAATGGAGCTGACGAACCGCCTCTCTGATGTTTCTCTTTCTGGTGTATGCGTGGCGAACGACCACGATAATTCCGTCCAGCATCTTTGACATGATAAGCGGGTCGGCAACTGCGGTAACAGGCGGAAGGTCCACTACGATGTAATCGTACTTCTCGCCGAATTCTCCGATCAGACGCTGCATCATGGGAGAGCCGAGCAGCTCGGAGGGGTTGGGCGGAATATCTCCGGACAGCAACACGTCGAGATTTTCGTGGAGCGTGCCGTAGTGAATAGTCTCATCCGGGTTGGCTCCTGCCAGTACGTTGGACAGACCGGGAGTGCGGGACAGCTCCAGTACGGTCGAAACCGACGGGCGACGCATATCGGCGTCTATCAGCAGTACCTTGTGACCGTCCTTGGCAAGAGCATATGAAAGGTTAATGGAGGTAAAGGATTTTCCCTCCTGAGGACAGGGGCTGGATACTCCGAACAGCTTTGCGCCTCCATCCTTGCCTGCCAGAGCGAATGAAACGTTTGTACGCAGGAGATTATATGCTTCGGCCGAGGCGAAGTCAAGCTCCGATGCCAGCTTTTTGGCGGGAGCCATTTTATTGCTACCTTTATCGAGAAATTTAAACATTTATACCAATCCTCTCAAATCTGCTTTAGGCTTGATGTCTTATCCGTTTTCAGTCTTTATTTTCCGTGGTGCTTTCGTAATCACTGCGTCTGTAATACTTGTATCTGCCGTAACGCTTTCCGCTTGACTGGTTAACATCGGGGATCACCGCCAACAGGGGAATATCCTGCTTGAAGGCATCTAATACCCAATCCTCGCTCTGAAGGGTGTCATTGATGAGCACATCGTAAACGAAGAAGAATACAGCGGAAATTACAAGACCTGCAAACAGTCCGAGAGCCGTCTTGAAAAGGATGCGCGATGAAAGCTCTTTTCCGTCCACTGCTTCGTCAACCACGCGAACCGAAGAGCCCTCAACTACGTCGGTTATCTTCTGGGGAAGCACCTTGACTATGGTATTGGTGATCAGCTTGGACTCGGCGGGATCTGTGCTCTCTACGGTGATGTAGAATATTTCTGTGGCGTTTACAGATCCGCAGGAGATCATATCAAGCAGCTCCTCGTAGGTGTAGGGAAGATTCGCCTCTTTTATAACCGTTTCGAGGGTAAGACGGGATTCGATTATCTGACAGTATGTGTTTACCAACTGCTTTGCCGCCTGAATGTCGCTTTGGGTAACACTGGTCCCCTGCTTGTCGCTATCGTTGTTAACGTACATTTTTGCGGTGGACTCATACATGGGAACATGAGTAACGTAGACGAACCCAAATACTATTGCGCCGCATAAAAACATAACGAGCAGAATACTCCACCATCTTTTCAGCAGAACAGAAAATATGTCCTTGAGGTCAATTTCTATCTCGTTCTGATTCTCGTCCATCATATTTTTCCTTTCCGTAGTTCAAAAAATATTGCATGTTACAGTATAACACACATATCGTTTTTTGTCAAGTGTGGGCACCCTTTTTTTCGCGAATTTCGCATAATCCGGCGATTATCATCCGATTGCACAAGTTTTCGCTTGACGTTATGCTTGATTGCAGACTATATTCATATCAAAAAAGAGTTGATTTGACAAATGTGGAGTTTTTTGTTATTTAGCCTCGGCAAATTCCGCTACTATTTTGTTGAGAGCATCCATTTTTCCCAGAATATCCTTAGCAAGCTGTATCTGGCTTTTGGCGCGGACAAGGTTGTGACCGGGGTATTTTATGCGGAAATACGCATCCCCCGTGAGATAATCGTCAAGAAATCTGGATGCAAGCTCAACCGTGATGCTGAATGTTCCGAGTGCCATAAAGCCGATTTCCGCTTCGCTCAGTGTTTTACCGACCGCTCCGACGTATCCGCGGCAAAACGCGCGGAATTTTCCGATGTCAAGTGATACCTTGGAAAGATCCGGCTCGTCCTCCTCCGCGGTGTTGGCGATGAATCTCACCGCATCACCGAAATCGTACATCGCCATTCCCGGCATGACTGTGTCAAGGTCGACCACCACAAGAGGCAAATACGTTTCCCTGTCAAACAGCACGTTGTTGCACTTCGTGTCGTTGTGCGTTACCCGCACCGGGAATTCTCCGTTTTCATAATGACGCCAAAGCTCGCCCGCCTTATCGCGAACCGAGGAAAGCCATTCTATCTCTGCTTTTGCCTCGGATGCTCTTCCCATCGGGTCCTCTTCGACGTGGCAAAACAGCGTATTCAGACGTTTTACGGTGTTGTGAAAGTCGGGGATGGTCTCGTACAGGACGGAGCCGTCGAAATCCGCAAGCTGAACCTGGAATTCACCGAACGCGCGACCGGTACCCTCGATAATTGCAGGGTCGTCGCATGAATCGAAGGTGATGGCATCAATGCAGTTCATGACTCGCCAGAAGCCGCCTTGACTGTCTAATGCGAAGTTTTTGCCTTCGTCGGTGTGGTGAAAATGAAGCGAGATCATGCCCTCGTTTACGGATCGGATATAGGAGGTTACTTTGTCAATATTTTGCATGATCTGCTCGGGATTCTTGAAAACATAGGTGTTGATTTTTTGGAAAACGTACTTTTTTTCGATACCGTCCATTTGGTATGTTACTTTTATGGTGGAGTTGATATTGCCTGTGTTTATCACGTCATAGCCGATGATCTCGCCCGGCAGTCGAAATCTCCTGCCTACCTCAGTCAGCGTTTTAAGCATATTTGAATCCTTTCCTCGGAATGCTTTTGGTTTGTCCCTTTTACAGTAGCATACTTGCATTCCCGTTTTGTTTTGGATAAGTCTGTTTTTGCAAATCAGCTTTTTCGAGCTAAAAGTTTCGTGTCGGTAATTCTTTTCCGACACCGGCAGCCATGTTTGGGGTTGAAATAATTCTTGCGTTTTTACATTAAATGATCTTTAGCTGCATTATCCGACACGGATATACACCGTGTATTATACCACTAAGTCCTTAAAATGTCAACCCCCACTTTTTCCAATGGATGTTGATGGCACCTGAGCGAAGTTTGACTTTGCCAAACTCGGAGTTTGACGGCGGATTAGCTTCGCCAAGAGCAATAAAAAAAGCCCAACAAGGGGTGCCTTCCATAGAGCAGCATACTCGAACTGACAGGAAAAGGACGGAGAGTGTTTTACATTCTCTGTCCTCTTTTCTTGACAAGCACTGCCTTAATTAAAGACATATTCTCCTGCAAAGCGAAATCCCGCCCGTGTCATCCTGAGCGGAGCGCAAGCGAAGTCGAACTGCGAAACAGTGCGAGACGAAGTCGAGCAGGATCTCGGGCGAGAACAGCATTCTTTCCATCGTAGATATCCCCTACGGGTTCGACTACGGCGGAAACTCGCTTCGCTCCATACCGCCTCCGCTCAGGATGACACGAAAGGGCGCAC
>JAFVTO010000239.1 GCA_017503165.1 Clostridia bacterium | reverse complement strand
AGAATATCCCTTCAAGACAATGTCTTGAAATATCACTTTTGCGATAGCAAAAATATCACGCTGTCGAAGACAGCATATCACTAAACACTATCAGGAAATGCGCACTTACTCACCACCGAATGCGGTGGTGTAATAGAAAAGAGCCGATGCGGAAATAATCCGTACCGGCTCTTTTAACTGTCCTTTAGCACCCGCCGCGATCATTCTGGAGCTTTTCTCCTATGATGTGTCCGATTTTTTATCAGATCTTTAAGATATGCACCGGGCGGTAGCCAGTAAGAGAAGTCTTTGCCAACGGTGTTTGTAAGGAAAGCTGAGACTTTATTCTTCAAGAAGCGGAATGTTTGTATATTTCTCTGCCGTACTCTTCGATGGTTCGGTTCATGGCATCCAGCTTTTCGGGATCGTAAGGAACGGAGTGGCTGGGGGCGATTATGTATCCGCCGTCAGGGAGCGCCATTTCGTCGATTCTCTTCCTGACCTCGGCTACAACATCATCTGCCGTTGCGGAAGCGTTATCCAAAACGAACTGACTGTCAACGCCTCCAATAAAACAAATACGGTCTCCGTATTGCTTTTTCAGGGCGCGCAGATCGTTACACGGCTGGCAGGGGTTCCAACAATCCGCTCCCATTTCCGCAAGATCACCTACAACGGCTTCGATCTTTCCGCAGGAATGCTGATTGACTATCATACCAAGCGATCTTGCGCAGTCATATATACGCTTTGTATGCGGCTTGATAACACGGCGCCATATATCGGGGGAGATAAACAAATTGCTCTGTGTTCCCCAATCGTCGCCGTACCACAGATACTCCACGCCTACCTCTTCGTGGTATTTTTTTATAAAGGCGATCTTATAGTCTGCGATAGCTGATGCCAGCTCCTCCATTTCTTTTTCATTGGTATAGTATCCCATCAGTGCTTCCTCCATGCCCATGAGCAGATATATGCGCTCGAAAATTCCCATTTCGACAAATCCGCCTACAAGAAACGATTCTTTATCTATCTTACGGGCTTCCTCGCGGGCGACGCTCCAATCGAAGGCAGATACATCGGGAAACGAAACCTGTTCTCTCCACTTGGTGATATCAGTTATGACGAAATTACGCTCTGCGGGATAGGTTCCTCCTTTAGCTTTCTCGTTGATCGACCATTCGCATCCAAAAGCGTCCTTCCCCGCCAAAGCAGGGCGCTCGCATATGGGAGGCCTTACGGTACGGACCGCTTCGCCTTCTTTTGGTACCCACTGTGGGTTCTGCCGTTTTATCGCCCTTAAATAATTTTCCTTCTTAGTCATTGACACTACCTCCATATCATGGTATACTTGTATTATATCACAAGAAAATGTAAATACAAGAGACAATATCAAAGATAAAAGGAATAATATCACAATGAACGAGGAAATTTATTTATGTGATCCAAGCCTTCAAATGAAAAGAGCCGCCGATGTTCTTATGGCGGGAATTTCCTACTGCGATAAAACCTACTGTATTGAGCGTCCCGACTATGACTGTTATGTAATTGAATACACAGTTGACGGAGAGGGGATTCTTGAAGTTGACGGTCATGAATATAATGTGTGCGGAGGAGATGTTTATTTCCTTTACAAGGGCAAGGCTCACAAATATTACTGCAAGGGAGAGAGCTGGACAAAGCTGTGGGTAGTGGTTTACGGCGAGCTTGCCGACGCGCTGTTTAACTCATATCTGACGGCTCGCCCCGATCTGATACACGGGCTTAGTGTAGAAGGTCATATGCGAAGGATCATCGAGACGGTTCGGAATAAAGAGCTTTCCTATGATGAAACAGTGGACCGTGTTATGCTGACAGTACATGAGATACTTCAGGCGGCAAGGTGGCAGATCGGAAAATTGCCGCAAAGGCACAAGAGCCTACCGCAGGAAATAAAGAATTATATAGACGCAAGTCTTAAAAAGCCATTGAGTCTGGACGGGCTTGCCGCTCTTTTTTATTACTCGAAGAATCACATAATAAACGTTTTTCGGAAAGAATATAAGATCACCCCTTATGTTTATTATGAAAGGCAACGGATCTCGGCTGCGGCGAGGTTGCTAAGGAATACCGATCTGACCGTTGGCGAGATCGCGCGAGAATTTGGCTTTGAAAACGTACAATGCTTTTCAAAATGCTTTAAAAAGCATTTTTCGGTCACTCCTGTTAAATATAGAAGACCGTAGCTTGCGGGAGCGTTATATCCTTTCTTCGGCTGTTTCCGGGTTCGTTGTAAACGTCCCGGATGCAGATCCTTTCGTCATATTTATACTTTGTGACTATCTCCGTGACCATTCTGAAGTAGTCCTCGCGGCTTACGGGATCGTCAAGATAGAAGTGAGGCGCAGGCTCGCTGTGGGCGCCGTGCCGGGAATGCTTTTTACCGCCGTGGTAGCCCCAATCGTATTCCTGCTCACCGACGTATGGCATCTTCCGGCGCTCGGTCTTGGGTGGCATACAGTCGTTTGCAAGCACGATCATGCAGGACATTCCGTACTTATCGCAGAGCGAGAAATAGCGTTCGAACCGCTCCATAAAGCCGTCATGCTACTCCTTCCAGACCACGTATTCGGGTATCAGACGAACGGTGTTGAAGCCGGTCTCCTGCAAAGCGAGCTCCGCCCCGTGTCATCCTGAGCGGAGCATAAGCGAAGTCGAACTGCGAAGCAGTGCGAGACGAAGTCGAGCAGGATCTCGGGCGGGAATATCATCCTTTCCCTCGCAGATCCCGATGCTATGCATCGCCCTACGGGTTCGACTGCGGGCTTCGCCCTCCGCTCAGGATGACACGAGGGGGGATACGCTACCTCCCGTGAGGCAGAAAAAGCCTCCCCTAGTGGCACCTGCCGTAGAGCAGGTGCCACAGTTATATTGCTTCGCAGT
>JAFVTO010000238.1 GCA_017503165.1 Clostridia bacterium | reverse complement strand
GGAGATCACCTTATATTCCATGGCATCCTTAGCGCGCTGTACGGTAATATCCTTCAAACGGTCACTGCATGCGGCGACTTCATTTCTCCATACCTCAGCCAGCTTTTCCGCTTGAGGATTTTTTCTCATCGCATCTGCAAATATCTTGTCCGCCTTTGCAATATCCCCACATTCCACTGCCTCGGAAATGCCCTCGAATTCGGGAC
This sequence comes from Clostridia bacterium, assembly GCA_017503165.1. Classification (GTDB taxonomy): domain Bacteria; phylum Bacillota; class Clostridia; order Oscillospirales; family CAG-272; genus SIG673. Next base: position 17,644 of record JAFVTO010000238.1, on the reverse strand, counting down.
GTCTGAGATCGATTTTCTGCTTAAAGAACTCCTCGTGGGATGTGCGGGGACCTATGATCTTTTCTTCCATAATCGTTTCATCCTTTCAAAAACCTTTGATTTTACCGTTTTACAGCAAGGGGCTTCCCCCTACTGACATTATAATGTATTTTCCGGATTTTGCAATAGGCATTGAGGCTCAGAAGAGATTTATTACTTCAAAGCATCGTCCGACTGACCGTAATATGCGTTTTTACCGTGCTTACGCATATAATGCTTTTCAAGCAGATAGCCGTCCACCGGATCAGCCTGCTCAGATATACGGCAGGTAAGTGTCGCCATCTTGGCGACCTCTTCCAGTGTAATCGCGGTATTTACCGCGTATTCGGCATCCTTTCCCCAAGTAAACGGTCCGTGATTTTTAACCAGGACAGCGGGGATGGCATCAGCATCAAGGGAGGCAAAACGCTCCGCTATCACCGCGCCGGTATTACGCTCGTATTCGCTCTCCACCTCTTGCTTCGTAAGTGCTCTTGTGCAGGGCACTTCTCCGTAGAAGGCATCGGCATGGGTAGTTCCGAAGGCGGGAATGCCCTTGCCGGCCTGCGCCCAGGCAGTGGCGTAGGTGGAATGAGTATGAACTATGCCGCCAACGGACGGAAACGCCCGATAGAGATACAAATGGGTAGGCGTATCGGAGGAGGGACGGTAATGCCCCTCCACGGTATTGCCATCCGGATCCACGATGACCATATCGTCTGCGGTCATAGATCCGTAGGAAACTCCGCTGGGCTTTATGCAGACAAGTCCGCTTTCACGGTCGATTGCGCTGACGTTTCCCCATGTAAGCACCACAAGTCCGCTTTCCATAAGCCTCATATTTTGCTCAAAAACCGTTTTTTTCAGCCATTCAAGCATCACAGTACCTCCGAGGCAAGCTTTGCCGCCGCGAGAGCTTTTCTGTAAGCCGCCATGAAGGCGCGACACTTTTCAAGCTCCGCGTCGCTTGCCATAACCACCTTTTTATCCACGTCACAAAACAGCTTTTCCAGGTACTCCCCAAGGGTTTCTCCGTTTTCAGTGGCATAAAGCGCAAGTATCGCCATTCCCCATGCGCCACCCTCGGAGGCGTTCTGCATTACCGTCACCGGGGCTTCAAGCACTGCGGAGGTAGCATTCTGACCTACAAAATCCGTTTTGTAGAATCCGCCGTGAGCAAGCACACTGGTTATTTCAACACCCTCATCCTTCAGAATATCTGTTCCCAGCGCAAGAGAAGCAACGGCGGAATAGACCTGCGACTGCATGAAATTGGCGAGATTCATCACGCCGTCCTGAGAGCGGACCACCGCGGGCGCTCCCTTTTCGGTATTTGCAAGCGGCTCTCCCGCAAGGAAATTGTAGCTTACGATGCCCGCGTTCGCGCTGCTTTGGAGAGAATGATAATACAGCTTGTCGTAAAGCTCGCTCTTGGGAGGCTTGACTCCGAACAGAGCCAGTGCCTCTCCCAGCATAGCTACCCATTTATCCAACTCAGAGGTACAGTTATTGGTATGTATCAGCGCGGCGGGGTAACCGTCGGGAGTTGCTATAACGTCTATCTCCCTATAGTAGTTTTTCAGGGCTTTACCCAGAATTACCGTAAAATTCGCGCTCGTACCGGAGGAAACGTTTCCTTTTCCGGGAGAAACACAGTTGGTGCATATCATACCTGTTCCCATATCTCCCTCGGGAGGGCAAAGCATGACTCCCGCCTTAAGCTCACCGCTTACGTCAAGCCATTTAGCTCCCTCCTCGGTAAGCGAGCCTGCATTCTCACCCGCAACCAGAACGGTAGGCAGAAGTGACTGAAAGGATATATTGATTCCTTTGGAAGCAAGCAACCCATTGAATTTTTCAAGCATCACTCCGTCATAATCATTGCCGGATACCGGGAACATACCCGAGGCATCGTTGATTCCAAGCACCCGCTTTCCGGTCAGCCTATAATGAACGTAGCCTGAAAGAGTGGTGAGAAACGCCACGTCCTTTATGTGCGAAGCTCCGTCCAGCACCGATTGATAATACTGAGAAACCGACCAGCGCATCGGAATATTGAATTTTAAAAGCTCCGAAAGCTCTGCCGCCGCCACTGCCGTATTGGTGTTTCTCCAGGTTCTGAAGGGAGCAAGCAATCGGTCATCCCTGTCGAAGGCAAGGTATCCATGCATCATTGCGGATATACCTATCGCGTCCGGCTTCTCTATCGGATGACCGTAGTTCTTTTTCAGCTCGGCGAAGCTTGTCTGCAAGCCCTTTTCAACCTCCTCCAAGGGATAGGACCAGAGACCGTCCACCAATGTGTTTTCCCAGTTGTAGCCGCCCTGAGCAAGAACCTTCGCGTTTTCGTCAATAAGCACGGATTTTATTCTTGTCGAGCCCAGCTCTATGCCAAGTATTCTTTTCATGTGGTAAAAACCCCTTTCGGTATGTTTCTATACGGTGATAGGTATCCTGAATGCGGATACCGCACCCGGGATACCTTGCGTCAAGCTAATGCTCAGAACGGGTTTTCTGTGGGATAAGGAACACAGGCAGGCTGATTGTAGCCGATCTTTTCTGCGCCAAGATACTTGAACACTTCAAATATAGCCTTTCCGAAATGTCCGAACGCCACAGCGCCGTGGTGGGGGAAGCCGTTTTCTATCAGAACGTGACGGTAGAATCTTCCCATCTCCTTTATGGCGAAGACACCGATTCCGCCAAACGACTTGGTAGCAACGGGAAGAACCTCTCCCTCTGCCGCGTAGGAATACAGATGTCCGTCCGCAGTGCTTTGCAGGCGGAAGAAGGTGATCTTGCCTGGGATAATATCGCCCTCAAGAGTTCCGTTAGTAACCTCAACGGGAAGAGAGCGGGCCATTATCATCTGATATTTCATAGTGGGAGCGCAAAGCTTTGAGGAGCAGGTGTTACCGCAATGGAAGCCCATAAAGGTATCTGTGTGCTTGTAATCAAACTTACCTGCGATATCCTCCTTATACAGATCCTTAGGCACGGAATTGTTGATATCCAAGAGAGTTACCGCATCCTCGCTTACACAAGCTCCGATGTATTCAGAAAGACATCCGTAAATATCCACCTCGCAGGAAACAGGAATGCCTCTGCCGGTGAGACGGCTGTTTACATAGCAGGGAACAAAGCCGAACTGAGTCTGGAATGCAGGCCAGCACTTACCGGCAATAGCCACGAACTGTCTGGACTCTCTGTGCTCCTCCACCCAATCAAGGAGGGTAAGCTCATACTGAGCGAGCTTGGCAAGTATCTCCGGCTTTTTGTTACCTGCGCCAAGCTCCTTTTCCATATCCGCTACCACTCCGGGAATACGGCTGTCACCCGCGTGCTTATGGAACGCCTCGAAAAGGTCGAGCTCGGAATTCTCCTCGATCTCCACGCCAAGGTTAAAGAGCTGCTTTATAGGAGCATTGCACGCCATGAAATTCTTCGGGCGAGGACCGAAGGATATGATCTTAAGGTTCTTAAGACCGTAGATAGCGCGGGCAACCGGCATAAATCCGTGTATCATGTCAGCGCAGTCCTCTGCATCGCCAACGGGGTATTCCGGTATGTAAGTCTTAACGCCTCTCAGCTTAAGATTGTAGGATGCGTTCAGCATACCGCAGTACGCATCGCCGCGATCTCCGACCAGTCTGTCGCTTGACTCCTCAGCCGCCGCGCAGAACATTACGGGACCGTCGAAATTCTGAGCCAGCATGGTTTCGGATATTTCGGGACCGAAGTTGCCCAGATATACGCAGAGCGCGTTGCAGCCCGCCGCCTTTATATCCTCAATGGCCTGCATTGCCTGAAGCTCGCTTTCGACTATGCAAATGGGGCACTCGTAAATATCCGCCGCATCGTACTTAGCGGCATACGCCTCAACCAATGCTTTTCTGCGGTTTACTGAAAGGCTTTCGGGGAAGCAATCGCGGGATACCGCGACAATCGCAAGCTTAATTTTTGGAATGTTGATCATGATGATATCCTCTTTCTGTTTTATTTTTTTAGACCGCCATCCGGCGGCTCATTGGATTTTTCAGAACTTCACTGTTATGCTTTCGCCCTTTTTCAGATGCACGCATTTGAAATCGCGAAGCTCCTTATGGGAAACGTAACAGAATTTCAGCACACTGTAATCAGTATCGTATTCACCGCAGTTTGTCAGCACCACCGTGTTTTCATCCTTCCAGTCCTCTTTGATTTCAGAGTAAGTCAGACCGAAGCCGAAATCGTACAGACATTCGCCCTTGAAAAACTTGTATGTTCTGTTCTCCATTGAGTAATCCTCAAAGGGGGGCAGATCGTCTGCGGAGCGATAGAAGCTGACGGGAAGCCTGGCGCTGGGAGAGACCTTACCGTACAAAATATCAGCCAGCGCATTTCCACCCTCCGCTCCCGGGTAAAAGCACTGTATCACCGCGTTGCAATGGGCATCAGCATCACGAAGATCAATACAGCTTCCGCTGACGTTTACCATAACGGTAGGCTTTCCCTCCCGAACCAGTCGGTTCAGCAGATCCAGCTGACCGAGCGGCAGGGAAAGATCCTTTTTGTCTCCGCTCATATCTCCGTTATAGGCATCACCCTCCTCGCCCTCCATGGAGGGGTCGATACCCATACAAAGCACCACCACGTCCGCTTTTCTCGCCGCAATGATCGCCTCTCGCAACGGATGCTCCTCCCATGATTCGGGATTGGGATTCCTATAAAGATGACATCCACGGGCATAGATGACTTTTCCCTCGGAGGCATCCTGGATACCGCGAAGCAGGGTAGTATATCTGGATGGAGTTCCATTATAATTACCGAGCAGAACGCTTTTTGAGTCGGCATTCGGACCGATCACCGCTACGGTCATTCCTTGCTTTAACGGCAGTATGCCGTCGTTTTTCAGCAGCACCATGCTCTTCTGAGCCATTTTTCTGTTCAGCTCGGTATGCTTACGGCACTCCACGACATCAAACGGAATGTTGTCGTACTCGCAGTCATCGTCGAACATACCAAGCCTAAATCTCGCCTCAAAAAGCTTTTCGACGGCGGCTGTAATGGTTTCGACGGAAACCAAGCCCCGCTCGAAAGCCTCCTTCAGCCAATGATACGCCTTTCCGCAATTCAGCTGACAGCCCATATTGACCGCAAGCGCGGAGCTTTCCGCTGCGCTACCCGTGATCTTGTGGTGGGCGTGGATGTCCACGATGGCGCCGCAGTCCGAGACCACGTAGCCCTTAAAGCCAAATTCCCCGTACAGTATATCTGAGAGCAACCGCTTGCTTCCGCAGCAGGGCTCTCCGCCCACCCGGTTGTATGCTCCCATAACAGCAGAAGGGTCTGCATTGTCTATGCAGTACTTAAACGCCCAAAGATAGGTTTCATACAGATCCTTGTCGCTTACCCTGGCATCAAACTCATGGCGCAGACTTTCCGGTCCGCTGTGAACGGCGTAATGCTTGATGGTAGCGTCCAGCTTGCGGTATTTTCCTTCGCCCTGCAAGCCCTTTATAAAAGCCGTACCCATACGTCCGGTGAGATAAGGGTCCTCTCCGTAGGTCTCATGTCCCCGCCCCCATCTGGGATCGCGGAAAATGTTTATATTGGGAGACCAGAAGGTGAGTCCCTGATAGATCTCAGTGTTTCCAAACTTTTTAAATTCATTGTATTTTGCTCTCGCCTCATCAGATATAGCGGTCGCCACACGATACATCATATCCGTATCAAAGCTGGACGCCATGCCTATAGCCTGCGGAAACACGGTGGCAGCCCCCTGTCTTGCAACTCCGTGCAGACACTCGTTCCACCAGTTATAAGCAGGTATCCCCAACCTTTCGATAGCGGGAGCATCGTACCGCATCTGGCTGATCTTCTCCTCGACGGTCATTTGGGCAACAAGGTCTTTTGCTCTTTCAAGAAATGTCATTTGCCTATATCCTCCTTCAAATAAATGCATCAAAGCACGATTTCGTCAATCATGTGAAGCTCTTCGTCTGAGAACACGGTGTTTTTCAGCATTCCCACGTTGTCTGCGATCTGCTCGGGCTTGGATGCTCCTATCAGCACGCTGGTGACTGCACTGTGATTATATACCCATGCCAAAGCCATCTGAGCCAGCGACTGACCGCGAGCTTTTGCTATCTCGTTCAATTTACCGATCTTATCAAGCATTTCGGGAGAAATACTGCTCTCCTTCAAAAACCTTCCGTCTCTGCGTATCCTGCTGTCCTCCGGAATACCCTTCAGATAGCGATCGGTCAGAAGCCCCTGAGAGAGGGGACTGAAAATTATCATTCCCTTTTTCCGCTCCTGCGCCGCCGCCAGTATGCCGTTGCGCTCCGGGGCGCGGTTTAGAATGGAATAGCTGTTTTGATTTATAATAAAAGGGCATTTCAGCTCAGTGAGAATATCCGCGGCGCGCTTCATAGTCTCGCCGTCGTAGTTTGAAAGCCCCGCGTAAAGCGCTTTACCGCTTTTGACCGCGGTATCAAGGGCTCCCATGGTTTCCTCAAGAGGGGTTTCGGGCGTCATTCTGTGATGATAGAAAATATCCACATAATCAAGCCCCATGCGCTTAAGGCTCTGATCCAGACTGGACAGCAGATACTTTCTGCTTCCCAGATCTCCGTAAGGGCCTTGCCACATATAGTACCCCGCCTTGGTGCTTATAAGCAGCTCGTCGCGATACCGAAGCAGATTCTCCCGCAGTATCCTTCCGAAATTCTTTTCTGCGCTTCCCGCCTCCGGGCCGTAATTATTGGCAAGATCAAAGTGGGTTATCCCAAGATCAAATGCCGTAAAGCACATCCGACACATATTCTCGTAGTTTGCGTTATCTCCGAAATTGTGCCAAAGTCCCAAGGAGACCGCAGGCAGCTTAAGACCGCTTTCCCCACTTTTTACGTATTCCATCACTGTGGAATATCTGTTTTTACTTGCAACGTACTCCATACTACTGTGATTCCTTCTCTCTGATTTTTTTGACTTAAAGCCATAGATATAGTATTGCCGGCACCGTTGTATATTTGCATATACGTTGTCAAAATCTCACTTGAACGCCCCTCTGAGCGGGCATCATATAACGTCTGATTACATTTTATATTTAAAGGCTTGATTTTTCACGCCATTTATGCTATAATATATAGACAAAATTCAACTTTTTCATTCGGAGACAAGGTCATGTTTTACGAAACCCACAATCTGCTTATCTCAAACAGCATCAAGCTTGAGCACGGCGTTGACTTCAGCTTTCCACCCCATTTGCACGGTAGCTTTGAGCTGATAACTGTAACGGAAGGAGAGCTGACGGTACGCATAGACGCCGATTCATACACCCTTACTCCGGGATATGCGCTTCTGATTTTCCCCAACCAAGTTCATGAGCTGGTAACTCCTAAGCACAGCTGCCATTATTTATGTATTTTTTCTCCGAATCTGATACAGGCATACAGCCGCGGATGCCTCTCACTTATTCCCGAGAACAGTCTTTTCCGCATAGATGACTTTTATATACGACAGCTTATCAGTCTCACGGATTCCTCAAGCCTTGCCCATATAAAGGGGCTGCTGTATTCTATCTGTGCCGATTTCGACAACACGGCAAGATACAGGAACCGCGGAGACGAGCAAAGCGGACTGCTCTTACGGATATTCAGATTTGTTGAGAAGAACTATGATTCAGACTGTTCTCTGTCCGCGCTCTCTGCCGAGCTGGGCTACAATTACGTATACTTATCCAAATATTTCAAGCAACGCACAGCTATCTCATTCACCGACTATGTAAACCGCTACCGTATAAACGAGGCATGTTACCTCATCGGAAATACCGAAAAAACGTTGCTGAACGTTGCCTTCGACTGCGGCTTCGACTCACTGCGCAGCTTCAACCGTAATTTTGTAAGGATCGTGGGAACTCCGCCAAGCGAGTATCGCAGAAACCGTTTTCCGTCTGCCGAACCACGCGAGTAATGCTTTGGCAGAGAAAAAGCCTTGCTCGCGCTCTGCGTTCCGTATCATTCGGACAAAATCCGTTCCCCTAAATGAAAAACGCCACCACTAAACAAAATCTCCCCTAAACAAAAAACGCCACTACTAAACAAAAATCCGGTGTCAGTACCACAAATCGAGGTCGTCGGTCTGACACCGGTTCTTTTATTTATCTTTCGCTAACTTCATCCGATGAAGGAGTAGACTTCAGAAACCAGAGAATAAACGGAATGCTGATTAAGCCGGTCAGAATATCCGCTATAGGCTGTGAGATCTGTATTCCGGTCAGCCCCCAAAGAGAGGTAGTTATAAAAAGCGTAGGGATCATAAGAAGTCCGGAACGCAAAAGCGAAAGAACGGATGAAATCTCCGGCTTGCGAATGCTTTGGAAAAGCATATTAACCGGAACGGAAAGAGATAAAAAGAGCACTCCGAAGCTTGCCATTCTCAAAGCAAATTCCCCGATCGCCAAAACGTCCTCGCTCTTTTGAAAAAGAGAAACGATCTGTCTCGGGAACATCATGCTGGGAATGGAAATAATGCCTATAAGCACAAAGCCTGCCGCCATCGTAAATACAAGCGCTTGCTTGACTCGCTTGTATTTTTTAGCCTGATAGTTATAGGATGCAACCGGCTGAAGCCCCTGACCGATACCGAGTCCGACGCACATAAGAAATGCCGAGAAGCGATTGACCACGCTTATTGCCGCAATTGCCGCGTCTCCGTAGCTCTTTGTAAGGTTATTGAGTATGCCGTTTGAAAGAGAGGATAGCCCTTGTCTGATCATGGCGGGAAAGCCGATACGGCAGATAGTAAGATAGATCACCGCCCTGCGTGCAACGTGGCTTATTCCGATGTCACCCTGTGCCATCTTTATGTGGAAGAACAGCAGAATGCAAAAGCTGATAGCCTGAGAGATAGCGGTAGCGAGTCCCGCTCCAAACACGCCCATACCAAGCACAAAAACAAAAATGTAATCCCCGAGAATATTAATTATACCTCCGGTGACCAGACCTACCATAGCATATATCGCTTTACCCTCGTATCTCAGATTGTTATTGAGAACGAAGGACGCGATCACCACCGGAGCGGAGATCAGCACCCACATTCCGTAGTCACGGGCATAAGGCAGAATGGTTTCCGTGCTGCCCAGCGCGCGAAGCAGCGGTTCAAGCGACAGAAAACCTGCGGCAGAAAACAAAGTGCCGAAGCCTATTGCTGTAAAAAAGGCGGTGGAAACGTATTCCGATGCCTCCTTTGTGTTACGGTCCGCCAGCGCTTTTGCCACCATCGAGCCGGAGCCCTGACCAAGCATAAAGGCGACCGCCTGGATTATCGCTTGGAGAGTAAACAGTATGCCGGTAGCCGCCTGTTGGCTTTCCCCTAAGGTGCCGACAAAGTATGTATCCACCATGTTATAGATATTCGTGATAAGCATGGAGATCATCGTAGGGATACCCAGAGTCACAATCAAACGCGGGACCGGCGTTTCGGTCATTTTAATATAGTAAGCGTCGGCGGCACCGACTTTACCGTTTTTCTCGTTATTCATCAGATCTTCCCAATCCTATGTAACGTATTTCTCCTGTATTTGCCGCATATATGCTATTTATCCGTCTGCAGTTTTGTTTCTTTAGAACCCAAGCGCAGTCGGCTTACAGAATACCCTCACGCACCATTATTTCGGGAAAATCCCGATAATCGTCAACCGGAATAAACCTCACACCGGATAAATACACCGACTCGTCATTGCCGCCGGTGCCGTAGTCGTCTCCCACGTACACGACCTCGTCCATTCCGAAGCCGTTGGCATTAGCATAAGCCTGCAGGGCGTAATACTTGTTGTATGGGCGTGGCGCCATATCAAAGGATGAGGAACCTCCAACAAACACGTTAAAATCGGAAAACACGCGGCAAACCTCCGGGTATATTGCACGCCTGCGGCTTCTGTCCGGATCGAATTCCAGCTTATCAGCCGCATTTGCAGTAGTTCCCAACACAGGGAAGGTAACGCAACCGGAGTCGTGGAACTGGACGCTTTCCCCGGAATACTCGGTAAATCCGTACCTTTCACGAAGCATTGCCACTCTGTCTTCAACACTTTCACGGTCACAGGGAACATGACTCTCTTCGATGTCGAGCTCCTTGGTCCGGGCATTGTATCTTCCGCATTGCATACCGTAATTCCCGATCACGTCAATGGGGAAATCACCCATCTGGCGGAATATACGGCGACAGTTTCCTGCTCCAACCATAACCAAGCGGTATTTTGAGGACAGCTTTAAAAGTGCATCTCTGTTTTCAGGCTCAAGCAGTGTTTTGTGCTGAGTCAGCGTTCCGTCGAGATCGAATGCGAGTAGTTTGATCATGGTTATTTCCCACCCTTTCCGTAAAAGATCGTGTAACATTGCCGCCCCGAGGCTTTTTAATTGTAGCATACAACGCCACAAAAATCAACCTGTTTGACAAAATGTTCACGATTTCAATAAGAAAAGTTCTCTTAATATTTCGGCTCTCTCCCATCGTCTGACTGATTTTTTTGGGGGAAAATACCGCGAAATCCCTCTGATCCGGCGCAGGTACAGACACAAAAAGTATGCGCCCTCGCAAAACACTTGTCTTCCCCCAATCTTTCTCGCCGGATCACCAAAGCATTAATCAGTCATCCTCGTGAAAGAACCGTTTTTTTCTTCGCTTTTCCTTCTTAATCCGCTCAATAGGGACGTTCTGGACAAAGAAAAAAGGGACGTTCCGAGCACTCATCAATGAGCATTCGGGACGTCCCCTCAAAGCAAAGCTATAATTCTCTCTTACTTGGTCCGCAAGTGTTAATTCTCGGGATCTGCCGCATTCTCGGGAGACTCACCGTCCTTTTTATCCGTTTCCGCAACATCCGCTCTTTTCCATGAAAGCCCGTTTTCGTCAGCACTCACGTTGACGGTATCACCCTTAACAAATGTTCCGTCCAGCATACCCGATGCAAAGCTATCCTCTACTCTTCTGGTAATGACACGCTTCAGCGGTCTTGCGCCATAGGCGGGATCGGTGCCCTCTTTTGCAAGATAGCTTACCGCACTCTCGTCAAAATTCACCTTCACGCCCAACTCTCCGATACGTTCCGCTACCTTTGCAAGCATTTTCCTTGCAATTATCCGTATCTCATCATCGCTGAGACGGTCAAACACGATTATCTCATCCACGCGGTTGATAAACTCCGGTCTGAATGCATTCTTCAGATGGGACATTACCCGCTCCTTCATCGCCTCTCTGTCATCACTTTCCACACTGGCGGCAGAGAAGCCCAGAGAGCTTTTGCGCTTAGTAAGCTCTGAGGCGCCCAGGTTTGAAGTCATGATAATTACCGCGTTTTTAAAGTCAACCCGTCTTCCTTGAGAATCGGTAAGCATACCGTCATCCAGGACCTGAAGCATCAGATTGAACACATCCGGGTGAGCCTTTTCTATCTCGTCAAACAGAACAACGGAATAAGGATTGCGTCTGATCTTCTCGGTAAGCTGACCTCCCTCGTCAAATCCGATGTATCCGGGAGGAGAACCGATAAGCTTGGAAACACTGTGCTTTTCCATGTATTCCGACATATCCAATCTGATCATGGAGTTCTCGTCACCGAAGAGGATCTCAGCCAAGGCCTTGCAAAGCTCCGTCTTTCCCACTCCGGTAGGACCGAGGAAGATAAAGGAGCCCGAGGGGCGCTTGGGGTCCTTAAGACCTATTCTTTCCCGACGAATTGCCTTGGATATCGCCTCGACAGCCTCATTTTGTCCCACGACTCTCTCGTGGAGAAGCTCCGCGAGCTTAAGCAGGCGTTCACCCTCCTCATCCTCCAGCTTTTTCACCGGAATACCTGTCCACTGGGTGACGATCTCCGCAATATCTTCGGGATTTACCGCGCCATCATCCGGTTTGACCGTTTTTTCCCACTCTGCACGAAGCTCCTCGACCTTAGCTTTGAGAGCTTTTTCATTATCACGGAGCTCTGCCGCTTTTTCAAACTCTTGGGAAACAATGGCGTTTCGCTTCTCCTCTTCCACTAAGGCAAGCTTTTTCTCCGTCTCTCTCAGCTCCTTCGGGGCAGTACCCTTGCCGATACGCTTTCTGGACGCGGCTTCGTCAATAAGGTCTATCGCCTTATCGGGAAGATAGCGGTCGCATATATATCTCTTTGAGAGTCTGACCGCTGCCTCCAGTGCCTCGTCAGTAATCCTGAGCTTATGGTGCTCCTCGTACTTCGGACGCAGTCCGCGCAATATCTTAACCGTATCCTCTGCGCTCGGCTCGCCAACAGTAACCGACTGAAATCTGCGCTCAAGGGCTGAATCCTTTTCAATATGCTTTCTGTATTCAGAGATAGTGGTGGCACCGATCACCTGGAATTCACCGCGTGAAAGGGCAGGCTTTATCATATTTGCAGCATCCATGCTGCCCTCGGAGGTGGCGCCCGCGCCGACTATGGTGTGTATCTCGTCAATGAAAAGGATAATGTTGGGATTTGCCGTCACCTCCTCGATCACACCCTTAAGCCGCTCCTCAAATTCTCCCCTGTACTTACTTCCTGCGACCATTCCCGAAAGATCCAGTGTCACCACCAGCTTTCCGAGAAGATCCTCGGGGACGTCTCCGGCGACTATCCTCTGCGCCAGTCCCTCGACCACGGCAGTCTTTCCGACGCCGGGCTCACCTATAAGGCAGGGATTGTTCTTGGTTCTTCTGGAGAGTATCTGTATAAGCCGCTCCGTTTCGGACTCCCGACCGATGACAGGATCCAGCTTCTTCTCCTTGGCGAGAGCGGTAAGGTCCTTTCCGTACTTGCTCAGATTTTCCATTCCACGAAGGCTTTTCGCGCCGTTTGCCGCATTTGTCCTTTTTCCCTCGCCCTTTTCGTTGCCACTCTCTCCGCGCTCACCCTCGCCGGAGGCGTCCTTACCTGCTTCCATTACCTCTACCAGATCCTTTGCCAGCTTGGTGGCATCCGCACCGAAGCCGGAAATGAGCTGAGCTGCTATGCAGTCGCTCATGAGCAGGACGGCGTATAGCAGATGCTCGGTTCCCACACTGCCCGAATCCCGCTTGGCAGCCTCGTACGCCGCGGATTTCAGTATTGCGGCAGTTCTGGGAGTTATATTAGCCGCAGACACCCTGGTGGGATGTCCCGTGCCCATTCTTTTTTTCAGCTCTTCAACAGTCTGATCGTAGTCTATCCCGTGAGCATTGAGTACCCGCGCCGAAGCGGAGCCACTCTCGGAAAGCAGACCTAAAAGCAGGTGCTCGCTTCCCACACAGCTATGTCCCAGCTTCCCCGCTATCTCCAAGGCGTGGTTAAGAGCCGACTCGGCATATTTGGTAAACTGATTGTTCATCTGTATCATTTCCTCCCCTGCCGACACTGTCGGCATATTAGTTTATCGTCGCGGCACCGCGGAGCATATCTCAGCCCCGCGATACTGTCTGGTCTTATTTTGAAGCCTCCAGCACTGCCTTCACCAGCCTTGCTCTCGCCTTATCTCTTGCCACCTCATTGTCAAGTCCCTCGCCGCTCAGTATCATGGTGGCAGGCTGAGCGGAAACCGAAAGCTCGGTGAGCTTACACATAGGTACGGTTTCGATTATACCCAGAGCGCTGCCCAAGCGAACGTCGGAAAGTCGCTTGCTCAGCTCATCTGAATCGAGAAGATATGCGCTTTTAAGTATTCCCAGAGAACGGTATACCCGATCTGTCAGCTTATCCGTATCTCCTTCAAGAATACTCTTTCTCGCCTTTTCCTCCAGCTCGGAAACGCGGTTTATAACGTCGGTGAAATTCTTTATCACATCCGCCTCCGAGACACCCAGAGATCCTGAATTGGATATCTGATATATATTACCCTCAGCCCTGCTTCCCTCTCCGTACATTCCGCGAATGGTCATTCCCAGCTTATTCAGTCCCGGGGACAAGCCCTCTATCCTTCCCAGCATAGAGAGCGCCGGCAGGAACATCATAGCAGAAACACGCATGGCGTTTCCAAGATTGGTCGGACAGTGGGTCAGATACCCCAGGTCCGTGTCAAAGGCTATCTTAAGCTTGGAGCAAAGCTTATCGTCCGCTCCGCAAGCCGCGTCGAAGGCGCGCTGAGGATCAAAGCCTGCAACAATGCTCTGTATCCTTATGTGATCCTCCTCGCACAGCATTATCTGTACGTTCTCCCCCGCCCCGGTAAGCAATACCCGCGGAAGGCGTTTATCCGTAAACATAGGGCTTACATAATGCCTTTCAACATATGCCTGAGCTTCAGCTGCGCTGAGGGATGAAAAGTTTATCGCGCTGTATTCGGGCAATGCTTCCTTTATCTTTTCTATGACCTCGGTAGCACCCGCAGACGACAGCCGCCCGGTAAACGGGTAGTCTGCCAGGTTTCTCGCAAACCGAACTCTGGTGGAAATTACAGTGCTTTCATTTTTTCCGCTTTCGTTGTACCATGCCATCGTCAGTTTTCTCCTTCCGTTTTATCGTTTTTTTCGGTTCTATCCTTTTTTTCGGTTTTTTCAGAGCCTTCCTCCATCAGAGCCTTGATTCTGTCTCTCAGCTCTGCGGCGCGCTCGTAATTCTGCTCCTCTACCGCCTTATGCTGCTCGCGCTTAAGCTCGTCAAGCTTGGCCTGGCGCTCCATCATCTCACGGTGATTGCCCGGGGCGCGACCGACGTGGTGAACGTTTCCGTGGATACCGCTGACAGTGCTTCTCAGATCATCTCTGAAAACCTCATAGCACTTAGCGCAGCCCACCTTACCGCTGCCGGATATATCTCTGAGTGTCGCTCCGCAGAGTGGGCAGCTCTTGCGACTGACAGTAACTCCCGCAGGAGAGCTGGCAAAGAGATTTCCGAAAAGCTCTTCTATTCCCTTCTCAAAGGGATGTACCATACCGATCCCCGAGCTTCCCGCGCACTCCGCGCAGAGATATTCCTCACCGACCGCTCCGTTCACAACCTTCTTAATATGAACACTCGCGGCTCTCTTACCGCATTTTTGACACATCATAATATTTCTAAACCGCCTTTCTTATCTTTTTTACTTATTTCATAACAACTAAAAGCAATCTTCTGAACATTTCGGCTCTTGCGCTGTCAGAGGCAAGTGAATTAAGCGCTGCATTCATCAGCGCCGCCTCCCGCTGAGTCAGTACGTTTTCCGCCATCAGATTTTCAAGACATGCCGTACACGCCCTGGCTTCTATGGCATCTCCGATCCCGAAAAACAGATGCATAAGATATTTGTCTTTATCAAACGCCTTCTTGGTAATGCGAACGTAGCCACCGCCCCCCCGTCGGCTTTCAATTATATATCCCTTTTCGGGAGTGAAGCGGGAGGTTATGACGTAGTTGATCTGGCTGGGAACACAACCTATCTTTTCCGCAAGATCGTTTCTGCGAAGCTCCAGCGATCCACCCTCTGCCACCAGCATCTCCTCTATCATCTGCGCTATCATGTCACTGAGCATCATATATTTTTTCTCCCTCCGTGCTATTGTTTTCATCTTACGGCTTTATTATACAGTTAAAGTCAAATAAAGTCAAAGTCAAATAAAGTCAAAAATAACAAAACTCCGCCATTCAGCGGAGTTTTTCGCGGTGTTTTCTTTGATTTTTTAACTGTTTCTCGTTTTTTCTCGTTTTATTAAAAATAGATTTCCTCACATAAAAGTCAAAAAAACGGGATAAAAGTCAAACCTTTTAGAAGGGTGCAAAAAAGCCTTCCTTAATTATTTTATGAAATTATTTCATGAGTCGGAAATATCCGGCTCGGATCAATTTTCGGAAAACCGCGAGGAAAAATCCTGTAGCTCGTTCCAGAACACGCGATCAACCTTTCCATCCCCATCGCGTCCACGGAGAGCATCAAAAAGCTTAACTGCGACCAGGGTGCTATCCCCGTAAACGCCGCTGATCTCAACGGCAAAGCGATCATCCTGCTCCGCCACGGAGTTAAATAAAAGCTGCAATGCCGTCACTCCGTCAAAACGGTCTCCGGGAGAGATCACACCGCCCTCAAGTCGGTCAAAATCCGGAGAGCCGGGGCGCCTTTCAAGCTCCCTCAACCTTTTTTTGTACGCCTCACCGATGGATCGGTGAGTTGCAAAGTCAGTCTCCCCGGTGATCGGCAGTCCGTATATCTCCTGAAACGCCCGTACCGCTTCTACGGTCTCCTCGCCGTATATACCGTCTATAAACACATACGGTATCCGCCCGTCCGAGTCAGAAAGGACTCTCAGTCTTCTCTGCAAGGCTCCGGTCGCACTGCCTTCATCATCTATTCTGAAAAAAACATCCATAAAGATCAATCGCTCCTTTCCTTCTCAGCCCGAAAACTGACCGTCTGCCACCGTATTACCGCTTTCAATATCGTTATAAAGTGAAGCAATGGCTATCCAGGTCTCCGCATTCACCGTTCCGGTCACCGGAAGTCCAAGCTCTCTTTGAATGGCACTTACCGCGCCGGCAGTGGCAGGTCCGTATATACCGTCCTCCGTAACCGAAGGAACAGATGTATAGACCTCACTTATAACGTTCAGATAGCTTTGAAGGGCAGCCACATCCTCCCCCTCGCTTCCAAGCACCTGCTGAAATCCGGGATAAGGTCTTGCTATACCGACAAAGGCAGAATCGGGAAGCGAGGTTATTATTCCGCGGTATGCGTCGTATATAGCCGTATAGGTCGCAATGTCCACACTTCCGGTGACAGGTAGCCCGAACAGCTCTTGGGCAGCCTCCACTGCCGCCCGGGTCCTGGGACCGAAAATGCCGTCTATGGCAATGCTTGGAAGAGAGCTTTCATACAGACCGATATAGCTGAGAAGGTACTGAAGCAGGCTGATATACTCACCACGATCCCCCTCGGTAAGCTCTCCCGGATACTGTCTTGCCACCTCTTCATATTTCAGCCCCTCGGAATTAAGCTCGCTCAGCCGCTTTACGGCGTTGTAAATATACTGTATCCGATACCACGTCGCCTTCCCGACCACTCCGTCGACACCCAGACCGAATATCTCCTGAAATCTCCGCACGGCATCCTCAGTGCTTTGAGCAAAAACCCCGTCCGTCGGGTATATTTTCGGTATAGAGGGATAGTCTGTGGCTATCCTGTTCAGCCGTATCTGCAGAGAGCGCACCGCATTTCCCGCGCTACCAATCCTCAGGGGACGCGGCGGAACGCTGGCGGTTATACCCATGACCGGAACGTTTGTAACAATATCTATATCGTCTCCGTAAAAATTACGAAGTATGTCATAGGGATTCAGACCTGCCTCGGCAAGAGGAACAGTTCCCCATTGAGAAAGACCTTCGCAAGTACTGGTCGTTCTATTGCAGTATCTCGCAAATAATGGCTCAATATTGCCTCTTCTGACAATATAGCTATCAAATATTTCATCAACAATATCACTGATATTGCTGAAATAATCCCGCCCCTCAACAAATGACTGATCGAACTGGGTATTGTTGGTTATGTCAAAATCATATCCCCGGGATCTGTAAAACTCTGTAAACACCCTATTCAATGCGAAGGTTATCTGTGCGTATATGTTTGCGCGCAAAGCATTATCCGGCCAGGTAGGATAAATTTCGCTGGAGGCCACGTTTTTAATATAATCGGGAAAGCTG
>JAFVTO010000237.1 GCA_017503165.1 Clostridia bacterium | reverse complement strand
GGTCTTTCCTACGCCGTTTACTCCTATAACCAGTATTATGGAGGGCTTGGTTTCCAGCTTCAAGGGTTCACCCTCGCCGATAGTATCTATGAGGATTTCGGCAAGAGCTTTTTTAGCCTGCGAAGCTTCTATAAGCCCTTCTGTAGCGATCCTATCCTTGAGCTGATTGATAATGACCTCGGTGGTTGCCGTGCCAACATCGGCGGCTATCAGGAGCTCCTCAAGCTCTTCAAGCATATCCTCGTCTATTGCAACAAATGTTTTGAATAGGTCGTCCATTTGTGAAAAAATGGCGCCCTTGGTCTTGGCAAGACCTTTTTTGAGTTTGTCGAAAAATCCCATTTATGAAAATGTTCCTTTCTGAGTAAGTTCGCAGAGAAATCAGAGCTTTACTCCGAGCTTATCCTCTACTTCGCTTACGTTTAGTGTAAGTACTCTTGAAATACCGCGCTCAGCCATTGTGACACCGTACAGCGTGTCGCCAACCTCCATTGTACCGCGGCGGTGGGTAATGGTAATGAATTGGGTATTATCGGAATATTTCTTTATATAGTTTGCGAACATAGCAACGTTTACCTCATCCAAAGCCGCTTCTATTTCGTCGAAAATACAGAAGGGGGAGGGGTTTACGTGCAGGAGCGCGAATACAAGCGCAATACTGATAAACGCCTGTTCTCCTCCCGAGAGAAGGGTAAGGCTCTTGATTATTTTTCCGGGAGGGCATACGTTTATATCTATTCCGCAGTGGAGAACATCATCCATATCGGTGAGGACTACCTCCGCGCGACCTCCTCCGAACAATTCGCTGAACGAACGCTGGAACGCCTCATTTATTTCTCCTATGCTTTCTATAAAGCGTACGCGCATGCTTTCTTCAAGCTTATTTACCGTTTCTTCGTATGATGCCCTGGATTTCTCCATATCCTCAAAGTTGTAGTTAAGCTCATCGTAAGCATCTTTTGCGCTCTTGTACTGCTCGATAGTCGACGGGTCGACGGAACCGATTCCTCTGAGCTTATATTTAAGCTCGTTGAGCTGAGAGGCTATCTCTGCACGGTTTTCCTGTGTGACGGGAGGATAGTTAAGCGCTTCTGCCTCTGAAAAGGTCAACGAGTACTCGTCAGCCATATAGTTTATCAGTCGATCCTGCTCGCTTCGAGCTTCACTGAGTTTGGCTTCAAGCTTGGTATAATCGTTTGATACGATCTCTCTTGCGCGCATTTGCTCCTGTAACCGTAGGTTGAGCATGGAAAGCTTTTGCTCATACATGATAGAGTCACTGTTTGCTTTTTCTCTTTCCGAACTCTTTCTGGAGAGCTCAGCATCCATTTCAACTACTTTTTCCGAGGATTCGCTTATACGCGCGGCGGTATCTTTGATATTTTCCTTCAAAGCCTCGATATTAAGCTTGGTCTGGTTTATGGCATTTTCGCAGTCTGTGCGTTGAGATTTGCGGAAATCAAGCTCCCTTTCGGCGTTTTCAACATCCTTGTTGAGACCGACGATCTCCATTAATGCGGCGTTGAGTCGAGCGGTGGTTTCTTTTATTGCTTGGGTAATGGAAACCTTTTTCTCATTCAATGCGGCGCGTTCCGTTAAAAGTCTTGCCTCATTTTCCGACGCTTCATGCGCAACGCGAAGAAGCTCGTTCTTCTCGTTTTCAATGCGGGCATTAGCGCTATCCATATCAGAAAGCTGCTCGCGCAAGCGGTCACCTGTTTCAGCAATTGTATTTAGCTGAGCTTCATATGCTGAATACTGGCTCATTTCAGCCTGATAAAGCGTGTTCAGCAGCTTTATCTTGGTTGCAAAAGAATCAGATGCGGCAAGGAGATCGTTTAAGGCTCTTGTTGCCTTATCAAGTTCATCCTGAGCGGCGTTTTTAGCAGCCTCGGTCCTTATCTTATCAGCATTGAGGCGTTCTATTTCAGCACTTCGGTTGAGCAGTCCGGACTCCTTACGTTTTGAACCTCCGGTAAACGATCCTCCGGTGTTAATCTGCTGACCGTCCATGGTAACAATTCTGATACGCTGTCCGACCGCACGTGAGAAATATTTTGCATTGTTCAGTGTATCGAATACCAAAGTTCTTCCCAAGAGGCTTTTGATGACATTGTCGAATTTTGGCTCGTATTCTACCATTTCCGAGGCGATTCCCATGAATCCTCTATAGGAATCAAGCGTTTTTATATCAATAGGGAGGGGGGAAACCTGCATGGTGGTCAAGGGATAGAAGGTGGTTCTTCCTGCATTGTTGTTTTTGAGCCATTCGATAGCCGCAGTTGCTGCATCATCGGTCTCACAAACAATATTTTGCAGATTGGTTGCAAGCGCGGTCTCTATCGGGACCGCATATCTGGGGATCACCGTGAAGATGTGAGATAGCGGGCCGATGATACCTGTAAGCTTTCCAGCCTTGCTTGCGTTCATTATGGCTGAAACACTGTGAGGATATCCCTCGAACAGCTCTTCCATCCGGCGGAGTGTCTCGGTTCTTGTGCGGATGTCTCTCAGGTCACTTGCAAGAGAACTGATTTCTCCGTTAAGATCACCTATCTTCCTTTGAAGGGCAGCTACGTTTGCGGAGTTTTCTTCTCCCTTTTCTCTTATTTTGTCGCTTTGTTCCTGATAAGCCTCTAACTTAGCCTTGTGCCGTTGCATACCTTCCGAGCATCTTGCCATTGACTCTTCGATGTTTTTTAATTCCTCGTTTATCTCAACGCGGCGGTTTTCAGATGAGCGAGCGGTACCCTCCAGCTCTGCTATCTTCATTTTGCACTCTATCTGTCGGTCGGTAGCGGCATCTGTATCCGAAAGATTCTGCTCTATACTCAGATCATATTCGTCCAGCCTTGCATTTTGCTGCGAAAGATCAGCATTTATCTCGTCACGCCTGATCTCCGCTGCATTATACCTGTCTCTGACTGCTCTCAGAGCGATCTCCGCAGCCTCTACGTGCTCAGTATGCTCACCAAGCTGCCTTAAGAGCTCACCGAGCTGCGCTTCAAACTCCAATACACGCTGTTTCATATGCTCCACCTCATTTCTGAGGACCTGTGCATTGGTATCCTGTCTGTATTTCGAGGTGTTCAGTGCGTCAATTTCAGTGGTGAGT
This sequence comes from Clostridia bacterium, assembly GCA_017503165.1. Classification (GTDB taxonomy): domain Bacteria; phylum Bacillota; class Clostridia; order Oscillospirales; family CAG-272; genus SIG673. The sequence continues at coordinate 2,341 of JAFVTO010000237.1, read as the reverse complement.
CTGGCGTAAAGCTCCTTGGTCTGAGCCCGAAGTAGCTCTATTCGGTCTCGCTCCGCCTCTGCATCCGAGATATTGTTATCGACTGCGAGCAACGCGGCGCGGGCATTTTCAAAAGTATTTTGCAGATTGTTGATCTTCTCGATGGTGTTTCGAAGATCGTATATTGCAAGTGAAATGTCAGCTTCTTTTTTCTTTTCGTAGATATCAAGGTACTTTTTTGCACGTTCCGCGTCTTTTTCCAATCTTTCAAGAATAGCCTTCTTTTCCGCAAGTATGTCAGCTATTCTTTCGCAGTTAAGCGCGGTCTCTGCGAGCTTTCTCTCTGCATCTGTTTTTTGATGGCGGTATTTAGAGATGCCCGCCGCTTCTTCGAAGACACTACGTCTTTCGTCACTTTTCTGAGAAATTATCTCAGCCGCCTTACCCTGGCTGACTATGGAATATCCGTCACGACCGATACCTGTATTCATGAAAAGCTCATTTATGTCCTTGAGTCTTGCAGGTTGTCGGTTTATAAAATAATCGCTTCCGCTCTTTTTTCTGGATATTCTTCTGGTTATAGTTACTTCATCATAGTCTATCGGCATTCGCTGGAATCCGTTTTCTGCCCTGTTATCCAAGGTTATGGATACTTCAGCAAAATTCATAGGCTTTCTGGTATCCGAGCCGTTGAAGATTACGTCATCCATTTTGGATCCGCGGATGCTTTTTGAGGATATTTCTCCAAGCACCCATCGAACGGCGTCTGAAATATTACTTTTTCCGCTTCCGTTTGGCCCTACAACAGTGGTAACACCGTGCGCGAATTTAAGCAGAGTTTTATCCGGGAATGATTTGAATCCATGTAACTCAAGCGAAAGTAAACGCATATTCAGTCTCTCTCCTTTCCTTTATTCGTTAAGTTTTTGCCGTTTAGCGATCCGTTAACTGAAGTCTTACCATAAATTCAGGCAGACTCCCGTCCTCGGAGATCTTTATTTGTCGAAAGCCGTATTTTCTTTGCAGAAATTCTGCATTGGTTCGGTGCTGTCCCATGGCTTGGCTTATGCGTCCTTTAGGGACTGAAAATAAGCCGATTTTTCCTTCAGTCGAGCCTGTCCGTCCGATTTCTTTTTCCATATTTTTTCGGTACAGCAAGCTTCTGGTAAGCTCTCCGACCGCCGCGTGATATGAGGTTGGCGAGGCATCCTCAGCCAGAACCTCGTTGGAGCACAGCCCGATACGTATTACCCTTACACCTCGGTTTACGAATACTTCAAGTACATCGGCGCATCTTTTGGCAGCCGTATCCACCGTGAGGGCAGTATACGATCTCGTTTCTTCCATATTCGCAAGCTCGGTTCCCGGAAGCACGACCGTTGGGTATATTCTTGCTCCGTCTGCACCGAAATCAGCAATGTCACGCGCAGTGTTCAATTCATCAACCGGAAGCGAGGAGGGAAGACCAACCATCATCTGCCCCACAAGCACGAAGCCGTACTTTTTTATCAGCCTGCAAGCCTTTTCAGAGTCAGCTGCCGTATGTCCGCGTTTGCATGCTGACAGAACGTGGGGAGCGGTACTCTGGATTCCGAGTTCTACCGTTCCGACTCTGTGTTCCCGTAAAATATCAAGTATTTCCTCATCTATTGCATCCGGTCTGGTTGACAGTCTGATAGAGCTTACCCTTCCGCTTTTCAGATATTCATCTGATATGTTTAGAAGCGCAAGCATTTCATTACGCGGAATGGCAGTGAAGCTTCCACCGAAAAACGCGATCTCTGCATGTGTCACCGAGGTGTCTACCGTGGAGAGAGCGGATTCTATTTCGGAGCGCACGTCATTCTCATGAAAGCACGGTTTTCCCGTTATTTTTCTCTGATTGCAGAAAACGCACGTATTTGGACACCCATAATGCGGAATGAATACCGGGATGTTTATATGTCTTTTCAATGTAAAAATCTCCAATAATGCGGACCGGTCTACTGTCCGAAAAATCCCAGAGCCTCACGCGCTGCCGCCTGTTCAGCTCTTCTTTTTGAGGTACCGATGCCTTTTCCGATGACATTGCTGTTTAAACGCGCTTCTACTGTGAATATAGGAGCGTTATCCGGTCCTTGTCTGTCTGTTTGCACATAGGTAAGGATCTGATCCGGCATCTGCTGGACTATCTGTTGTAGCTTTGATTTACAATCGTCAGTTGTTCCGCTGACTATCGCTGCCCGTATTTCTCCTTCAACCAAAGGGAGAAGAAAAGTCGATACCTTTTCAAGCTCACAACCGCTGTCCAGGTACATAGCGCCTATCAATGCCTCAAAGGCATTTTCGAGGATAGTGGGGTTTTCCCGACCTCCCCCCTTAT
>JAFVTO010000236.1 GCA_017503165.1 Clostridia bacterium | reverse complement strand
TTCTGTTCGTCAGGCTACGATTTCGCTATCCCTTCTTCTCGCCTACACCTCACGATGCAAACCTTGGGAGTCGCTTTCGGGTTGGTCGGTAACTACCTCCCAGCGGACTTTCACCGCAGAGCATTGATATGCCCGTCATACACAAAAATCGGCATAGGAACTCCTACGCCGATTTTTTCGTTGCGTAGTATGATTAAGAAAACTACGCATAACCACATACCCTTTTATCCGTCAAACTCCGACCTATTCGCCGCAGCCTCTGTGCGGCGGCTCAGCTCATTCTCGGGAGAAAGCTCCCTGTGCAGCCTTTTGATGCGACGGACGTCGCGGAGCATTTTCACAGTATCCTTCACAAGCCCGACCTTGGATGCCTCCTGGTCGTGGCGCAATACGTTGACCGCAATCTCCACCGTCCTTATCCCCAGCCTTTTGGCAACAGTCAGGACCTCAAGATCAAAGGCAAAGCCGTTGACAGTGCAAAGGGAGAATATCCGTTCCGCGGCATCGGCGCTGAAGCCCTTGATACCGCACTGCGAGTCCGTCTGGGTAAGACCGCCCGCCACCTTGAGCAGATCGACGTACACCTTGGACATCATACGGCGCACAAAAGAATATTCACCGTATCCGCTGGGGTGAAGAGCTCTTGAGCCGATCACCGCCCCGGCACCCGTATCCATGAGCCTTTCTTCTATCCTTCTGACCGCTTCAAGACCGTATGCCAGATCGCAGTCCGTAAACACCCGATACCGCCCGACGGCAGAAAGCATGCCCAGGCGCACCGCGGCGCCCTTGCCTTGATTGCGCTCTGCGGACACCAGCCTCATTCCGGGATGCTTTTCAGACCATTCACATATCATTTCCGCGCTACCGTCGACACTGCCGTCGTCGGATAAAACCACCTCACGGCTTCCTTTGCCGTTCTCCAGCCATTCAGCCAGCTTCGGCAGTGTTGAAGGAAGATTTTTCTCTTCATTGTATACGGGGATTATAAGCGAAAGCATGATTTCCTTTTCCAAAAAATCTCCCTCCTTTCATCCGCTTATCCGTGTACTGTCAGCATATATGCCAAACAGTTGCACTCAGCCCCTTATCTCAACTATAGAGCCGTCCCACATATCGGGAGCCTCATAGCCGAGAAGATTTACCGTGGTAGCGGCAACGTTGGAAAGCCCGAAGGTGCCCTCCTTGACCTCGTATTTATCAGCATAGAAATTATCGTAGATTATGCAGGGAACAGGGTTCAGGGTGTGGCTTGTCTTTGCCTTACCGACCTTGGGTTGCTTAGTCTTCTTATCCAGCTCATACATCTCGTCGGCATTACCGTGGTCAGCGGTTATGACCGCAACGCCCTTTGCCGCATCTATAACGGGAAGGATTCTTGCAAGCTGTATATCAAGAGCCTCCATAGAGATCCTTGTAGCCGCAATAGAGCCGGTGTGTCCCACCATATCACCGTTGGGGAAATTGCAACGTATATACTTATATTTTCCGGAGCTTATAGCCTCGATCAGCTTATCGGTGATCTCGGCGCACTTCATCCACGGTCTCTGCTCAAAGGGAACAACGTCAGAGGGAACCTCAACGTAGGTCTCCAGCTCCTCGTCAAACTTACCGGAGCGGTTGCCGTTCCAGAAATAGGTAACGTGACCGTACTTCTGCGTCTCGGAAAGCGCAAACTGGTTAACGCCCGCACCGACCAGATACTCGCTCATGGTATTGGTGATCTCGGGGGGATTTACCAGATAGTGAGAGGGAATATGAAGATCTCCGTCGTATTCCAGCATACCCGCGTAGAACACCTTGGGAACCCTTACCCGATCAAATTTGTCAAAGCTGCCGTCGCTTTCAAACGCCTTGGAGATCTCAATGGCACGGTCTCCGCGGAAATTAAAGAATACTACGCCGTCACCGTCGACTATCTCGCCAACCGGCTTTCCGTCCTCGGCAATAACGAAGGGGGGCAGATCCTGGTCTATTGCCCCTGTCTCGGCGCGAAGAGTCTCAATTGCCTCGGTAGCGGAGGCAAACTGTCTGCCCTTTCCGAGAACGTGAATGCTCCAGCCCGTCTCAACCATCGACCAGTTAGCTTCGTAACGGTCCATCGTGATCTGCATTCTTCCGCCTCCGGATGCTATCTTCACGTCGAAGCTCTCGGAGCGAAGCGAGGAAATAAACTCCTCAAAGGGAGTAACGTATTCAAGGGCAGAGGTCTCTCCCACATCGCGGCCATCAAGCAGGATATGAACACGGACGCTCTTAACTCCGTCTGCCTTCGCCCGTTCCAGCATAGCCTTAAGATGGTCTATATGAGAGTGGACATTTCCGTCGGAGAAAAGACCGATAAAGTGGAGCGTACCGTCCTCGCAGCTTTTCACCAGAGTCTTCCAGGTCTCGGAAGCAAACATCTTGCCGCTTTCGATGGAATTTGATACCAGCTTTGCGCCCTGGGCAAAAACCTGTCCCGCGCCCAACGCGTTATGACCTACCTCGGAGTTACCCATATCGTCGTCGGAGGGAAGTCCTACCGCCGTGCCGTGAGCCTTGAGCAATCTGACGGGATACTTACTCATCAGCATATCCAGAGTGGGAGTGTTGGCGAGAGCTATCGCGTTACCGGCATTGTCGGGAGCCACGCCCACGCCATCCATAACGATAGTCACCACGGGACCTTCGACTCCCGCGAAATTTTTGATCCTTTTAAGTTCTGCCATAATACCTATACCTTCCTTATACTCTTTATGTTCAGTCTTCAAAATTCTGCAAAATATTATACACTACATTTGTGAACAATCCGTGTATCATATATCATCTAACTGAAAATTCGTTTTTCTTTCCACATCCTTAACAGTCCGTTCCCTGCCCGTTTCCTGTCCGTTTCCTGCCCATTTCCTGCCCATTTCCTGCCCATTTCCTGTCCATTCCCTGTCCGTTTCCTGTCCATTTCCTGTCCGTTTCATGTCCGTTTCATGCTCTTTCCATACCGATCCTTATCCGATGCAGCTTCCGCAATGAGCGGTTGACAAAACCCGAAAAATATGGTATCATAATACCGACAAACAGAAAGCGCAAGAAAAAGGAGGGTGACAAAAATGCGGGCGGACACCGACGCAATGACTCAAGGTAAAAAGCATATTCTGATAATATACGAGTCGCTTACCACCGGCGGAAGCACCACCAGTCTCATCAACCTGCTAAGCGAGCTGGATCACTCACGTTATGAGGTCGATCTTATCACATACAGAAATGAGAATATCCCCAAAGGCATACGGCTGCCTGAGCAGGTAAATCTGCTCAATGGCGCGGCTTTTTACGGCAACTCACCGCTTCACAGGCTGACAAAAGCCGCAATTCTCAGCCTCTCGCCACAGTTTCACAGAGCCATGCGGGCAAAGCGGAAAAAGCAAAACAAATACGTCGTGCTCCAATATATGTCCTATGCCAGAGTGCGCATAAGCCGTCCTATACGGAAGAATTACCGCGCCGCAATAGCCTTTGTCGAGGGATGGAGCGCCTCTTATCTGCTCTCGGACAAAATAAAAGCAGACAAGAAGCTGGTATTTATACATCTCGATTACCGTTCCGCAGGTACCGATCCGGACATTGACCGCAAGGCGTTCGGTGTGGCAAACGCGCTGATAACCGTATCCGAAAGCTGCCGACTAAACCTCATTCAGCTTTATCCGGAATACGCCGATAAAATATTCTGTATCGAAAATCTTCATTCTCCCAAGCGGATGCGACGACTTGCCGACGAAGCAGATATAGCGCAAACGCACGGAAGATTTGATTTTCTTACGGTTTGCAGACCGGATATTTACGTCAAGGGGCTGGACAGATTGCTGGATGCCGCGACGGCGCTTAAGGAAAAAGGGTACCGCTTCCGCTGGGGTATCCTCGGAGTAAACGACAGCCCCCGCTTCAGAGAGCTGTTTTCCGGATACGGACTTAGCGGATACGTCATACCCTTTGAAAGCGTCGAAAACCCATACCCCTTTTATAAGGCAACTGATCGCCTGGTAGTGACCTCCCGGACTGAAGCGAAGCCTATGACGGTAACAGAGGCTCAGATACTTGGCGTTCCATGCATAGTGACCGAGTATTCGTCTGCTCACGAGCAGATACGGAACGGCATCGACGGAGTGATAACCGAAAATTCTCTTAAGGGGATAACAGATGCGTTACAGAACGCGCTGGAGCATCCCGAAGAGCTGGAAAAGCAACGCATGGCGCTGAAGGAAAAGAGCTTTGATTTTTCAAGGGAGACTGAAAAGCTGTATTCCCTTATCGACGGATAAACAGCTGCGGCTCTCTACCGTCTTCAACCCTGATCCAGATCAAACTCCGCTGCGCCGCGATCTCTTTGGGGCTCAGGTACACAGCAGCTTATATTTGAAGCAAGTCCGACTCTTTCTGCGCCTAAACGCGGCGCGCAGACGGGACAGGTGATTATGCATTCATTGAAAGAAATGTCGAAAAATCGGTTAATTTAAAATTTACTGACCACCCGAAGCCGAGGATAATACAATTTAGTCGCGCAATATTATAATATAGTAAACTTTTCCCGAAAAGCTCTTGACAATTTCGGAATAATATGGTATAGTGTATATGTATCATCTCTTGCAGATACCCAAAAAAACACACTTGCCACAACCGTCATTTAAGAAAGGGAGGTTAATTTTCTGAAATGGACGTTATAATTTTGTCCGGACTGGTCGCATTTCTTGTTATCAGTGTCATATTCGCGCTTGTAAGAAAAAGTCCGCGAGCCAAATTCCGGTTCTTCACCGTATTGCTCAGCGCAGTTGTCGCATTCATTGCAACGCTGTTCCTGAAGAACAATCTTGCCACGTTGATAGATACGTATCTGATGCCTTCGCTGGAAATGTATGCGCCGGACATTGCAGAAACACTTAACGAGGTAATCTCCATGTCCCCCACGCTTACCGTATTGGTCGAGAACAGTGTATGCGCCATACTCGCGCCGCTACTGTTCTTCGTGCTCTTCCTGGTATTGTGCGTAGTAACGTGGGTGGTATATTTCGTTATCACACTTCTGTTGGCGATACCGCTTCACCACGCAAAGCGCTCTGCCTTCAAGGCGACCTTTTACGGAACCCTGCAGGCAGCGGTAATGGTCATTGCGTTCCTTATTCCGGTAGCCTGCTACACGGAGCTTGTACCGATAGCGATAGACCAGGTAGCAAAGTCAGACATTCTTCCGGAGGATCAGTCCGAGGCGATACTGAGCGGCGAGGACCCTATCTTCTCCACAGTAGATCAGGTTTCGGAATCCACCGTTGTCACCACCTTCCGTGTTTCCGGGGGCAAGCTTGTGTACGATGTTCTCACCTCAATTCCCGTTGAGGACGGCGAGAGCGTTCCGCTTGCAAACGAGATCGGCGCGCTGTCGGTATTCGCGTGCGACGTGATCGAGCTTTCCAAAAACACCGATATTGCGACGTACGGCCCCGAGCAGGCTCAGATACTTCTGAGACTTTCCGCCTCCTTTGGCGACTCTGTGCTTCTGCCGACTGTCGCGGGCGAGCTTATCTATAATGCAACGGACAGCTGGATCCACGGAGAGGCGTTCATGGGAATGGAGATGCCTGACGCAGGAGAAATGCTCAACCCGTTGCTCAACCATCTGATCACCATTCTGCACGACGATGCCCGTGACAGAGAGCACTTCACCGAGGACGTAGACACTGCTGTACAGATCATAGCCATACTGGTAGAGAACCGAGTTCTGGCGCAGGCGTCGGACACGAACGCCCTGATCAACACACTGTCCACCGGTCCGGTCCTTCACGATATGATAATGGCGCTGGGCGCAAACCCGCGTATGAACGTTCTTATCTCTGATATTACGGATATGGGAATAAAGGCGATAACCACCGCGCTTAACGTTCCCGCAGGAAACGAGGAGATTTACGACAAATTCGTCACCGAACTGACCGAGTTCCTGAACACTCTTGATTCAAAGCCCGAAGCAGAGCGCGTACCGGCGCTTGCCGAAAAGCTTGGCGTCGCCTTTGACGATGCAGGCTTCGTGGTTGACGATACCCTGCAGGATTGCTTTGCGCTCGCCATGCTCGAGGATATGGAAAAGCTGGGCGGAGATGAGGTCACCGAGGGCTTCGTCCGCGATTTCTTCAGAGCATATGCAATTGCGACCGAGGCTGCTCCCGACAGCGGCTCGACCATCGGACTCACCTTCAACGGCTTCGGAGCCATAACCCACGCAATAGACTTCTACTCCTCTGCATACGCAGGCATGAGCCAGGAGGAAATCCTGAACAATACCTTTATAGGTAGACTTGCCGTTCTCGTCTATAACGTTTCCTCCATTCCCGAGGATACGGATAACAGAGCGGAGGTAATACAGACTGAGGTAAGAAACACTCTGACCTCAGCACTTGAAACCAAGGGCGAGGAAAAGGCTGAAGAGATAATGAGCATGTTCACAGGCTCGCTTGCATCCTCCCAGAACCTTTCCGGCTCCTCTCAGGTGGTTGGCTCTCTCTCAGCTCCCGAAAACATTATTACCACCCTGGTTACGGTAAAAGATATTCTCAATGCCACAGGCAGCGGAAAGATCAACTCGGAAAACCTGGAGCAGGAGGCTGCGGCATTCACGCAGATAGTATCCCAGGCTGTTGAGATCATGCAGGTGCTTGAGGACTCCAACGGAGAGCTTACAAACATTTCCGATATCACCTCTGCGGCAGGTAGCATACTGAACACCCTCGGCGGCACCTCCTCCGTTGGATCTGATGCCGTAGGACTTCTCTTCACTTCTCTGGTACAGTCCGAGACCGTGCGCTCCAGTATAGGCGTAAGTGCCTCCGAGGCAAAGGATCTTGCATCAAACATCGTCAACGGCTCCGGCGACTATGAAAAGGCGTTCGACACCGTTGCGGTAGGCTTTGATATTGCCGCATCCATGAACAGCAACACCCTGACCTCACCCGAGGAGATCGAAAAGCTTATCAGAGCACTCACTCCCGATTCCGCAAATATCATAAAGACCTATTTCACCACTGACAGACTTGCCGAATACGGACTCCCCGCCGAAAAGCTGGATACCACCATTGATTTCATCAACATTCTCATAGACAACATCGTCGGACACGATGCAGAGCACCGTGAGGCTGACATCACCGCAGTAAGATCCATCATAAACATGGTTATCGTTGCAAGCAAGGGAGACCATTCCGGAGAAAACCTCTTCGGTGAGCACGGAGAGCTTGAGGATCCCTATGAAATGCTCGCAACCCTTATGGATTCCGAGCTTGGTTATGAAACCATCCTGGATGCAATGACCGAAAACGGAGAGATCCGCGAGGATCGCGTAAACGCCTTCGGAACTGCGAATATGCTTACCGAGGAAGACAAGGAAGCACTTGCAGAGGCTTCCGAGGAATATCTCGCGCAGCATCCCGACCGCGAGCTCGAGGTAAACGCATTCCTTGCTCTGCTTGGAATTTGACCTGACAGCTAAAATAAATCAATCAAAAAGGGGCTGTCTCATTCAGCGCCGAACAAAAGTCACAGGAAAGAACACTATAGAAATTTAGTGGAAATTTTATATTTTTCTCTTGAAAATTTGGAAAGGGGCTGAGTCAAAAGCTTTTAATTAAGCGAAAGACTCAGCCCCCTTTTCTATTACACCAC